>JBOGVU010000080.1:0-11516 GCA_050692915.1 Actinomycetota bacterium | reverse complement strand
CCGCAGGGGCGCGGTGGCCAGGACCCGCTGGGTGCGGGAAGGGAAGTACTCCTCGAGCGTCCGGCCGTTGAGGTCGAACCGGCCGGACCCAGGGGACACCCGCACGCGGACCACCGCCTCCTTCCGCCGACCGGTCGCCGCCATCCTCGTCTCCGTGTCCGCCATACTCGACTCCTCAGCTCTCCTCGGTGCCCGGGACCTCGCCGATGCGGAGCGCCGTCGGCCGCTGCGCGCCGTGCGGGTGGTCGGGGCCCGCGTACACCGACAGCTTCCGAAGCATCTGCCTGCCCAGCCGCGTCTTCGGCAGCATCCCCCGGATCGCCTGCTCCACCACCCGATCGGGCTGACGCTCGGCCATCTGCCCGTAGGGGATCTCCCTGAGCCCGCCGGGGTACTGCGAGTGGCGATAGTAGATCTTCTTGCCCTCTTTCTCCCCGGTCAGACGGACCTTGGCCGCGTTGACCACGACCACGTGGTCCCCAACGTCGAGGTGGGGAGCGTAGGAGGGCTTGTGCTTGCCCCGAAGGACGTGGGCCACCGCCGAGGCCAGCCGCCCCAGGACGGCCCCATCGGCATCGACGACGTACCAGCCTCGCTGGACGTCCTTCGGCTTCGGCATGTACGTCTTCATCGCTCTCCAGACGCGCGCGACACTCGGCGCGCTCGTGGGTGGGCACCATAGTGTACAGAAACCAGGGTCAGGCCGTGCGGCGGGGCCACCGGGCCCGCCGCGGAGCGATCCCCGGCGGCCAGGACGTCGGGCATCGACCGGGCCTCAAGACGCCGCTCCCCCACAGCCAGGAGGGTCCCAACCAGGCTGCGTACCATCTGGTGCAGGAAGCTCCCCGCCCGAGCCCGGATCTCGAGGGCCTCGCCGGCCCGCCGCACCGATAGCCGCTCCAGGCGGCGGACCGTCGACCCCCCTCCGGGCCGGCAGAACGAGGCGAAGTCGTGCTCGCCCACCAGGAGGCCGGCGGCACGCCGCATCGGCCCCAGCCCGTACTCGCCCGGACGATGCCACTCGGTGCGGGCCGTGAACGGGTCCGGGACCTCGCCGACCCGGACCCTGTACCGGTAGGACCTGGCCATGGCGCTGTGCCGGGCATCGAACCCCGCCGGGGCCCGGCCGACCCGCCGGACGGCGACCTCCGGCCCGAGCATCCCGTTGAGGGCCCGCTGGAGCCGACCCGGGTCGGCGTCGCCGTCGGCCTCGAAGGAGACGACCTGGCCCTCGGCGTGCACGCCGGCGTCGGTCCGCCCGGCCACCGAGAGCCTCGGGCGCTGCCCCAGGATCCGCTCCAGGGCGTCCAGGAGGGCTCCCTCGACCGTCCGCTGCCCCGGCTGGCGGGCGAACCCGTGGAAGCCGGTGCCGTCGTAAGCCATCACGAGCTTCAGGACGGCCACGGCACCGCCGGGCCGACTACTCCTCGGCCTGACGGTCGACCAGCTCGATGACCGCCATGGGGGCGCCGTCGCCCTTGCGAGGCCCGAGCTTCAGGATGCGGGTGTAGCCGCCCTGCCGCTCGGCCATGCGGGGCCCGATCTCGGCGAAGAGCCGGTGCACCACGTCGCGGTCGGGCACCACCTTCAGCACCTGTCGCCGGGCGTGCACGTCGCCTCGCTTGGCGAACGTGATCAGCCGCTCCGCCAGGGGCCGGAGCGCCTTGGCCTTGGCCTCGGTGGTCCGAACCTTGTCGTGCTCGAACAGCGCCGCGGCCAGGCCGCCGAGCAACAGCCGCTCGTGCGAGGGGCCGGAGCCGAGCCGGGGACCCTTGCGCGGCCTCGGCACTAGGCCTCCCGGAGCGACAGGCCGAGCTCGTCGAGCTTCGACTTGACCTCGTCGATGGACTTCTGGCCGAAGTTGCGGATGTCCGTCAGCTCCTGCTCCGTCTTTTGGATCAGCTCGCCGACCGTGTGGATGGCCTCGCGCTTCAGGCAGTTGTAGGAACGCACCGACAGGCTCAGCTCCTCGATCGGGAGGGCCAGGTCGCCGGCCAGCTCCCCCTCGCCCTCGGCCGGGCCCAGGGAGAGGCCGGGGCTCTCCGAAAGCTCACCGAACAGGCTGGCCAGCTCGACGAGCGTGGTCCCTGCCGAGGCCACGGCCTCGCGAGGCGAGACGGAGCCGTCCGTCAGGACGTCCAGGATCAGCCGGTCCCGGTCGGTCATCTGCTCGACCCGGGTGGCCTCCACAGCGTAAGAGACCCGCCGCACCGGCGAGAAGATCGAGTCAACCGGGATCACCCCGATGGGGTCCCGGGGATTCTTGTTCTGTTCCGCCGTGCGGTAGCCCACGCCCCGCCCCACCGTGAGCTCCATCTCGAACGAGGCGGTCTTCCCCAGCGTGGCGATGTGGAGATCGGGGTTGAGGATCTCCACGCCCGCCGGCGGGGAGATGTCGCCGGCTTTTACGTCCCCGGGCCCCTTGGCCTTGAGGTAGAGCGTGGCCGGCTCCTCGAGCTCCGACCGGATCACCATCTCCTTGACATTCAGCACGATGTCCGTGACGTCCTCGGTGACAGCCGAGATCGTGGAGAACTCGTGCAGCACGCCCTCGATCTTGACCGAAGACACGGCCGCGCCGGGGATCGACGACAGCAGCGTCCTCCGGAGAGAGTTGCCAAGCGTGTATCCGAATCCGGGCTCGAGCGGTTCGATGATGAACTTCGCCCGCGTCGGGCTGACGCTCTCCTCCTGGATCCGTGGTCTCGCGACGATCAGCACCCTGCATTCCTCCTTCGGCGGGGGATCATCCAGTCCTACCCCGCCAATCGGGCCGGCCAGAGGCCGGCCTGCTTCCTAGACCCGCCGGCGCTTCCGGGGCCGGCACCCGTTGTGGGGCACGGGGGTGACGTCCTGGATCCCCAGGATCTCCAGCCCGGTCGCAGCCAGCGACCGGATGGCCGTCTCCCGTCCCGACCCGGGACCCTTCACGAACACCTCGACCTTCTTGACGCCGTGCTCCTGGGCCCGCCGAGCCGCGGCCTCGGCGGCGAGCTGCGCCGCGAACGGCGTGGACTTGCGGGATCCCTTGAAGCCCACGTTGCCGGCCGAGGCCCACGAGATCGTGTTCCCGTCGAGATCGGTGATCGTGACGATCGTGTTGTTGAAGGTCGACTTGATGTGGGCGGCCCCGTGAACGATGTTCTTCTTTTCCTTCTTACGGGTCTTCTTCTTCGGTTTCGCCACTACTTCGCCGCCTTTCGCCTCACGCCGACGGTCTTCTTGGGGCCCTTGCGGGTCCTGGCGTTCGTGTGGGTCCGCTGACCGTGGACCGGGAGGCTCCGGCGGTGCCGCAGGCCCTGGTACGCGCCGATCTCGATCTTGCGCTTGATGTCCTGAGCCACGTCGCGGCGAAGGTCCCCCTCGACCTTGAGGTTCTGGTCGATCCACTCGCGGACGCGGACCACCTCGTCCTCCGACAGGTCCCTCACCTTCGTGTCCGGGCTGACCTTGGCCCCGGCCACCGTGGCCCGGGCGGCGCTCGGGCCGACGCCGTAGATGTAGGTCAGCGCGACCTCCACCCGCTTGTCGCGGGGAAGGTCCACGCCGGCGATCCGAGCCATGCTCCTCCTATCCCTGCCGCTGCTTGTGCCTCGGGTTCGAGCAGATCACCATGACCCGCCCTCTCCTCCGGATGACCTTGCATTTCTCGCACATCCGCCTGACCGACGGCCGTACCTTCAACGCACACGCTCCTCGAGGGATTCCCGGACACGCAACACTCGGCCCCCTCCCGGGGGCCGGCACCAGTATAGGCCACTCCCCCTGAACCCGTCCAGGTCTCGCCTCGCGAACCCCCCTGAGCCGGACATCTCGGTCGAGCTCAATCCGAGGTCAGGATCTCGGCTCCGTGGTCGGTGATGGCCACGGTGTGCTCGAAGTGGGCGCAGAGGCTGCCGTCCTCCGTGACCACCGTCCAGTCGTCGTCGAGCACCCGGGTCTCCCATCCGCCCAGGGTCACCATCGGCTCGATGGCCAGCGCCATCCCCGGGCGGAGCTCGGGGCCTCGGCCCGGCGGCCCGTAGTTCGGGATCGGTGGGTCCTCGTGGAGGCTCTGCCCGATCCCGTGGCCAACGTACTCCCGGACCACGCCGAACCCCGCCCCCTCCACCACCTGCTGGACGGCGTTTCCGATGTCCGACAGCCTACCCCCCTCGCGCACCTGGGAGATCCCAGCCTCAAGGGCCTCCTCGGTGACCCGGACCAGCTTCTCGGCCTCGTCGGAGGCGGGCTCGCCGACGAACACCGAGACGGCCGAATCGCCGTGGTAACCCTCCCAGATCGCCCCGAAGTCGAGCGACAGGAGATCGCCGGGGAGGAGGGCCCGGTCGCCGGGGATCCCGTGGACAAGCTCCTCGTTCACCGACGCGCATATCGACCGGGGGAATCCCCGGTAACCCTTGAACGACGGCACCGCATCGTTCGATCGGATGTGCTCCTCGGCGATCGCGTCCAGCTCTCCCGTGGTGATCCCGGGCCGAACCGCTGCCAGAACCCGCCGTCGGGTGGATGCCACGATACGTCCGGCCCGGCGCATTTTCTCGAGCTCCTCGGGCGACTTGAGGATGATCACGTGCGAAGGTCGTCGACCGCGGCGATGGCCCGGTGGGTGATCTCCTCGACCTCGCCGACAGCATCGACCTCACGGAGGAGCCCCCGCTCCCAGTAGAACTTCTGTAGCGGCTCCGTGTCCCGGTGATAGACGTCGAGCCGGTGACGGACGATCGCCTCACGGTCGTCGTCCCGCTGGACGAGCTCGCCGCCGCAGTTGTCGCACACCCCCTCGACCTTGGTGCGCTTCAGCTCAACGTTGAAGGTCCGCTCGCAGTGCGAACAGGTCCTCCGGCCCGCCAGGCGGGCCACCGTGACCTCGTCCGGGATGACGAACTTGAGGACCGCCTCCAGCGGCCGCCGGCGCTCCGCCAGGGCGGTCTCCAACGCCTGGGCCTGAGGGATCGTTCGGGGGAACCCGTCCAGGACGAACCCGTTCGGCGACCGGTCGAGCTCCTGGAGGAGCATCTCGATCACTACGTCGTCGGGCACCAACTCCCCCGCTTCCATGTACGACTTCGCCTTCAGCCCGAGAGGCGTCTCGGCCCGGACGTTCCGCCGGAACATGTCGCCAGTGGAGATCAGCTTGACGTCGAAGTAGTCGGCCAGGCGATGCGCCTGGGTCCCCTTCCCCGCCCCCGGGGGGCCGATCAGCACGATCCGCACGCAGCTACCTCAGGAAGCCCTCGTAGTGGCGCATCGTGAGCTGGGACTCGATCTGCTTCATGGTCTCGAGCGCCACGCCCACGACGATGAGCACCGACGTTCCCCCGAACGGGAAGATGTTCGGATCGATGCCCATCACGATCAGCGCGATCGAAGGGATCAGTGCGATCGTGGCCAGGAACAGGGATCCGGGCAGCGTGATCCTGCTGAGGATGTGGTCGAGGTGATCGGCCGTCGGCTTGCCGGGCCGGATGCCCGGGATGAAGCCTCCGTACTTCCGGATGTTGTCCGCGGTGTCCACCGGGTTGAACGAGATCGCCGTGTAGAAGTACGCGAAGAACACCACCAGGAGCCCGTAGATCGTGATGTAGACGGGACTGGCCTGGTTCACCAGATGGTTATCCAGGAACCGCTGGAACGGCGGCCACTGGATCACCGAGCCGAGCAGCGTCGGGAAGTACAGGACCGAGCTGGCGAAGATGATCGGGATGACCCCGGCCTGGTTGACCTTCAGCGGGATGTACGTGCTGCCGCCGGACGTCATTCGCCTTCCCACCACCCGCTTGGCGTACTGCACCGGGATCCGCCGCTGTCCCTGCTCCATAAACACCACAGCCAGGATGATCAGCAGGCCCAGGGCCACGATGATGCCGAACTGGATGCTCCCGCCCTGCCGGAAAACGCTGTAGCCCTGAGAAGGTAGCTCGGCGATGACGCTGGTGAAGATGATGAGCGACATCCCGTTGCCGATCCCACGCTGGGTGATCAGCTCGCCGAGCCACATGATCATGGCCGTGCCCGCGGTGAGCGTGAGGACCATGAAGCCCACCCGGGTGGGCGTGAAGTCGCGGATCACCCCGGGGAGCTGGTTGTTGAACAGGAAGATCAGCCCGGTGGACTGCAGGAGCGCCAGGGCCACCGTCATGTACCGCGTGTACTGGGTGATCTTCTTCTGGCCGATCTCACCCTGCTTCCGCCACTCCTCGAGCTTGGGGATCACCACGACCAGCAGCTGCATGATGATCGAGGACGTGATGTACGGCATGATGCCGAGCGCGAAAACTGCCAGCCGGCTCAGCGCACCCCCCGAGAACAGGTTGATGAACGAGAGGAAGCCGCCCTGTGTGGCGTTCGCCTGACCGGCGAGCTCTGACACGTCGATGTTCGGGATCGGGAGGAAGGACCCCAGCCGGTACAGCCCGATAACGAGCAGGGTGAACAGGATCTTCGCCCGGAGGTCCGGGATCTTGAACGCGTTGACGAAGGCCCTCAGCATCCGCTTCCCCTTCCGGCGGAGGCTCTCACTCTACTCCCCGAGGACCTCGACCCGACCGCCGGCCCGCTCGATCTTCTCCCGAGCGACCCTGGTGAACCCGTGCGCCTGCACGGTGAGGGCGCGGTCGAGCTCGCCCCCGCCCAGCACCTTGACCGGCATGCGCCGCCGGACCAGCCCGGCCGCGGCCATCGATTCCGGGGACACGGTGGCATCGGCGTCGAACCGCTCAGCCAGCCGCTCGACGTTGACCACGGCCCATGCCTCCCGGTTGGGGTTCGTGAAGCCCTTCTTCTTGGGGACCCGGCGGGTCAGCGGCATCTGCCCGCCTTCGTAGCCGAGCTTCTTGTTGTTTCGGGCCAGGTAGCCCTTGGTTCCCCGGCCCGCGGTCTTGCCCTGTCCGGCCGCCCGGCCGCGGCCGACCCGGCGGCGATCCCGGCGGGCGCCGGGCCCCGGACGGAGGTGATGGAGCTTCACTCGTCCACCTCCTCCACCTGGACCAGGTGGTTGACCCGGGCGATCATGCCCCGGATCTCGGGGCGGTCCTCCTTCACCACCACGTGGCGGATGCGACGGAGACCGAGCGCCCGCAGCGTGTCCCGCTGCCGGCGGGGCTTTCCCGCACGCCCCCGGACCTGGGTGACCCTAAGCTTCGGCACCGGAGTCCTCCAGCCCGGACTCTGCCCGGGTGGCCCGGGTTCGCTCGTCGGCCTCCTTGATGGCCTCCAGCATGGGCCTGGGAGCGACCTCGTTGACATCGAGGCCCCGAAGCTTGGCGATCTCCTCGGGGCGTCGCAGCGTCCGGAGTCCCTTCAGCGTGGCGCGGACGATGTTGATGGCGTTGTCGGATCCAAGAGACTTCGACAGGATGTCCTTGATGCCAACGCACTCGACGACGGCCCGGACCGGCCCTCCCGCGATGACTCCCGTGCCGGGCGCGGCGGGCTTCAGCAGCACCTTGCCCCCGGCGTCCTCGCCCATCACCTGGTGCGGGATCGTGGTGCCCATGAGCGGGACCTCGAAGAGGTTCCGCTTGGCCTCCTCGACACCCTTCTGGATGGCCGCCGGGACCTCCTTGGCCTTCCCGTAGCCGACGCCCACCCTGCCCGCGGCGTCGCCCACAACGACCAGGGCAGCGAACGAGAAGCGACGGCCGCCCTTGACGACCTTGGCCACCCGGTTGATGGCCACGACCCGCTCCTCGTACGGGGTCCGCTGGTCCGCGGTGTCGTATCGCCTCACAGCTGCAATCCTCCCTGCCGGGCGCCCTCGGCCACCGACCGGACCCGGCCGTGGTACAGGCGGCCGCCTCGATCGAACACGGCCCGCTCCACGCCCGCCTGCTTGGCGCGCTGGGCGATGAGCTGACCGACGGTCTTGGCCACCGCAGTCTTGTCGCCGGCGGCCTTCCGCACCTCCGCCTCGATCGAGGACGCCGCGGCCACGGTCCGACCGGCGCCGTCGTCCACGAGCTGGGCGTAGATGTGGCGGTTCGAGCGGTACACGGCCAGGCGGGGCACGTCCCCGGCCCCGCTGATGCGCTTGCGGACCCGCCGGTGCCGGCGGACCCGAGCCAGTCGCTTGCGCGCGGCCTGCATCAGGCGATCGCCCCCTTGGCGGCCTTGCCGGCCTTCTTCCGGACGTACTCGCCCTCGTACCGGATCCCCTTGCCCTTGTACGGCTCCGGCTTGCGGACCTTGCGGACGTTCGCCGCGATCTCCCCGACGAGCTGCTTGTCGATCCCCTTGACCACGATCCGATTCGGGGCTGGGACCTCGAATTCGATCCCCGCCGGTGGGGACATCGTCACGGGATGGGAGAAGCCGACCTGGAGCTCGAGCTCGGATCCCTTCAGCGCGGCCCGGTAGCCGACGCCCTGGATCTCCAGCCGCTTCTCGTACCCCTTCGTCACGCCCTCGACCATGTTCGCGATCAGGGACCGGGTCAGGCCGTGTAGGGAGCGGTGGTCCCGCTCGTCCGAGGGACGCTCCACACGTACCTCGCCGCCGTCGACGATGACCCGCATGTCCCGGACCACGCGCTGGGACAGCTCGCCGCCGGGCCCCTTCACGGTGACCAGGCCCTCGCCCACCTCGACGGACACCCCGTCGGGGATGGCGATGGGCTGCTTCCCGATCCTGCTCAACGCTTCCTCCCTACCACACGTGGCACAGGACCTCCCCGCCGACGCCTCGGCGGGCGGCCTGCTTGTCGGTCATCAGTCCCTGAGACGTGGACAGGATGGCGATCCCCAGCCCTCCCAGCACACGGGGCAGGCGCTCCCGCCCGGCGTACACACGCCGCCCCGGACGGGAGACCCGCTTCACGCCCGTGATCGTCCGCTCCCGTTCGGGCCCGTACTTCATCTCGATGACGATCCGCCGCTTCGGCTCGTCGCCCTCCACCCGGTACCCGGTCACGTAGCCCTCACGGGCCAGGACCTGCGCGATCTCCTCCTTCAGCCGCGACGCGGGCAGTGCGACCTCGTCCTTGTAGGCGAGGTTGGCGTTCCGGATGCGGGTCAGCATGTCGGCGATGGGATCGGTCATCATCGCTACCACGACGCCTTCGTCACGCCCGGGATCTCGCCCGCGTGGGCCAGCTCCCGGAAGCAGATGCGGCACAAGGCGAACCGTCGGAACACGGCCCGGGCCCGACCGCATCTCCGGCACCGCGTGTACCGCCGGGCCGAGAACTTGGCCCGGCCTCTCTGCTTGTTGATGAGTGCCTTCTTCGCCATCTCGTCTCCTACGCGGCGCCGGCCGCGGCCTCCTCCTGGAGGGGAAATCCCAGGGCCCGAAGGAGGGCCTTCCCCTCGTCATCCGACGAAGCCGTGGTGACGATGGTGATGTCCATCCCACGAACCGCATCGACCTTGTCGTAGTCCACCTCGGGGAACACCAGCTGCTCCGTGAGCCCGATCGTGTAGTTGCCTCGCCCGTCGAACGCCTTCGGGTCGAGCCCGCGGAAGTCCCGGATCCTCGGGAGCGCGGTGGCCAGGAGGCGGTCCAGGAACTCCCACATCCTGGCCCCCCTGAGCGTGACCTTGGCGCCGATCGACATGCCCTCGCGGAGCTTGAAGCTGGCGATGGACTTCTTGGCCTTGGTGACGACCGGCCGCTGCCCGGTGATCGTGGCCAGGTCGGCCAGGGCGCCGTCGAGCACCTTGGCGTCCCGGGAGGCCTCGCCCACGCCCATGTTCACCACAATCTTCTCGAGCCTGGGCACCTGCCAGGGATTTGCGTACCCGAGCTCCTCCATGAGCCGGGGCAGCAGCTCCTCGCGGAACCGCAGCTGCAGCCGGGGACGCTCGGCCATCAGAGATCGGCCTCGCACTTCCGGCAGACCCGGATCTTCGTGCCGCCCTCGAAGCGGTGTCCGACCCGGGTCGGCTGGCCACAGGTCTTACACACCACGGCCACGTTGGAGATGTCCACGAACTGCTCGATGTCGATGATCCCTCCCTGCTGGCGCCGCTTCGATGGGCGCGAGTGCTTCTTGGCCCGGGCCACGCCCTCGACCATGATCCGGCCCTCCCGGGGCAGGACCCGCACGACCCGGCCTCTCGATCCCCGGTCCTTGCCGTTGAGCACCTGGATCTCGTCGTCCTTCCGGATGTTCACGCCGGGCACGTCAGAGCACCTCCGGCGCCAGCGAGATGATCCTCATGAATCGCTTCTCCCTCAGCTCGCGGGCCACGGGGCCGAAGATGCGGGTCCCGCGCGGCTGCCGCTGGTCGTTGATGAGCACCACGGCGTTCTCGTCGAACTTGATGTAGGAGCCATCCGTGCGCCGCTTCTCCTTCGCCGTGCGCACCACTACGGCCCGAACGACCTCTCCCTTCTTCACCTGGGTCCCCGGAAGGGCGTCCTTGACCGTGCCGACGATGACGTCGCCGATCCCAGCGTACCGCCTCCCGGACCCACCGAGCACCCGGATGCAAAGGACCTCCTTGGCGCCGGTGTTGTCGGCCACCCGGACCCTGGACTCCTGCTGGATCACTCCGCACGCTCCACGATCTCCACCACTCGCCACCGTTTGGTCGCCGACAGCGGGCGGGTCTCCATCAGCCGGACCATGTCGCCCACCTTGGCCTCGTTGGCCTCGTCGTGGGCGTGCAGCTTCGACGTCCGGCGAAGGCTCTTCCCGTAGAGAGAGTGCCTGGTCCGGCGCTCCACCTTCACCACCACGGTCTTGTCCATCGCGTCGGACACGACCACACCGGTGCGCAGCTTGCGCTCGCCCCGCTCGGTCACGACGCCTCCCCCTTCTGGCCCTCGGGCTCGGCGAGTTGTCGCTCCGTCAGCTCGGTCATCATCCGAGCGATGTCGTGGCGGACCCCCTTGATCAGCATGGGGTTGTCGAGCTGGCCCGTGGCCAGCTGGAACCGGAGGTTGAACAGCTCCTCCTTCGAGGCGTCCAGCCGGGCCACCAGCTCGTCGTCGGGCAGGTCACGGAACTCGGCGGGCCGGGTCAATGCACGCCCCCCAGCCGGGTGACGAACTTCGACTTGATCGGGAGCTTGTGCGCGGCCCGCATGATGGCCTCGCGGGCCACGGTCTCGGGCACGCCGGACAGCTCGAACATGACGCGTCCCGGCTTCACCACGGCCACCCAGAACTCCGGGTTTCCCTTCCCGGACCCCATCCGGGTCTCGGCCGCCTTCTTCGTCACCGGCTTGTCCGGGAAGATGTTGATCCACACCTTGCCGCCGCGACGGATGTGGCGGGTCATGGCCACCCGGGCCGCCTCGATCTGCCGGTTGCTGATCCAGCCCGGCTCCATGGCCACCAGGCCGAAGTCGCCGAAGTGCACGTCCGTCCCGCCCTTGGCCTTGCCGCGCATGCGCCCGCGCTGCTGCTTCCGATGCTTGACCTTCTTCGGCTGCAGCATCAGGCGCCACCTTCGTCAGTCGGCGGGCCCTCGGGACCCTCTTCGGTCACAAGAGGGGTTCCCTCCGAGGGCCCCTCGGGCCCTTCACGTGATTCAGGTGAGCCGGAGGCGTCCGCGGAGGGGACCCCTTCGG
>JBOGVU010000079.1:0-11683 GCA_050692915.1 Actinomycetota bacterium | reverse complement strand
CAGTTGTGGGTGGCCGACATCACCTACGTGCCGACCTGGTCCGGCTTCCTCTATCTGGCGGTGGTGCTGGATGTCTGGAGCCGGCGCGTCATCGGCTGGGCCATGGCCACGCACCTGTCTCGGCATCGGTTTCATCTTGGACATAAGCAACGGCTAGGAAGTGGACACTTCCGTAGTGGGGAGCGGGTTCGTCCCAAAGGAGGGGTGGGGGCGGCCGCTTTTCGGGAGTCCGCTTGTAACGGAAGCCCCCGCGGTGCATAGGTAGAGGACGTTCGGCTGAAGAGCGACCTCTCGCACCGGAGGGCTTCCACCGATGATGCTACGGGAGACGCACATGCAGATCAAGCACCTGGCCAGGATCGCCGTTCCGAAGGCGGAGATCGCACGCCAACTGGGAGTGAGCCGGCAGACGGTCTACAACCATCTCGAGCGGGAGGGCCAGTACCCCAAGCCGCAGCGGCGTCGGGCGTCGAAGCTCGACCCGTTCAAGGCGTACATCCGGTCCCGTCTGGAGGAGTTCAACCTGCCGTCCACGGTCGTCGTCAACGAGATCGTCGAGAGTGGCTACACCGGCGGGCTGACGATCTTGCGCGACTTCGTCCGGCCGCTGAAGGCCGCTCTCGTTCGCCGGGTGGTCGAGCGGTTCGAGACCGTGCCGGGTCGCCAGGCGCAGATCGACTGGGGCGAGTGCGGGACGATCACCGTCGACGGCGAGTCGAAGAAGCTCTATGTCTTCGTGATGGTGCTCGGTTACAGCCAGATGATGTACGCCCGCTGCACCACCAGCTCGAAGCTGCCGGTGTTGCTCGACTGCCTGGTTCGCGCCTTCGAAGCCCTCGGGATCGCCTCCGAGATCGTGGTCGACAACATAAAACAGGCGGTCGACAGCCACGACGTGACGACGGGGACAGTGCGCTGGAACCGGGCCTTCCTCGACTTTGCCGAGCACCACGGCTTCCTGCCGGTGGCCACCCCGCCCTACTGGCCGCAGGCCAAGGGGAAGGTCGAGCGCGGGGTCGGCTACATCAAGACGAGCTTCCTCGAGGGGCGCACCTTCGGCGATCTCGACGATCTCAACGGCCAGCTCGCCCACTGGCTCGACAGCGTGGCCAACGTGCGCGTCCACGGCACCACCGGCCAGCGGCCGATCGATCGCTACCAGGACGAGCTCCTCGCGCTCCGACCCGCGGCCGCCGTGCCGTTCTACGACACCCGTCCGGTGTTGATCCGCAAGGTCGCCTCCGACTGCCACATCAGCTACCAAGCGGTGCACTACAGCGCGCTCGCCCGAGGCGGTTGGCCACACCGTCATCCTGCGGCCCGACGGGGAGCGCATAGGCGAGCGCTTCGGTGTCTATCTCGGCGAGCGCCGGCGTACTGATCACCACATCCGACCCAAGGGTGCCGGGCGGATCACCTTGCCCGAGCACGCCGAGGCGATCCGCCGGATCACCCGCGGCAAGCGCGCCTGGAAGCGACCCGACAGCCGGCCAGGCTTCCGTCAGATCGTGCCCGCGGCCCACGGTCCGATCCCGCTGATCGAACGCGTCGCTCCCGTCGTCGAGGTCCGCCCCTTGGCGCTCTATGACGCCATCCTCCGGTCCGCGTCATGAGCGGGGCCGTCAGCTACGAGCGGGTCCGTGATCAACTCGAGCGGCTCAAGATGAGCGCCGCACTGGCCGCGCTCGATCCCGTGCTCGAGAGCGCCCAGAAGGCCGAGCGGCTCCCCGTCGAGGTGCTCGACGAGATCTTCGGCATCGAACTCGCCGCCTGCTTCGAGCGGCGGGTCGAAACGAACCTCAAGCTCAGCGGACTCCCCGCGCCCAAGATGCTCGAGGGCTTCGACTTCGACGCCCAGCCTCAGGTCCCCAAGGACACCGTCGCCGAGCTCGCCTCACTGCGCTTCCTCCACCACGGCGAGAACGTGCTGCTGTTGGGACCCTGTGGGGTGGGCAAGACCCATCTCGCCATCGGCATCGCCATGAAGGCGATCGAGCAGGGGCACCGGATCTACTTCCTCTCGCTCCACGACCTGGTCACCAAGTCACGAGCCGCGCGCGAGAAGAACCGACTCGACGTGCTGCTCCGGACCCTCACACGCCCCGAACTGTTGGTCCTCGACGAGGTCGGATACCTGCCACTCGAAACCGCCGACGCCACCTTCCTCTTCGAGGTCGTCAGCAAGCGCTACCAGGCCACCAAGTCCATCATCTTGACGTCCAACAAGAGCTTCGGACAGTGGGACGAGATCTTCCCCGATCCCGTCCTCGCCACCGCGCTCCTCGATCGGCTGCTCCACCACGCCACAACCATCAACATCCGCGGCGAGAGTTACCGGCTGCGACACCGCCGCAAAGCCGGACTCGCTGTTCCAGCTCACCAACTGAACTGAAAGGAGAAAGTGCCGGCGATGGGGGTTGTACCAGCCTTCGATGTAGTCGAAGACGGCCAGCCGCGCCTCGGCCGGCGTGCGGAACGTCGAGCGATCGATGAGCTCGCACTCCAGGGTTAGGCTCTCCGAGGAGTTTGTAGTAAACAGCACCCTGATCGAAGGGGTGATGTCCTATGCTTCTCTGCAAAATCAAGCGGCGTGAGGTATCCTCCCGGGGAACTGGTTGCTGACAGAACCTCGGGGCCCGGAACGGGCAGGAAGGAACTCACGCCGCATGAGCAAGGTAGCGCCGAGTGTACGGAAGCGCGAGCAGCTGCGCGCGTTGTTCCACGGACTGGATACGGACGTCGAGAGCGGGTCGCAGGTGTTGAGCGAGCTGGTGCGTCGAGCGACGGCGCTGGCGGTGCAGGAAGCGTTGGAGGCCGAGCAGCGGGACTTCGTCGGCCGCGAGTGGTATGAGCGTGGGGAGCGGCGTGGCTATCGTAGCGGCTACACGCCGGGCCATCTCGACACCGGCGAGGGGCGGGTGATCACGCACGTTCGCAGCGTAGCGAACGGAGCGAAACGGCGGGGCGCGTCGTGGTCTGCGGCGCGCCCCGTTTGCTAATAGGCTTCCGGACTCGCCGGTCCTCGCAGGACGCTCAGGTTGGCCCCCGTGACCTGCTCGACACTACGAACCCGAAGCCGGGAACATCTCCCACCGCTAGGAGTCCGAGTGGTCTATTGACTCAGCAAATTGATTGTGGTATAGAGGGTATGTGTCAATTGCGTTGGCAAGCATGTCTTCTCGAGTCCGCAGGACCACGGCGGTAGCGTCTGTTGCCACGGGCGTGGCTATTGTGGCGCTCGCAACCGCGTCTTGCTCAGATCAAACGCGACTCTTGAGTCCTCCGGATCCAAGGGGCGAGGACCAACCGAGAACGTCTTCTCGTCCGGGCGCCGTCTCTGGCCAAAGCGTTAGGGAGGTCATTCGGCTCAGCCAATCGGCCACCCTGATTACGTTCAGTGAGTTCCCCGTCGGAACTTCGATCACCGATCAGTACAAGGATGTCGGGATCATCTTCGGCGGTTCCAGCCCGTTCATCAGCACTGACGCGAGCAATCCAACGAGCCCTGTTCTCAGCGGGACACCTCTCTTCCAGGGAGCGATCACGGGAACCTTCGTGGTTCCGGGTACCACGACACTGGCAACCGTGAGCTCTTTCTCTCTCGATGCCGGTTACTTCGATGATGTCGGGACTACGGAACTTCGTTGGTTCGACTCAAACGGCGCCTTGCTCGGATCGCAGACGAATACCGCCTTGGGGATCCAGACGTTTACGGCAACCGCGTCTGGCATCGCCAGTTGGAGCATTCAAATAGTCTCGAGCGAGGTAGCCGGCTACGCGATCGACAACGTACAATTCGTACCAGAAGAGGAGGGACCGCCTAGTCTTACCTGTCTGCCAGCGACCGTCGATCGGGGTGCCAACGTGACCTGCACCGTGTCCGGCAGCGACGTCGAAGTGCTGGGGTGGGAGTTCAAGGGGAAGGACGCAAAGGTCGAGAGCGCTTCCACCGACAAGGTGTGGGCGGGACAGGCGGTCGTCGGCGGGACGGTGACTGCCGAGGTACGGTTCACCGAGGCGGGGGAAACAAAGACGGAGAAGTTCGAGGCGGACTTCGCGGTTGTCCCGCGTGTGTGGCCCACTTGGCAGATCATGAGCGTCGTCGGGCCTTTCATTACCGTGGTTGGAGACATGAAGGACACCCCACAACCAAACAAGCCGATTGGCGTCTTCCAGGTCAGTCTGCCCGATAGGCAGTCGATTCCGCTGGGGACGGTCAGTACGGGCCCAAACACGGGGATTGTATACATTCTGGACCCGGTCATCGTGGATGGGGCGCTCGTCGGGATTCACCCTGGGCTAGAGCCGACCCCACCTGGGCTCATGCCGGGAGATCCGGGGTATATGCCGTGGCATGAGTGGTACGACGATCAGAACGCCCAGGGCAGCGGAACCTGTGGGCCCACCGACATCGCTTTTTTGCGACAGGAGGTAGAGCGACACGAAGGGCTCACCATGGCGTCGAATAGCCACGTGGGTGTGGCCAATCAGATCATGTCCGCGGAGAAGTTCGAGCAGCGCTTGGAGGAGTTGTACGCGGAGTCGGAGCTAGCTGTTCGCAGCCGGATCGATCAGGAATTCATGAGCATATTCAATAAGGGACCGTATCGGAAGGCCCAGGACAATTTCGACAAGATGGACACGCCGCTGGTCTTCGCGGCACTGGGCTGCAGCTTGGACTTCAAACCCAACGATCCATGACATAAGATGTCGTTGATTGCTCGAGGAGAACCGATGTCGAAACTCATGATTGTGACGCTGTTTTCCGCCCTCGTGGGGGCGTCGCTCATGGCACCGAACCATGTGAGCGCCCAGGAGACCCCAACGGTTGAAGATTGTGACAGAGCCGCGGCCGTGCTCGCGAGCGGTGAGGATCGAAGGGCGTCTCGCTGGGGCATCCTTCCGGAGTGCGGCCCGGCCGGTGCGGACGCGCTGGCGGATGCCCTCGAGGCCGCCGGATCCGAGCGCGATTATCACTATCTTCGACGCCTGACGAACTTGTCAAGATCAGTCCAAGCGGGGTCGATCCTCAACGCGGCCGAAGGGCTGGCCCGGGATCATGGCGCCTCACGCGCCGCCCGCGTCGCGGGGCTCCTTACTCTACTGGGCCAGTATGAACCTGCCGTGTACCCCCCTATCAGTATCTCCTGGGAAGAGCTTGTGAGTACTCCGCTGACGCCCTGCCGGCTATGGCCAATTACGGATAGCAGCTACGATGCCAAATATCCCATGCCGCCGGACTACGTGGAGTGGATTGGCACCGTGATGCGGGATCTCGCTCACGATCCGGACCCGGTCGTACGGGCCATGGCTGCGTGCATGGCACGCTACGTGGGTCCGCTCGACCAGCCGTAGCTCGACTTTCGAGGTCGGCTCAGAGCCTCCACGACCGGCAGCGCCTGAGGCCCGAGTCCTCCGGGTCGAGTTGCTCTTCGAGCACGGACACCGCCTCGCGATTGTGCTACTTCGGGATCGATTCGCAGCTACGGCATGGAGCCTCCCGAGCACCCACGCGGCCAGCTCACGCGGAACCCGGGGCTCCCACTCCTCGACCGAACGATCTCCGACCCTCCCGCTCCTTCCAGCATTGTTTACTTTCGCTCGGCATCTGGGATTCTAGCATGGGCCCGTGACGGCTGGGGCCGTGTTCACGACGGTGATGAACGACGATGCGGTCGTCGTGCAATTCCCCTTGAGCTTCATCCAGACCGATTAGCACGGCCCCGGCGCGGCCTTCCTGGTTACCGATCCACGGACCGGGTGGCGGGTGCTCATGTCCACCAATGGCAACTACCACCAGTTCCACTACGACCTGCGAACCGGGGAGGTGACACGGATCATGTTCGCCCGGACGCCAGCGTGCTGGTTCGCTCTGGTGCCCGCTCCGGACGAGCGTCCGATCCCCGAGCTGACGCCTGCGGATGTCTTCGAGCTGGATAACGTGATACAGCCTTGAGGGGCTCGAGCGCTGGGTCCGCTGCGGGGGAACCGCCTTTGGCGGAACGCGAGCGTGGGCAAGGAGGTAGCAGGAGGCATGCCACGATCCCGGAAAACGTCCGCCGGCAAGAAGACCGGCGCGCCCGAGCAGCTCGAGGTCGCGGGTCGCGAGGTCACGATCTCGAACCCGCGCAAGATCCTCTTTCCCAAGCCCAAGCACACCAAGATGGATCTCGTCCGCTACTACCTGGCCGTGGCCGAGGGCGCGCTGCGGGGGGCCGGAGGCTGGCCCAACGTGCTGGTGCGCTACCCGAACGGGATCAGGGAGGATTTCTTCTATCAGAAGCGGGCGCCGAAATCGCGACCGCCGTGGATCGAGGTCGTATCGCTGCGCTTCCCCTCGGGCCGGAGCGCCGAGGAGGTCGTTCCGCGCGATGCCGCGGCGCTCGCGTGGCTCGCCAACCTCGCCTGCCTGGAGCTCCACCCGCATCCTGTCCGCGCCGAGGATCTCGATCACCCCGACGAGCTACGAGTGGCTCTCGACCCCGTCCCGGGCATCGAGTGGGTACAGGTGCGGCAGGTGGCGGTCGTGGCGGGTGACCAGGTCCTGACGGGGCCGGCCGAGAGCTTCTCCTCGATAGCCCGCCCAAGCTCCTGCACGTCCTCCATCGACCACTCTCCCCGGTTGGCGGACCCGTCCCGGAAGGCGATCTCGCACCAGGCAGGGTGGTAGGCCACTTCGCGGTCGCAATCTAGGACCAGGGGGTCGAAGCGGACCGTCACGCCGGCGGTGTACGGGGCTCCGCCAACCCGGCCTCGACTTGGAAGGCGATCCGGTAGGACTCGCGCCACCTGCGCATTCGGACTCTCCGCTCCCGGCGATCGAGCGAGGCCAGGGCGGCCTTCGCCTCGGGGTGGACCCGGATCCGCGTCCGGCCGTCCTCGATGATCCGGGTCACGGGAGGAACCACCGACCGGATGGCCCAGGCCACCTTGGCCATGTGGGCCTCCCGATCGATGTGGTCGGCGAGCGCCTCCCCATCGGACAGGGACGGCCCTGGCGGACGCTCGGGAAGGCCCGCGCCCTCGGGCCAGAGAGCGGGGAACTCGACATATCGCACGAAGCCGTCCCAGCGGAGCACGGCAGGGTCCTTTTCCGCCTGCTCTAGAAGCTCCTCGAGGACTGCCCCCGTCAGTTGCCACAGGACCTCCGGGGCCCACTCGGCGTGATCCCGGACCGTACGGTAAAGGGTCCGGATCTCCCATGGCCTGCCTTCCCAGGATCGCTGGCCCGCGTCGCAGAGCCGCTCGAGCTCGGGGCGGTCGTGCCGGTAGAGGTGGAGCAGCTCCTCGCAGCCGTGCTCGCGCGCGGTCTCGTCCTCTACCCGCGTGAGCCGGGCCCAATGCTCCTCGACCAGGCGGCGATAAGCCTCGGGCGGTTCGCCGGCTCCCAGTGTTCCTCCTCGGCGAGCCCGTGGGCGGCCCTCAGGGCCCTCGCTCGGGGCTCGAAGTCGCGGAGCCAGAGGTGCCTTCCCAGGAGGATGAGGAGATGGAAGAAGGCGGTGTCCAGGAGGTAGATGGCCTCCTCCCGCGTCAGTCGGCCGTCGTTCCGGGCCGCCCGATACATACGGAGCGCGTGCTCCGCCTCGGCGATCCTTTCGAGGAGCGCCCGATCCATCGATTCCGGCTTCTCTCCCGTCGCCCTCACGACCGGATTCTAGCACGGGGGTGGGACATCCGGTGCCCTCCGCTCTCTGGCATCCCGTCTCGCTACTCGCTGCGGCTGCCACGCTGCGTCGGCCGGCGGACGTCATCCATCACTCGGACCAGGGTTGTCAGTACACCTCGATCGCCTTCGGTCTCCGCTGCCAGGAGGCCGGCGTCCGACCCTCGATGGGATCGGTCGGTGATGCCTACGACAACGCGCTGTGCGAGAGCTTCTTCGCGACCCTGGAGTGTGAGCTGCTGGACCGGACCTCCTTCCGGACCCGGCCCGAGGCCCGCATGGCCGTCTTCGATTACATCGAAGGCTGGTACAACCCGCACCGTCGACACTCAGCCCTCGATTACGAGTCCCCTGTGAACTTCAAAAAGAGGAGTCAAGCCGCGGCGTGATCCCAAATCTTCAACCGTCCACGAAAGCGGATGATATGAGAAGGCCAACCCCCGCGCAGCGGGGTTAGCCTTGTGAGGTACCCCAGAATGACAACGGGCTCGAAGCCCAGAGCACGGAGGTTGGCATGACGGAAGGTAACACGAGACCGCACCCGGACACAGTTGGACTGGACGTGGGGGATCGGACGAGTCAGCTGTGTCGGTTGGAACGACAGGGAGAGATCATCGAGGAGTCCCGGGTCGCCACCACGAAGAAGGCCCTAGGTCGACGGTTCAAGGAGATGGCTGCAGCCCGAGTTGTCTTGGAAGTGGGGCCCCATTCCCCGTGGATCAGCCGGTTGCTGGCCACAGCCGGCCATGAGGTGATCGTGGCCAACCCTCGCAAGCTCCGTCTGATCTATGAAAACGACCAGAAGAGCGACCGGGCCGACGCCGAATACCTGGCGCGGGTCGGTCGGCTTGATCCCAAGCTTCTGGCGCCGGTACGGCATCGAAGTCAGAACACGCACGCTCACCTGACAGTTCTGCGTTCCCGGGACGCTCTGGTCCGCGCCCGGACCGCGTTGATCAACCATGTCCGCGGCAGCGTGAAAGCCGTCGGCGGACGCTTGCCGAGTTGCGGAACGCCGAGCTTCCACCGCAAGGTGGAAGGGGTGATCCCGGAGGAGCTCGAGGCCGCCTTGCTCCCGCTGGTGGACGTGATCGGTCACTTGACCGAGAAGATCCGGCACTACGACAAGCGGATCAAGGAGATCTCCGAGGTCAAGTATCCGGAGACGGCCCTGCTGCGACAGGTGCCCGGCGTGGGGCCGGTGACCGCGCTGTGCTACGTGCTCACGCTGGAAGATCCGGATCGGTTCCCGACGAGCCGGTCCGTGGGGCCCTACCTGGGTCTGGTCCCTCGGAAACGGGACTCCGGCAACGCCAGTCCGCAGCTTCGGACGACCAAGTCCGGAGATCCGATGCTGAGGCACCTCCTGACCCAGGCCGCCCACTACATCCTCGGTCCCTTCGGGCCGGACACCGATCTGCGGCGGTGGGGCTTGCAGATCGCGGAACGGGGAGGGAACAACGTCAAGAAGCGAGCCATCGTCGCCGTGGCTCGCAAACTGGCCGTCCTGTTGCATAGCCTCTGGTCCACCGGCGAAGTGTACGAACCGCTCCGAAACTCTCAACGAGAGTCGGCAGCCGCATAGAGAACAACGACAAGAGGCCGTGTAGCCGAAGGCGCCTATAGCCCGAGAGGAGATGCCCCCGATGCCCGGTCCGGACGACTGCGCAGTTGCCCTAAGCCATCGAGGCCGATAAGCGGATTGCAGCGTCCGAACGGGACGGACATCAGCATGCAGCGAGCCGGATGCGGCTCACCGAGACTGCGAATGGAGGCGAGGTAAGGGGTGCTCTCTCTCTTGACACGGGTGGCCTTCTCATGGAGGGCAACTCCAAGTTGGCGGTTATGGTGAGCGTCGCCTACGTTCAAAATCGCGGCGCCAGCGGTGAAGCTCTTTGGCGGAGGAGAACCCGAAGAGGTTGGCGAGATCATCCCAGCTGTGTTGGCCGATCTCGCGAGAATTCTCCAATAACTGGTAACGCAGTGCCACCAGGAGCGTCTTCACAGTGCAACCGAAGTAACCCTGCACACTGCGATTCAAGGTCCTTTCGGAGACCCTGAGGCGATTGGCGAGTTCCTCTACTCGCCAATCGTGAAGGGGGTTACGCTCAATGATCTTCATCAAAAAGCCGACGTGATAGGAGGGTTTCGCTTCCGCTGGGGATCCAAGGCCAGCCCAATCCGGCCGAATGAGACCTCCCCAGTACCAGGATTTCAAGCGCTCGGCCAAGCTCTCTCGCGAACGGTCACTTTCAATGGCGATGAGTCCTATAGTCGATCCGGTTACTGTGAGTCCAAAGATTTCGGGAGGATCGGCTTGGTCACAGAGAATCACCAGGCGCCGCGGAGCCTCCTGCAGATAACGCTCGATCAGCCAACGCTCGGTGTTGTTTATTCGGGGGGTTTGATACAGGGTAAACGCCGGTGGCCTGGCAGGTACGCCTACCTCGTCGAGAGACCGCTAGAGCTCGATCTCTACGTCTTTGGGGAGGAGCGATGCGATGCGCTTGAAGAGCAGCTCATCGGTTCCCACGAGGCGGACAGAGGGCGCGATTCTCCGTGGCATGTCGGCACGTCAAGTTCTGGATGCGCTGGCACGGCTGGAGCTATCGTGTGGAGTGTAGGGGGAGGGCGTTACTATTCCGTTACCTGGCTATGAAAGGTCTGAATAAGCCTTTGGGGAAGGGTCCTCTCGAGGGTATGGGAGCACTGCGAAGAGGTGGACAGCTATCTCTTTGGGGTCCTGAGGGTTATGGATCCTAGCCCTCTGCAATCCGGGAGCGGGATGGTCGCCACGCCCCAAGCAGGATGCCATCCGCGACATCGAAGCCCGCATGTATGCCTACTTCGTTCGCTGGCTAGAGGGGCGACGCACTTAGATCAAGTTGTCCAGGGGCCGAGCGGCAGGTACCTACGGACTGAGGGACGCAACTCCGAGATCTTGCAGGCCTGAGAGACGGTGCCCAGCTGCTTCGCCAACTCCAGCAGGCCCACCTTGTTAGCGAGGCAGGCGGAGCTACCACAGCCAGGACAGGCTAGGCCGGCTCCTCCCTTGCCCGCGCCACCGGCTCCAGGGCGGGCTCGGGCTCCGGCCGCCGGCGCGGCGGAGCGACCGGCTCCGCCTCGGCGCGCCGCCCCGTCAGCCACCCATGGAGCCGCGTCCCGCCGCGGTTCACCATGACGTAGGCCCCGGGGATCACGACCAGCGTCAGGATGGTCGAGAACGAGAGCCCGCCGATCACCGCGATCGCCAGGGGCTGCATGAGCTCCGATCCCTCGCCGATCCCGAGCGCGAGCGGGAGCATCCCGAAGACCGTGGTGAGCGTGGTCATGAGGATCGGCCGCAGGCGCACGGCGCCGGCCTCGACGATCGCCTCCTCCAGCGACAGGCCCTTCTTCCGTCGATACTGCTCGGCATACTCGATCATGAGGATCGCGTTGTTCACGACGATCCCGGCCAGCAGGATGACCCCCAGGAGAACCGGCGCGCTCAACGGGGTACCCGTGGCCCAGACGAGGAGCCCCACGCCGATCAGCGAGAGCGGGATCGCGAGCAGGATCACGAACGGGTTGACGAGGCTCTCGTAGAGGACCGCGAGGACGACGAAGACCAGGAACACGGCCAGGAGCGCCACGACCGTGAGCTGACGGTTGTTGTCGCGGATCGATTCTGCCTCGCCCGCGATCAAGATCCCGTAGCCGTCCGGCAGGTCGAGCCCGGCGAGCCGGGCCTGGATGGCGTCGTCCACCGTACCGACCGATGCCACCTCCGTGATGACGTCCGCCTCGATCCGGAGCGCCCGGTTCTGCTCCTCGCGCAGGATGCTGGTCGGCCCGAGCCCCGTCTCCACCGTGGCCACGTCGCGCAGGTAGACAGGGGCAGCGCCCGCGAACGCGGCCGGGAAGAGCGCCACCGACAGGAGATCCTCGGGGCTCGTGAACCGCTCGCGGGGGAACATGACGCGGACGTCGTACTCGCGGTTCCCCTCGGTGTAACGGGTGGCGATCGTGCCGTCGAGG
>JBOGVU010000078.1:0-11793 GCA_050692915.1 Actinomycetota bacterium | reverse complement strand
GGCGTGGGCCACGCTGGTCACGCTGGCCATGGCCGTGCACCGCCGTACCCCGCCGGCACCGGAGCCCGCCGGCCGGCGCCGGGCCCGGGAGACGGTCTCCGCCTACCTCCAGCTGGTGAAGCCCGACATCATCGTGCTGCTCCTGGTCACCACCGTTCCGGCCATGATCCTGGCCGCGGGAGGGATGCCCCCGGCGTCCCTGGTCCTGGCCACGCTGTTCGGAGGGACGCTCGGGGCCGCTGGGGCGAACGCCATCAACTGCTACCTGGACCGGGACATCGACGAGGTCATGGCCAGGACCCGCGGCCGCCCGCTGCCGGCCCACCGGCTGGCCCCGCAGGCGGCGCTCCGGTTCGGCCTGGTCCTGGTAGGCGGATCGTTCGTGTGGCTGGCCACGACCGTGAACGTCCTGGCCGCAGGGCTCACGCTGGCAGCCGCCGCGTTCTACGTGATCGTGTACACGGTGCTCATGAAGCGATCCACCCCACAGAACATCGTGATCGGGGGCGCGGCCGGCGCGGTGCCGGCGCTCGTCGGGTGGGCGGCCGTGACCGGCTCGGTCGGCCTCCCGGCCGTGGTCCTGTTCGCCATCGTCTTCTACTGGACCCCTCCGCACTTCTGGGCCCTGGCCATGAAGTACGCCGGCGATTACCGGGCCGCCGGGGTGCCGATGCTCCCGGCGGTCCGCGGCGCCCGGGAGACCGCGGTCAGCATCCTGCTGTACTCGGTGATGGTCGTGGCGGTCTCGCTCCTCCTCTACCCCGTGGCCCGGCTGGGGACGCTGTACCTGTCCGCGGCGGTGATCCTGGGTGTGGTGCTCGTGGCGTACGCGGTGCGGGTGGTCCGGGACCGAGCCGCGCGGACGGCCATGGCGCTCTTCCGGTACTCGATCACCTACCTCGGCCTGCTGTTCGCCGCCGCGGCGGCCGATCGGGTGCTGGCCGCCTGAGATGCTCGGCGATCTGATCCGCGAGCACGGCTGGCACGTCCTCGGGGAGCTGGCGGTCCTGATCTTGGCGGTCGTGGTCACCGTGCTGTGGATCAGGGCGCTCCTGCGGGGACAGGCCCGACCGGTCGTGTGCGGGGCGTGCGGCCGGCTCGCCTCTCGCGCCCACGGCGCGTGCCCGCGATGCGGCGAGCCGCTCGGCGCCACAGGATGAGGCCGCCGTCCGGTGTGGTAGAACACGGCCGTGACCCCCGGGACCCGCCCTGGCCGGCGACGGCGACCCGTGCGACTCGCGGCCTTCGTGGTCGTCCTCGGCATCCTGCTGGCGGCGTGCACCCAGGGGCTCCCCTACGACACGCTCGACCCCGCGGGGCCCGTCGCCCAGAAGCAGGCCGATCTGTACTGGCTGGTGTTCTGGATCGCCGCGGGCGTCTTCGTGCTGGTCGAAGGGCTCCTGGTGTACGCCATGATCCGGTTCCGGCGCCGGTCGGCGGACGACACGCCCCGCCAGATCCACGGGAACACCCGGCTGGAGATCATGTGGACGATCCTCCCCGCGCTGCTCCTGGCGGGCGTGGCCGTGCCCACCGTCGGGACGATCTTCGACCTGGCGTCGCGGCCCGAGGGCGACGTCCTCGAGGTGAACGTGACCGGACACCAGTGGTGGTGGGAGATCGAGTACCCGGACCTCGGCCTGATCACGGCGAACGAGGTGCACGTTCCCGCCGGGCGGCCCGTGGCGATCAACCTCACCTCGAAGGACGTGATCCACTCGTTCTCGGTCCCCCGCCTGGCCGGCAAGCAGGACCTGCTCCCCGGGCGGACGAGCACTATCTACCTTGAGGCAACCCGGCCCGGCACGTACCTCGGACTGTGCCAGGAGTACTGCGGCCTGTCGCACGCCAACATGCGGTTCCGGGTCATCGCTCAGGACCCCGGTGACTTCGATGAGTGGGTGACGGACCAGCTCCGGGACGCCGCGGTCCCCCCCAGCGGCAGCGTGGAGGCGGAGGGCCTGGAGTACTTCTCGACCGGGCAGTGCATCGGATGCCACACGGTCCGGGGCGTGGAGGCAGCGGTGGGACGGGTAGGGCCGGATCTCACCCACCTGGGAAGCCGGGGCACGTTCGCCGGGGCCATCTTCGACCTGAACGAGGAGGAGCTGACGCGGTGGCTGGAGGACGCTCCCGCGGTCAAGCCCGGCGCGAAGATGCCCTCCGGCCTGCGGGAGATGGGCCTGACCGACGACCAGATCGAGGCCATGGTGGCCTACCTGCTGAGCCTGGAGTGACGAGGACGGAGGGGCATGCGTAGCATGGGGATCGACGGCTGATGGCGATCGCGGCGGTTCCACGACCGAGCCTGTTCCGCCGGCCCCAGGCCACCACGGGGCTGGCGTCCTGGCTCACCACGGTCGACCACAAGCGGATCGGGATCCTCTACGGGGCGACCGCGTTCATCTTCTTCCTCCTCGGAGGGATCGAGGCCCTGCTGCTCCGGGTCCAGCTGGCCGGGCCGAACGGGACGTTCCTCGACGCCGACACCTACAACCAGGTCTTCACGATGCACGGCCTGACGATGATCTTCCTGGTGGTCATGCCGCTGTCGGCGGCGTTCTTCAACTACCTGGTCCCGCTCCAGATCGGCGCCCGGGACGTGGCCTTCCCCCGGCTGAACGCCTTCTCGTACTGGGTGTTCGTGCTCGGCGGGATCTTCCTGTACTCGAGCTTCTTCCTGGGCGGGGCCCCCAACGGAGGATGGTTCGGCTACGCGCCGCTGTCGAGCGCCCAGCCGGAGGTGGGGCTCCTGCCGGGGACCGGCATGACATTCTACGCGGTGGGCCTGCAGTTCCTCGGCGTGGCCTCGCTGGCGTCCGCCGTGAACTTCATCGTCACGATCCTGAACGAGCGGGCCCCCGGGATGAGCCTGATGCGGGTCCCGGTGTTCACCTGGATGACGCTGGTGGTCTCGTTCCTCCTCCTGTTCGCCATGCCGGTGATCGCCATCGCCCTGTTCGAGCTGGGCTTCGACCGGCTGTTCGGCACGCTGTTCTTCAGCCCGGATGCCGGGGGGGACGCCCTCCTGTGGCAGCACCTGTTCTGGCTGTTCGGGCACCCCGAGGTGTACATCCTGATCCTGCCGGCCATGGGGATGGTCTCGGAGGTCCTCCCCGCCTTCTCCCGGAAGCCGCTGTTCGGCTACGCGGCCGTGGTCTTCTCCGGGATCGCCATCGGGTTCATGGGCTTTGGGGTGTGGGCCCACCACATGTTCACCACGGGCCTGGGTCCCGTGGCGAACACGGCGTTCGCTCTTTCCACGATGTTCATCGCCGTGCCCACGGGCGTGAAGATCTTCAACTGGCTCGGCACGATGTGGGGCGGGTCGATCCGGTTCGCCACGCCGATGCTCTTCGCCATCGGCTTCGTGGCCATGTTCATCATCGGGGGCCTCTCGGGCGTGACGCATGCCATCGTGCCCTCCGACTTCCAGCAGCAGGACTCCTACTACGTCGTGGCCCACTTCCACTACGTGCTGTTCGGCGGGGCGATCTTCGGGCTGTTCGCCGGAGCGTACTACTGGCTGCCCAAGGTGACCGGCCGGATGCTGGACGAGGGGCTCGGCAAGATCCACTTCTGGCTGATGCTGATCGGGTTCAACCTCACGTTCGCCCCCATGCACTGGCTGGGGCTCCAGGGCATGCCCCGCCGGTACTACACCTATCCCGAGGAGGCCGGGTGGGGGTTCTGGAACTTCGTGGAGACGATCGGCTCGTTCATCATCGCCGCCTCGATCCTGGTGTTCATGTGGAACCTGGTGCGGAGCCTCTCCCGAGGCCGGGAGGCGGGCGCCGACCCCTGGGACGCCCGGACGCTGGAGTGGTCGATCCCCTCGCCGCCGCCGCACTACAACTTCGCCGAGGTCCCCGTCGTCCGGCACCGGGACGAGCTGTGGCACCGGAAGTACGCCGAGGACGAGCGCGGGCGGCCGGTCCCGGTGGTCGCCGGAGCGGCCGAGGACCATGAGGACAAAGCCGACGAAGGCCACCACGACATCCACATGCCGGACCCGTCTTATTTCCCCTTCCTGGCGGCCCTGGGCCTCCCGGTGATCGGGTACGGCCTGATCTACTTCTGGCCCGCGGCGGTCGTTGGCGCCCTGATCACCATGGCGGGGCTCTTCGGGTGGAGCCTGGAGCCGGTTGCGGAGGACCGCTGATGGCCGGTAACGCCGTCCACGTTCCCCACACCGCCACCGGCCTCGACAACCGCAAGCTCGGCATGTGGGCCTTCCTGGGCTCGGAGTGCCTGTTCTTCGGGTCGCTGATCGCCACGTACCTCCTGTACCGGGGGCGGAGCATCCAGGGGCCGTACCCGGAAGACGTGTACGACATCCCGTACACCTCTGTGTCCTCGGGCATCCTGTTGATGTCGAGCCTGACCATGGTGCTGGCCCTCCACGAGATCCAGCGGGGCGACCACCGAAGATTCCGGGCGTGGCTGCTGGCCACGGCGCTGCTCGGGATCACCTTCGTGGGGGGGCAGGTGTTCGAGTTCACGGTGTTCGTGCGGGAGGGGCTCACGCTCTCGCGCAACCTGTTCGGCTCGAGCTTCTTCGTCCTCACCGGGTTCCACGGGGCGCATGTGACTATTGGGATCCTGATGCTCCTCACGCTATACGGGATGTCACTGGCCGGCCGTCTGCCGGCCGAGCGCGCCCTGCGGGTGGAGCTGGTCGGCCTGTACTGGCACTTCGTCGACATCGTGTGGATCGTGATCTTCACCGTGGTCTACCTGATCCCCTCATGAGCGTCCCGGAGACCGAGCGGCAGGACTTTGAGCCCCACGGCGAGGCCCGCCTCCCCGCCGAGGACCAGGCGCACCCGGGCCCCCGGGAGTACGTGATGATCGCCGTCATCCTGGCCATCGTCACCGGCCTGGAGGTGGCCCTGTTCTACGTGGACTTCCTGCCGAGCACGGCCGTGGTGACCGGGCTCCTCCTCCTGATGACGATCAAGTTCGCCCTGGTGGTCCTGTGGTTCATGCACCTCCGGTTCGATCCCCCGGTGTTCAAGCGGCTGTTCGTGACCGGCCTGGCCCTGGCCCTGTCGGTGTTCCTGATCGTCATGCTCACGTTCGGGGCCGGGTTCGGTCCGGCGGTGCTGGCCGTGGCCTTCGTGCTCGTCGTGCTTGCCCTGTTCCTGGCCCGCCCGAGGTTCCTCCGCCGTGCCTGACCCCACGATCGGCTGGCACCCCCACCCGGACGTGTGGGCCCTCTGCCTCGTCCTGGCCGGTGGGTACTGGGCCGCCCTCAGGTGGTGGGGCCCCCGCCACGTGACACCCGGGGAGCCGGCAGCGGCCCGGGGCCAGGTGGTGGCCTTCTACGCCGGGGTCCTCACCCTGCTGGTGGCCTCGGACTGGCCGGTCCACGAGCTCGCGGAGGAGCGGCTCCTGAGCGTGCACATGCTCCAGCACCTCCTGATGAGCCTGGTGGCGCCACCGCTCCTCCTGGCCGGCACCCCCGGGTGGCTGTTCCGGACCCTCCTCCGCCCCGGATGGGCGTTCGCCGCCGTCCGGGGGATGTCCCGGCCGCTGGTGGCCCTGCTCCTGTTCAACGCGTTCATCGCGCTGAGCCACTGGCCTGCGCTGGTCGAGCTGGCCCTCCGGTCGGAGCTCGTCCACTTCGCCGTGCACGCCGTCCTGGTGCTCACCGCGCTCCTGATGTGGATGCCGGTGCTCTCGCCGGTGGTGGAGATCCCCCGCCTCCGGTACCCGGGCCAGATGCTGTACCTGTTCGCCCAGTCGATCGTGCCGACCGTCCCGGCCTCGTTCCTCACGTTCGCCGACACGCCGATCTACCCGTTCTACGGCCTGGCCGCGCCGCTCGCGGGGATGGACCCTGTCACCGACCAGCGGATCGCCGGGCTGGTGATGAAGCTCGTGGGCGGGTTCATCCTGTGGGGGTTCATCGCCGCCCTGTTCTTCCGGTGGCACCGGCAGGAGGAGCTCGGGGGGGACGACGAGCCGGTGTGGCAGGACGTCGAGCGCCACCTCAGCCGGCTGGAGAGCCGGTGAGCGCCGAGGTCCGCCGGCGGGTCCTCCTGGGGGTGGGCATCCCCGTGACGGCGTTCGTGTTCCTGGCGGTGCTCATCATCGCGTTCTCCCGGATCCTGCTGGCCGTGCCGGAGGCCCTGGCGCCCTGGGTGGCCCTCCTGTTCGCCACCAACATCCTGGTGGCGTGCGCCCTGGCGGCCACGATCCGGGGGACCCGGGGGTTCGCCTTCCTGATCATCCTCCTGGTGGCCACGATCCTGGGCGGCGGGATCGCCGGGGCGGTCCTCGGCGAGCGCCCCGTCCATAGCCTGGTCGAGGAGCAGGCGGAGCCGCCGGGGCCCGCCCCGCCCCCACCCACCGGCGAGAGCCCCACCCCCGGCGAACCACCTCCGGAGGAGGAGCAGCCCCCGCCCGAAGGGCCGGGCGGCGACGCTGCTCGGATCGCCGCCGAGGGGATCGCCTTCGACACCGCGGAGCTCTCCCTGCCCGCCGAGGGTGAGGCCGTGATCGCTTTCGACAACCGCGACTCGGGCATCCCCCACAACGTGGCGCTCTACACGGAGCAGGGAGGCGAAGCGATCTTCCAGGGCGAGATCATCACCGGCCCTGCCGTGATCGAGTACCGGTTCCCCCCACCCGACCCGGGCTCCTATTACTTCCAGTGCGACGTCCACCCGCAGATGCAGGGGACGGCTTCGGTCGGCTGAGCCGGTCTCGCTAGGCGTAGGAGTGCAGCCCCGCGATCACCGTGTTCACCACCACGAGGTTGAACACCAGCGCGGTGAACCCCACCAGGGCCAGGGCCGCGGCCCGCCGGCCCCGCCAGCCGACCGTGGCCCGGGCGTGGAGGTAGGCGGCGAAGACCACCCAGGTGACGAAGGACCACACCTCCTTGGGGTCCCAGCCCCAGTACCGGCCCCAGGCCTGCTCGGCCCAGATGGCCCCGGCGATGACGGCCATGGTCCAGACGGGGAACGCGAACACGATGGTCCGGTACGCCATCCGATCGAGGGCGGCCGCCGCCGGCAGGCGGCTCCGCTCCCCCGGAGGCGCCGGCGGCTCCTCGCCATCGGCGGACGCGTAGTCCTCCGGGCGCTCACCCGCCGCCCCCACGAGGGCTGGCTCCCGGGCGGGGACCGCCGCCGACGCCGAGCGGCGCTCCCTCCGTTCCTGCACCAGGTACAGAAGCGTGAACACCGTGGCCAGGGTGAACAGCGACGATGCCAGGACCGCCAGGACCACGTGGATCCGGATCCAGTACGAGTTCAGCGCGGGGACCAGCGGGCCCGGCGGCACATAGAACAGGGTGGCCCCGGCCATCGCCAGGACGGCCGCGCCGATGGCGAAGCCCCGAACCTCCTCTGTTCGCCAGGCCCGCTCGATAACCAGGAGGTACGCGGCCACGATGAGGAAGCCGAGGACGCTGGCGTACTCATACATGTTGCCCCACGGGACCCGGCCGGCCGCCAGGCCCCTGGTCACCACCGAGACCCCATGCGCGGCCAGGCCGGCGAACGCCACCACCCTGCCCGCCGTGAGGACCCCCCGCCGACGGAACGCCAGGAAGTGGAACGACCCCACCGCCGCGGCGAGGTAGAGGACCAGGGCCAGCCCGAACGTGAGGTTCGACGCGGTGGTCAGGCGGGTCACGGCTCCACCTTACTCAACTCCCGGGCGATGGCATCGAACTCCTCCTCGAACGCGGCCCGGCGCTGAAGGGCGAACCCGCCCACCTGGAGCCTGGTCCCCGCGCCGTCCGCACCGGTGGCCCGGACCCACACCCGTCTTCGGCTCGAGGCCAGGGCCGGGACAAGCCCCACGAGGATCAGGATCGCCGCGGCCAGCATCAGCCCGGTGCCGGGGTCCCGCTTCACCAACAGCTGGGTGTACTCGCGGAGCTCGCGGAACGTGATCTCGATGCCGCCGGGGAGCTCCTCGGTTTCACCGAGCCCCAGCCCGCCGTCGAGCCACGGCTCCAACCCCGTCGTGTCCAGGCGGAACACGCTCTGGGCCGAGGTCAGCCGGAGATCGCCCCGCCACGCCCGCCACAAGAGGAACGGGTTCCTGGCCTCCAGCATCGGCGCTCCGGCCACGCCGGCCAGCGGGTCGGGGAGGAGCCGGAACGCCAGCCCCACCTGCGGCTCCAGGGAGGGCAGCTTGATCACCCCCCGCCACGGTTGGCGCTGGTCGTTCGGGGTGTCGGTGACGAACACCACGGGCCCCCCGGCCACCAGGCGCCCGTCGCGGCGGACCTCGATCACCGGAGCCCAGCCGTAGCCCTGCTGGAACACCTTGACGCCCTCGACCGACAGCGGGTGGTTGACGCGGATCTCGCTCGTGCCTGCCGCCCTTCCCTCGGCACCGATCACCTCGACGCGGGACACGAAGTCCTCCGGGAGTCCGCCCGGGTAATACGTGGCGTCGAAATCCTCCAGGCCCAGCTGGACCCCGGTGTGCATGCCCTCGGTGAAGAACCGACCCTCCTCGGGAGGAAGGTCGTATGACGCGTGGGCCTCGGTCCAGGTCTCACCCTCGACGATGGTGGCCACGCCGCGGAGGCCGAACCCCTTCCCGTACACCGCGCCCACCAGGATCAGGAACAGCGACCAATGGAAGAGCAGGCTCCCCCACTCCCTGGCCCCGCCCTTCTCCGCGGCCAGCCCGGGCTCCGCCGCGCCGACCCGGAACCGCCGGCGGCGGAGGACGGCCCTGGATCGGGCCAGTACGGCTTCGGGGGCCCCGGGAACCACGGCTTCGGCGAAGTGCCGCATCCCGTCGAGCTCGCGCATCGGCTGGGGACGCGGCCTGAGCCCTCGAACCAGCGCTCGGGTCCGGGGGACCAGGCAGGAGGCCAGCGAGATCAGGAGGAGGACGTAGGTCAGCGTGAACCACCACGAGCCGTACACGTCGAACAGTCCCAGCGCCCGGTACACCCGGGCCAGGAGCGGCCTGGTGGCGAACAGGTCGGCCACCGCGGCCGGCACGGTGGGGGCCTGAGGAACCAGCGAGCCGAGCACGCTGGCGGCGCCCACCACCAGCAGCAGGACCAGGGCCGTGCGCATCGAGCGAAGCGTGCGCAGCACCGACACCAGCGACCGGTACAGGGATTCCGACGTCGATGCCATGGGGGTCCGGCCCGATGCTACACGCGCTCAGATCGGCGGCGTGAAGCCCTGGACGAGCCGAAGGACGCCCAGCCTCGAGAGCAGCGGGATCCACAGGTCCGCGGCCAGGAGGACCCCGATCGCCACCAGGACGGCCCCACCGGTCCCCGCGATCCAGTGATAGTTGCGCTTGACGAAGGCCAGCGCGCCGGTGAGCCGCCGGACGCCCAGCCCGATGAGGACGAACGGCAGGCCCAGCCCCAGGGAGTAGGCGAACAGGAGGAGCGCTCCCCAGGCCCCTCCGCCCTGGGCCACGGCCAGCCCCAGGATGCCGGCCAGCACGGGCCCGATGCACGGTGTCCATCCCGCGGCGAACGCCATGCCGAGGGGGAGAGCGGAGACCGGGCCCGGGCGGATCCTCGCCAGGAACGGGCGGCGCTCCGCGAACAGCGACGGGCTCCCGATCCTTAGGGCGTACAGCAGCATCAGCGCTCCCACCCCGGCCACCAGCACCCCGGCCACCCGCGAGGCCGTCGGCGAGCGGAGCACGGGGACGAACACCTTCGAGAACGCCCCCAGCGAGGTGAACACGACGGCGAACCCCAGCACGAACAGCAGCATCGGCAGGAGCGGCCGGCGCCCCTCGTCCCGGGTCCCGGAGACGAATGAGAGGTACCCGGGGAGCAGGGGAAGCACGCACGGCGAGGCGCACGACACCACCCCCGCCGCGAACGCCAGGGCCGGGCCCCACCACGCCCCGAGGGCGTTCCCGAAGTCCACGTGACCCAGTCTCGCACCCGGTTGCGTCCCGGGCGACCGTGTCGGAGAATCCGGTCAGGTGCTTGTGAATCGGTTCACAAGGACGGAAGGCGGGCCCCCGGCTGGGGGGCCGAGAGGGCCCTTGGTAGAATCGCAACCGTCACCGTGAGTGAAGGAGTCGTGCCCTGAGGCTGCCAATCCCCAAGGCGATCGAGCGGAGGCTCCGGCCGTGGATCACGCGCGGGGAGGACCTGGCCCGGACCTGGGAGTGGACCTGGGCCACCGCCTTCCTGGCCGGCATCGGGATCTCGTTCCTGGCCATCACCACGATGGTGGTGCTCCCGTCCTGGTGGCTGTACTTCGCCGAGCAGGACCTCGGGTGGACCACCCAGGATCGGCTCCTGATCGCCTTCCGGGACTCCGTGGCCTTGGGATGGATCACGGTGTGGGCGGGGGTGTTCGTGGTCACGGCGTTCAAGGTCCAGGCCCTGCGCCGGCGCCTCCGGGGGGAGAAGCAGGCCGAGCGCTACTCGGGCGGGTACCGGTAGGAGGCCGAGGATGCCCTTCGTCAAGACCGAGGTCGACATCCGGGACGACTACGTGCTGGAGCCGGTCGACCCCGGCTGGCTGAAGGAAGGCGTCAGGTCCCCGAAGCACCTGATGCTCGACCCCGAGCCGTGCATCCTGTGCCGGGCCTGCGAGGACGTGTGCCCGTGGAACTGCATCTTCATGCTCGACACCGGCATCGTCAGGGAGACCGTGGACCCGGCCACCGGCGAGCTGGTGGAGCAGGCCGAAGCCATCTTCGTGGTCGACGACAACGCCTGCACCCGGTGCTCCGTGTGCGTGGAGCGGTGCCCCAGCGACTGCCTGTACTACGCCCGGCTGCCCGAGGGGTCGGCCGTGGAGGAGGGCCAGCGGCCCATGGCGAGCGTGCCCCTGTCCCAGCGGGCGGAGGAGCCCGCGTGAAGCTGAAGCTTCCCCGGCCGCCCAGCCCCGGCGAGGTGTTCGACAAGGTCCGGGAGTCGGAGGCCTGGCGGTCGATCTTCCGTCCGGGCTCTGTGTTCCGGAAGGGCTACAAGGACACCCAGAGGGATCGGGCCCTGGCGGCCATGAACAATGTCCTGTACCACCTCCATCCGGTCAAGGTGAAGCGGCACGGGCTGAAGCTGACCTACACGTTCTGCCTGGGTGGCCTGTCCTTCTTCCTGTTCATCCTGCTGACCGTGACCGGGATCTACCTGATGTTCTTCTACCGGCCCGCCGCCGAGCTGGCCTCGGGACAGGCGTACGTCGACATCGAGACGATCCGCAATACCGTGGTGTTCGGGGACCTGGTGCGGAACATCCACCGGTGGGGCGCCCACCTCATGGTCATCACGGTGTTCCTGCACATGGGCCGGGTGTTCTACACCGGCGCGTACAAGCCGCCCAGGGAGTTCAACTGGGTGGTGGGAGTGATCCTGCTCCTGATCACCCTGCTCCTGGCGTTCAGCGGGTACCTCCTGCCGTGGGACCAGCTGTCGTTCTGGGCGTTCACGGTGGGAACCAGCTTCGGGCAGTACTCGCCGCCGGGGATCGGACCGGAGGTGCAGTTCATCCTCCTCGGCGGGGCCGAGGTCAGCGGGGAGACGTTGCTCCGCTGGTACGTCCTCCACGTTCTGGCCCTGCCCTTCGTGATCACGATCTTCCTGGCCGTGCACTTCTGGCGGATCCGGAAGGACGGCGGGATCTCGGGGCCCCTGTGATGGTCGAGTTCGCGGAGAACCTCAACCCGGACACTTTCAACAGGGTCCTGAACGAGCTGCTCGAGCAGGGGGTGAGCCGACGGGTGGCCGAGGGACGAGCTCGCCGGGTGGCCATGGTCGAGTACAACCGACAGCACGGGGAGGAAGAGGCCCCTGCGGCCGCTTCGGCCCCCGCGGCCGAGGCC
>JBOGVU010000077.1:0-11890 GCA_050692915.1 Actinomycetota bacterium | reverse complement strand
GAGCCCGGTGGCGCGTCCGTGATGCCGATCCCGATCGTGATCGAGCACGCCGAGCCCGGGGGCGTCATCTGCACGACGCGGAAGTCATCGTTGGGCTGGTGATCGACGTCCAGATCGAAGCCGAGCGTGTCGACGTAGAACGCCTTGGCGCGGTCCACATCCGAGACTGGGATCAGCACGAGCTCGAGCTTGTAGTCCACGATCAGACCCTCCTCCGTGGTCGAGGTCCCGTCATCCAATGGATCCGACGTCGGGGCCGGCCGGAACTCATCGATTCGCGAGGTCGCACCTAGCCGGGGACCGCGCCGCAGGTCAGGTTCACGGCACAGGCGGTCATGGCGCCGGCCCGGTCGGAGGCGGCGAACGCGGCGGCGTTCCCCAGCTCGTCGAGCGTGGTCAGCCGTTTCAGCATCGTCTTGCCCCTCGTCCACTCGATAAGCTCCGCTCTGGTCATCGGGGCGCCGGTCCCGTAGCCGGGGAACAGGTCGACGTCGGCCAGGGCCTCGGGGAGCCCGGTGGTCTGCAGCCACAGGACCCTGACGCCGTGCGGCCCGAGCTCGGTGGCCCACTGCCGGCACTGGCTCTCGATGGCGTCGAAGGCCACCGCGGTGCCTCCGACCTCGGGGAGCGTCTGGTGGGAGGTCGAGGCCGTGATGGCCATGATCACCCCGGAGCCTCGCTCCACCATGTGCCTGGCCCCCGCCCTCGCGGTGATGAACAGGGCCCGGTCGCCACCGTGATCGGGCGGACGAAGTCCTCGTACGGCATCTCGAGTAGCGGGGGTCCGTGGACGTCCCCGTGGCTGACGGCGTTGAACGAGACGTCGATCCCCCCGACCTCCCGAACGACCGCGTCGGCCTGCGCATCGACGGAGGCCTGGTCGAGCGTGTCCACCTCGGCCGTCTGCACGGACCCGCCCCCGGCCGAGACCTCCTCGGCCACCGCGTCGAGGGCCGCGCGGGTACGGCCGGCCAGGAAGACCCGGGCCCCCTCCCGGGCGAAGGCCAGGGCCACCGCCCGCCCGACGGAGCCTCCGGCCCCGTACACCACAGCGTTCCTGTCCTCGAGCAGCACGGCCATCCTCCTCTCGCTTGCGACGGGCCAGCATAGGCCCCGTCCCGGGCCAGCCGCGCTACCCTTCGGGGATGGTCGATCTGCCTACGGGGAAGGTCACCTTCCTGTTCACCGACATCGAGGGCTCCACCCGGCTCCTCCAGGAGCTCGGTGAAAGGTACGCGAGGGTCCGGGACGAGTCGCGGGCCTGTTGGAGGGCGACCCCGCCGAGGAGGCCCGAGGCCACATCGCCGAGGACGCCGCCCGTCGTGCCTGGGAGGAGGGGCGATCGATGAGCGTGGACGAGGTCCTGGCCCTGGCCAGACCTGAGGCCGGAGAGGAGACAGACGACGCCACTATCATCGATGGGTCAGGGAGAACGAAGCGATGACAGACTTCGCCATCCGCGTGTACGAGCACGGCGGGCCGGAGGTCCTTCGGTACGAGGAGGTCGAGGTGCCCGACCCCGGGCCCGGCGAGGTCCGGCTCCGCCACACGGCCATCGGAGTGAACTTCCGGGACACCTACGACCGGACCGGCCTGTACCCGCTGTCGCTGCCGTCCGGGCTCGGCGTGGAGGTGGCAGGTGTCGTCGAGGCGGTCGGCGCCGGGGTGACCGGGTTCCGGGACGGCGACCGGGCGGCGTACTGTGGCGATCCGCTCGGGGCGTATGCAACGGCCGGGGTGTACCCGGCGGATCGGCTGGTGGAGGTCCCGGACGGCATCGGTGACGAGGACGCCGCCGCCATTCTGCTCAAGGGGCTCACCGTGTGGTTCCTGCTCCGCCGGGTCCACGAGGTGCACCGCGGGGAGACCATCCTGTTCCACGCCGCGGCCGGCGGGGTGGGCCTGATCGCTTGCCAGTGGGCCCGCCACCTCGGCGTACGGCTGATCGGCACTGCCGGCAGCCGGGAGAAGGCCGACGCGGCCCTGGCACGGGGGGCCGCGGAGGTGATCCTGTACCGCGAGGAGGACGTCCCGGCCCGGGTTCGGGAGCTGACCGATGGCGTCGGGGTCCCCGTCGTGTACGACTCGGTGGGGCGGGACACCTGGGTGGCCTCGCTGGACTCCCTGCAGCCACGGGGCCTGATGGTCTCGTTCGGGAACGCCTCTGGGCCCGTTGAGGGCGTGCGCCTCCTCGACCTGGCCTCGCGAGGGTCCCTGTACGCGACCCGGCCGCGGCTGGCCGACTACACCGCCACGACGGAGGATCTCCGGGCCGGCGCCGGCGAGCTCTTCGACCTCGTCCTGGGGGGTGTCATCCGGGCCACGATCGGCCGGCGCTTCCCACTGGCCGAGGCGGCCGAGGCGCATCGGGCCCTGGAGGCTCGGGCCACCACCGGCTCCACGATCCTTAGCCCCTGACGGCCTTCCGCCGGCACCGGCTATCCTTGCCCCTCGATGAGCGCGACCGTGGCCGACTGGCAGCGGATCCTCGACGGCCTCTTCCCGCCCGACCTCGCGGAGGCGTGGGACAACGTGGGGCTCCAGGTCGGGGATCGCTCCTGGGAGGCCGGCCGGGTGTTGGTGGCGCTCGACCCGACCCCGGGGGTGATCGGCGAGGCGATCGGTGACGGCTGCGGCCTGCTGGTAACACACCACCCCCTGCTGTTCCGGTCCTTGGACCGGCTCGACCTCGGGGAGCCCGTGGGTCGGGCGATCGGGGAAGCGGTGAGCGCCCGGCTCGCGGTGTTCGCCTGTCACTCGAACGCCGACGCGGCCAGACCGGGGGTGACCGACGCGCTGGCCGAGGCGCTGGACCTTCGCGTCACCGGTGTGCTCCGCCCGTCCCATCCCGAGGAGCGGGTCAAGCTGGTCACGTTCGTGCCACCGGAGGCCACGTCGAAGGTCCTGGACGCCGTAGCCCTGTCGGGCGCGGGGGAGATCGGCGAGTACACCCACTGCTCGTTCCGGGTGCGGGGGGCCGGCACGTTCCTCCCATCGGAACGGGCCCATCCCGCTGTGGGAGAGCGTGGCGAGCTGACCGAGGTGCAGGAGGACCGGGTGGAGGTGGTCCTGCCGTTGGAGCGGCTCTCGCCGGTGGTCCAGGCCCTCCGGACGGCCCACCCCTACGAGGAGGTCGCGTACGACGTGTACCCGCTGGTCGGGGGGGACGGCCTGGGGCCGGGACGGGTGGCCGAGCCGGCGGGGGAGCTCGCCGCCTCGGCGCTGGCCGAGCGGAGCCGGGAGAGGCTGGGCGGCGTGGTCCGCACGGCCGGGCCCCTCGACCGGCCCGTGACCCGGGTGGCCCTGTGCGGGGGTGCCGGGGCCTCGCTGATCCCCGACGCGATGGCCATGGAGGCGGACGTCATGATCACCGGGGACGTCAAGCACCATCAGGCGCTCGAGGCGGCGGCCGCGGGGCTGACGGTCATCGACGCGGGCCACCACGGGACCGAGTGGCCGTTCGTCCGGGCCCTTGCCGGCGTGCTGTCGGCCTCGATGCCGGACGCCACGGTCTCGGTGAGCGAGACACCGACGGATCCCTTCGCCGCATGAGGGGGGATGACCGGCTCCTCGAGCTCCAGGAGCTCGACACCTCGATCGACCGGCTGGATGCCCGCCGCCGCCACATCGATTCGGGGGAGGAGGTCGACCAGGCCCGCCGGCTGACCGAGGAGGCCGAAGGAAGCGTAGGCGAGCTTCGCATGGCGCTCGACTCGATCGGGGCCGAGGAGCGCCGGCTGGAGCATGACATCTCCTCGATCGACCAGCGGATCAAGGCGGAGCAGGGGCGGCTGTACGACGGCACCGTGATGAATCCCAAGGAGCTCCAGGCGATCCAGGCCGAGGTCACCAGCCTCAGGTCGCGGAAGTCGAGGCTCGAGGACGAGGAGCTGGGCCAGATGGAGCGGCGCGAGGAACTGGAGAAGCGGCTCCCGGCCCTGGAGGCCGGGCTGAACGAGGCCCGGGAGCGGCTCGACGAGCTCGAGGCCTCCTCGGAGCGTGAGGTCGGGGAGATCGCGGCCGGGCTGGAGCAGCGGCGGGGCGAGCGGGAGCGGCTGGTCGCTGAGTTCGACGAGGAGCTCCTGGAGCTATACGAGGACCTGCGGGCCGGGAAGCGGGGCGTGGCAGCGGTGGCGCTGCGGGACGGCGTGTGCCAGGGATGCCACGAGAAGCTGTCACCCCTGTACCTCGATCGGCTGAAGCGGAGCGAGGGCATCCGGAGGTGCGAGTACTGCCGGCGGATCCTCGTGATGGAATGATCGTCTACTGCGACGGCGCGGCCAGGGGCAACCCCGGGCCGGCCGGGATCGGGGTGGTCGTCACCGACGGGCGAGGGCGCACCGTGGCCGACATCGCCGAGGGGATCGGCCCGGCCACGAACAACGTGGCGGAATACCGGGCCGTGATCGCCGGCCTCCAGGCGGCGGCCGAGCACGGCGCCCGCTCCGTCCTCGTTCGGTCCGACAGCCGGCTCCTGGTGGAGCAGCTCTCGGGAAGGTTCCGGGTGAAGAAGCCCACCCTGGTTCGGCTTCACGAGGAGGCTCGAGCCCTGGTGAAGGGCTTCGACCGAGTGACGTTCGAGCACGTCCCCAGGGAGATGAACCGGGACGCGGATCGGCTGGCCAACCAGGGGGTGGACGCCTGGCTGGCCGGGCCCGGCCGGGACTGGCGCCCCTCGAAGCCTCCGGCGGAACCCCTGTTCGAGGACTGACCGGGTCCCTATACTGGTGGGTGGAGGAGCCGGCCGGGCGGCCGCGGCGCCGCAGGGAATGCGCCGATAGGCGTTAGCTGAGGCGTCGAGGAAAGTCCGGACTCCACAGGGCAGGGTGCTGGGTAACGCCCAGGCGGGGTGACCCGCGGAAAGTGCCACAGAGAACAGACCGCCTCCCTCGGGAGGTAAGGGTGAAACGGTGAGGTAAGAGCTCACCAGCGCGCCGGGCGACCGGCGCGGCTCGGCAAACCCCACCCGGAGCAAGGCCAAGCAGGGAGCCTCCGGCCGAGGCGATCGCACGGCCGGGACGGACGGCCCGTCCGGCGCTCCCGGGTAGGCCGCATCGAGGGTCGCGGCAACGCGGCCCCCAGATAGATGGTCGCCACCCGCTCCGGCGGGACAGAATCCGGCTTACAGGCCGGCTCCTCCACCCCTCTGGTAGCGTGACGCCCGGTGGCATCCCCTCGCACGAAGCTGGCGCTGGCGGCCCTGGGGGCGATCGGGCTGGTCGGCGGGCTGTGGGCGCTCACAGCGATGGGGCCGTCCGATCAGCCGGGGGCCGTGGTCGAGCTCTCCGGCCCCATGCCAGAGATCGCCGGCGAGGCCGTGGCCGGCGGGACCGTCGGGCCCCAGGACTACCGCGGCCGGGCCGTGGTGGTGAACTTCTGGGCCACCTGGTGCGGCCCGTGCCGGCGGGAGCAGCCGGCTCTCCAGCGGCTGGCCGAGGAGTACGCGAACCGTGACGTGGCCTTCGTCGGGGTGAACTTCCGCGACGATCCGGCCGCCGCCCGCGAGTACCTCCGGGAGTTCGGGGTGACGTACCCGAGCGTGTTCGACCCGGCCGGGGAGATCGGCTTCGACTTCGGGATCCCGTACCTGCCGGCCACGGTGCTCGCGGACGCCACCGGGGAGCTCCGGTACCGGCTGCTGGGCGCGCAGCCTGAGTCGAGCTTCCGACGGTACATCGAGGAGGTCCTGGCCGGATCAGCCTGAAGCGGCAACCCGGGCCACGGCCCGCTTCAGCTGGGTGCCGGCGTGGTACGAGGACCGGACCAGCGGCCCCGCCTCCACGTGGGCGAACCCCATCTCCATCCCCGCCCGGGCGTGCTCCGCGAACTCCTCGGGGGTGACCCACCGGTCCACGGGCAGGTGGAACCGCGTCGGCTGGAGGTACTGGCCCAGCGTCATCAGGTCGACGTCGACCTCGCGGAGGTCGCGGAGGGCCTGGCCGACTTCCTCGGGCCGCTCGCCCATCCCCAGGATCAGGTTCGACTTCGTCACCTGCCCCGGCCGGAGCTCCTTGGCGATCCGGAGCGTCTCCAGCGTGGTGTCGTAGTCGAAGCCGGGACGGATCCGCCGGTGGAGCCGCCGGACCGTCTCCAGGTTGTGGGCGAACACGTCGGGGCGGGCCTCGATCACCGTGGCGATGTCGTCCCCGCGCCCCTTGAAGTCGGGCGGGAGCACCTCGATGCCGCAGCCGGGGACGGCCGCTCGCACCGCCCGGATGGCCTCGGCCCAGATCCGGGCGCCGCCGTCGGGCAGGTCGTCGCGGGCCACGCCGGTGAGGACGACGTAGTTGAGCCCCATGGTCCTCACGGCCTCGGCGATCCGGCGGGGCTCGTCCTCGTCGAGGCCGTCCGGCTTCGCCGTCTCCACGTCGCAGAACCCGCACCGCCGGGTGCACTTCTGGCCGAGGATCAGGAACGTGGCCTCCCGGTCCTCCCAGCATTCGAAGATGTTGGGGCACCCGGCCTCCTCGCACACCGTGTGGAGATCGAGCCCCCGCATGATGCCTTTCAGATCCCGGTAGTTCGGGCCGAACCGGGCCCTAGTCTTCAGCCACGCCGGCTTCCCGGTGACCGGGCGCGCCGTCTGGGCGCACCCGACCGAGTGGGCCACGTGGGTGTCGGCCACCGACACTTCGCCGTGGCCCTCACCGTTGCCGTTCGTCTGGACGATCGGGAGGTGCAGCCGCCGCCGGTGCGGGTTCTTGTCCCGGGCCACGGGTCCAGTGTATCGCCGGTCCGCTAGAACTCGGCGAGCTCCTTCATGGCCTGGTGGATGCCCTCCACCGAGGGCATGTAGAAGTGCTCCAGCGGCGTGCTGAAGGGCATGGCCGGGATGTCCGGCCCGCCGATCCGGACCAGCGGCCCATCCAGGTCGAACATGGCCTCCTCGGCGATGGTGGCGATGATCTCCGCGCCCACGCCGTAGGTCCGGTTGTCCTCGTACACCACCATGGCCTTCCCGGTCTTCCGGACCGAGTCGAGGATCGTTCCCTTGTCGAGCGGGGCGATGGTCCGCACGTCGACCACCTCGACCTTCACGCCCTGCTCCTCCTCGAGCTTGGCGGCGGCCTCCAGGCACTGGTGGAGCATCAGACCGTACGAGACACACGTGAGATCGTCACCCTGGCGCTTCACGTCGGCGGGCCCGATGGGGACCTCGTACGGCTCGTCGGGGACCTCGCCCTTGATCAGCCGGTAGCACTTCTTATGCTCCAGGAACATCACCGGGTCCGGGTCGCGGATGGCCGCCCGCAGCATCCCCTTGGCGTCGTACGGCGTCACCGGCGTGACCACCTTGAGGCCGGGGACGTGCCCGTAGAACGCCTCGATCGACTGGGAGTGGTACAGCGCGCCGTGCACGCCTCCGCCGTACGGCGCCCGGACCACCATGGGCACGCCGAAGTCGCCGTTCGATCGGTACCGCAGTCGGGCGGCCTCGCTGACGAGCTGGTCGAACGCGGGGTGGATGAAGTCGGCGAACTGGATCTCGGCCACCGGGAGGAGGCCGTGCATGGCCATCCCGATCGCCAGGCCCACGATCGAGGACTCGGCCAGCGGGGTGTCGATCACCCGCTGCTCCCCGAACTCCTCCATGAAGCCGGCAGTAGCCCGGAACACGCCTCCCCGGGCCCCCACGTCCTCGCCCATGACCAGGACCCGGTCGTCGGCCTTCATCTCGTCCCACAGGGTGTCGTGGATCGTGGCCACCAGGTTCTTCTCGGTCACGGCTCAGCCCTCCTCGGCGAACACGTGACGGAGGGCGGTGTCCGGATCCGGATCCGCCGCGTTCCACGCCTCCTCGACGGCCCGGTCGACGTCCTCCTTGAGCTCCGCTCTGAGAGTCTCGACCTTGTCCTCGCTGGTGATGCCCCACTTCTGCAGGTAGGCCCCGAACTGGAGGATGGGGTCCTTCTTCCGGGCCTCCTCGACCTCTTCCCTGCTCCGGTACGTCCGGTCGTCGTCGTCCGAGGTGTGGGGGTGGAAGCGGTACGTCCGGCACTCGATCAGCGTCGGGCCGCCACCCGACCGGGCCCGCCCCACCGCGTCCATCATTGCCTGGTAGCACGCGAACACGTCGTTGCCGTCCACGGAAAGCCCGGGGAAGCCGTATCCCTCGGCCCTGATCGAGAGGTCGGTGACCCCGGCCTGCTTCGACAGCGGCACCGAGATCGCGTACAGGTTGTTCTCGATCACGAACACGATCGGCAGGTCGTGGATCCCCGCGAAGTTCAGGGCCTCGTGCCAATCGCCCTCGCTGGTGGCGCCGTCGCCGAACCAGCAGCCCACGATGGCGTCTTCACCCTTGTACTTCATGGCGTAGGCCACGCCGCTGGCGTGGGGGATCTGGGTGGCGATGGGGGAGGAGCCGGAGATGATCCCCAGGCGCTTGGAGCCCCAGTGCGCCGGCATCTGCCGCCCACCCGAGGAGGGGTCGTCGGCCTTGCCGAAAACGCCGAGGAACACGTCTATCGGCGTCATCCCGGCCACCAGGCAGACCGCCATGTCGCGGTAGTAGGGGACGAAGATGTCCTTGCCCCGCTGCATCGGCCACGCCGTGGCCACCTGGCATCCCTCGTGCCCCGACACGGGCACGACGAAGGGCGCCTTGCCCTGCCGGTTCAGCCGGAACTGGGCCTCGTCGCAAAGGCGAGCGGTGAGCATGGTGCGGTGCATCGCGAGGAGGTCTTCCTCGGTGAGGCCGAGCGGGGAATGCCGGTCAGCCTCCTGCTGGACCTGCTGCGCCACCCCGAACCCTCCTTGTGAGCTTCCGGTCCGGGCCGCCGGCCGGCCCGGCGCAGGGTCAGTCTAGCCTCCCGAGGGGGCCTGCGCCCGGCGTCGGCCGACCGTAGACTCGGCCAGATGCCGGTGGACGTGGAGCGGCGCGTGGCCGAGGTCGCGACGGATGTCCTGGGCCCGGCGGTCGCGTCCTCCGGCAGGCTCGAGGCGGACTCCCTCGCGCTGGCGGAGCTGACCCTGGCCCTGGAGGAGCGGCTGGGCGTGCGGCTGCCCGACGAGGCGGCCTTCGAGACGCTCGCGGATGTGGTGCGGGCCGCGACCGTGGCCCCGGCGCCCGGGTCGTCGGACCGGCTGGGGAACGGCTTCGGCCGGCTCCAGTGGGCGGCGCACGCGGCACTACGAGCCCCGATCCGCCGGGCGTACCGGCTTCGGGTGGTGGGTGGTTCCAACCTCCCATCCTCGGGGCCGGCCGTGCTGGCATCGAACCACGACAGCCTCCTGGACATCCCGTGCCTGGTCGTGGCCAGCCCCCGGCCGGTGTGGTTCATGGCCAAGGTCGAGCTCTTCCGCGGCCATCTGGCCTCGAAGCTCTTCCACGCGTGCGGTGGGTTCCCGGTGCGGCGGGGAGGACGCGACCTCGGTGCTGTGCGGGCGGCTTTGGAGGTGGTTCGGCGTGGTCGTCTGCTGGGGATGTACCCCGAGGGGACCAGGGCGGCGCACCTCCAGGCCTTCCTGCCCGGCGCCGCTTGGCTGGCCCTGACCACCGGCGCCCCGCTGATCCCTGTGGGGGTCTCGGGCACCGCCGAGGCCATGCCCCGGGGGTCGCGGGTTCCCCGCCGGACGTCGGTCACGGTCCGGTTCGGCGAGGCCATCGACCCCGGGAAGGAGGATGACCCCCCGGCTCGCCTGGAGCGAGCCCGAGGGGTCACCGAGGACCTCCGCTCCGCAGTGGAGCGGCTGCTGCGTCAGTAGCGAGCGGTGGTGACGGCCGTCGGCCGGGTCCCGAAGAACCCGCCGATCAGCGCGACCACACCACCCGCCAGCACCACCCACAGGCCGATCCCCACGTTGCTCACGTCGAAGCCGGCGTCGGGAACGCGGTACAGGGTGATGAGAACCAGTGCGAACGCGATGATGCCCAGCACCCCCGCCACCGAGGTCAGCCAGCCGGAGCGGAACGCCATCCCCAGTAGGGCAAGCACGCCGAGGATGATGGCCACCAGGCCGGCCGACTCGAAGAAGGTGGCCCCGAAGGGATCGTCGGTGGAGTAGAAGACGCTGTTCGAGACCTCGATCCCGGCCAGGCCGGCGCCGGGCGGAACCTCGCCCTCGGCGAAGCTGAAGAAGGAGAGGAACGCGCCGATGATCATGCCGGCCGCTCCCAGGACTGAGAGCAAGAGCCGGGTGGCCAGTCCGCCGGCCGTCGGATGCACGTCGACCCCCGCCGGGGCGGCCGCCACGTCCGGTCCGTGGGCGTGCTCGACGTCAGGGGCCGTGTCGTGCGTGTGACCGGGCGCGGCGCCCTCGTGCTCGTGCGGAGGAGCGCTGCCGTGGGTATGGGTCATGGTCCCTCCTTTTCCTCGGACCGATGCTTTCCCCGGACCGAGCCAACCGAACCATGCCCTGATCCGGGTGCGGGGTTCACGGTCGAGTAGCCCCGCTCAAGCGATGGTGACCTCCCGCAGGGGAGCGAACAGATCCGTGGACGGCCTCGTCAGCCGCGAGCCGAAGACCTCCTCGAAGCGACGGGCCACGGCCGGCAGGGCCTCCTGGACCGTGACCTCGCGGCCGGCGACCGCCGAGAGCGAGGTGACCCCCCGGTCGGCGAGCCCGCACGGGACGATGGCGTCGTACCAGGAGAGGTCCGTGGTGCAGTTCAGCGCGAAGCCGTGGAGGGTGACGGAGCGGGACACGCGCACCCCGATCGCGCACACCTTCCGGTCGCCGGCCCACACGCCGGTGTCGCGGTTGCGGCCGACCCGGACGCCGAGGTCGGCGCACGCCCGGATCACGGCCTCCTCCACGTCCCGCAGATACCCCATGACGTCCGGGCTGCTCCCCAGGTGGACGATGGGGTACCCGACCAGTTGCCCGGGACCGTGGAACGTCACGCTGCCCCCGCGGTCGACGTGGTGGAGCTCGGCGCCGGCACGGGCGATCTCGGCCTCGGCCAGCAGCACGTGGGTGGGGTCGGTCCGCCGCCCCAGGGTGTAAACGGGGGGGTGCTCCAGGAGGATGAGCGCGTCGGGGACCTCACCGGCCGCCCGCCGGGCGGCGAGCTCGTGCATGACCTCGTACGCCGCTGGGTACGACGTCACCCCCGGGGTCAGGAGCCATGTCCGGGACTCGGAGGAGCGCTCGCGCGTGCTCATCGGAGGTAGGTCTGGACCTCGGGGGTGAAGTCCCAGGTCTCCAGGTTCTCCTTCAGGCGCCCCAGGAACTGCGCGGCCGTGGCCCCGTCGATCATCCGGTGGTCCCACGACATCGACAGGTACACCATGCTCCGGATGGCGATGGCGTCGTCGACGACCACCGGGCGCTTCTCGATGGCGTCGAGCGCCAGGATGGCGGTCTCGCCCGGGTTCATGATCGGCACGCTGATGATCGAGCCGAACGGACCGGGGTTCGTGATCGTAAACGTGCCGCCGTGGACCTCGTCGGGCTTCAGCTTCTTCGACCGGGCCCGGGTGGCCAGGTCGTTGATCGCCCTGGCCAGCCCCACGACGTTCATCGAGTCCGCGTCGCGGATCACCGGGACGATGAGCCCCTCGTCGTACGCCACCGCGATCCCCAGGTTCACGTAGCGGCGGTACGTGGCCGTGCCGGCGTCCAGGTCGAGCCTGGCGTTGACGTCGGGGTAGGTCATCAGGGCGTCGCACACGGCCCGGATCACGAAGGGCATGTACGTGAGCGAGATCCCCTCCTGGGCCTTGAAGCGCTCCTTGGCCCGTTCCCGGAGGTCGACGATGCCCTCCATGTTCACCTCGACCAGGTTCCACGCCCGAGCGGAGGTGTGGAGCGATGCCACCATGTTCTCGGCGATGCGCTTGCGGATGTGGGAGATCGAGCGGACCTCCTCGCGCTCGCCCGCGGCAGGCGCGGTCTCGGGGACGGCCCGGAGCGCCGGGCGTTCCGCCTCCGCATCAGCCGGGGC
>JBOGVU010000076.1:0-12263 GCA_050692915.1 Actinomycetota bacterium | reverse complement strand
GGAAGAACAGAAGGACGAGTACCTCCGCCCGTCGTGCCGGGGTGAGCGCCGCGACGCGTACGCCATCACGGAGGAAGGCGCCGGGTCCGACCCCTCGCGGATCGAGACGGCGGCGACGCGGAAGGACGGCGGGTTCGTCCTCCGCGGAGAGAAGTGGCACGTCACCACGGGCGACGTGGCCGACTTCCTTCTGGTCCACGCGCACGTGGACGGCGACCCAGCGCTCCCGACCGTGTTCTTCGTGGACAAGGACCTGCCGGGAGTGCGCCTCGTGCGCACGCCGAAGTACACGCACCGGTTCGTGTTCGAGCATCCGATCTTCGCCCTCGACGACGTGCGGGTCGGCCAGGACAAGGTCCTCGGCCGCGTGGGAGGCGGGAACGACCTGACCCGGGAGTGGTTCGTGGAGGAGCGCCTGATGATCGCGGCCCGGACCGTGGGCGCCTCGATCCGGGCGCTGGACCTGTCGCTGGCGTTCGCCCGGGCGCGGCGGGCGTTCGGCCGGCCGATCGCCGAGCACCAGGGCGTGGGGTTCATGCTCGCCGACATGGCCGCCGAGGTGGCCTCGGCGAAGTCGCTCCTGTACCGGGTGTCGTGGCAGGCCGCCCGGGGGAAGCTGGCGCTCTCGGACCTCCATGCGCTGGCCGCGGCGGCGAAGCTGGTGTGCTCGGAGACAGCGGGGCGGGTCCTCGACCGCGCCGTGCAGATCCACGGCGGGCGGGGGTACATGCGGGAGAACCCCGTGGAGCGGCTGTGGCGCGAGGTCCGGGTGGACCGGATCTGGGAGGGCACGTCGGAGATCCAGCGGGCCATCATCCTCAACGAGCTCACCAAGCGGGGGCTCGACGCGTTCGTGGGATGGCCGTCGTGATCGAAGCCGGCAGGGTCCGCGACCTGATGGACCGGGAGCGGGCGGCCTTCGCTGGGCGGCATCCTCGGTCGCGGGAGCTTTTCGAACGAGCTCGAGGCTCGCTCCTCGGCGGGGTGCCGATGACGTGGATGCTCGAGTGGGCCGGCGGATTCCCGGTGTTCATGGCGGAGGCGTTCGGCGCTCGGGTCCGCGACGTCGATGGCCACACGTACGTCGACCTGTGCCTGGGGGACACGGGCGCCATGACCGGCCACGCCCCGCCGGCGGCCGTGGCGGCCATCGCGGAGCGGATGGGGAAGGGGATCACCTCGATGCTCCCCACCGAGGACGCCATCTGGGTGGGGGAGGAGCTGACCCGCCGGTTCGGCGTCGTGCGGTGGCAGTTCACGCTGACCGCGACCGACGCGAACCGGTTCGCGGTGCGGATCGCCCGGGAGATCACCGGCCGACCGAGGGTCCTGGTGTTCAACTACTGCTACCACGGCACCGTGGACGAGACGTTCATCACGCTGAGCCCGGAGGGGAAGCCGCACTCCCGTGAGGGGAACGTGGGGCCGCCGATCGATCCCACGGTGACCTCGAAGGTGGTCGAGTTCAACGACGTCGAGGCGTTGGAGGAGGCGCTGGTGGCGGAGGACGTGGCGTGTGTTCTCACCGAGCCGGCCCTGACGAACATCGGCATCGTTCTCCCGGAGCCCGGCTTCCACGACGCCCTCCGAGAGGCGACCAGGCGGACCGGCACGCTCCTGATCATCGACGAGACCCACACGATCTCGGCCGGGCCCGGTGGGTATACCGGCGCGCACGGACTGGAGCCGGACGTGCTGACGATCGGCAAGCCGATCGGGAGCGGGGTGCCGGGCGGCGCTTTCGGGGTCACCGAGGAGGTGGCCGACCGGACGTTCGCGCGTACCGGCGCCGACTACCAGGACGTCGGCGGGATCGGCGGAACGCTGGCCGGGAACGCGCTGTCGCTGGCGGCGATGCGGGTGACGCTGGAGCGGGTGCTGACCGAGGAGGCCTACACGCGGATGATCCCGCTTGCCGAGCGGTTCGCCGAGGGCGTCGAGCGGGTCATCGCCGAGCACGGGGCGCCGTGGCACGTGACCCGGCTGGGGTGCCGGGCCGAGTACCTGTTCCAGCCCAACCCGCCGGGCAACGGGGGCCAGGCCGCGGCCCGGAAGGATGCAGAGCTCGACGCTCTGGTCCACCTGTACCTGCTGAACCGGGGGGTCCTGATGACGCCGTTCCACAACATGGCCCTGATGTCCCCGGCCACGACCGAGGCGGACGTCGACGCCCACACCGAGGCGTTCGCCGCGTTCGCGTCCGACGTCCTGGGCTAGGGACCGTGCCCCGGCCCCTCCGCGTCGGCGTGCAACTCCCGGAGGTGGAGCGGGAGGTCCGGTGGCCCGAGTACATGACCATGGCCCGGGCCGCCGAGGCCGCCGGCTTCGACTCGATCTGGCTCGGCGATCACCTCCTGTACCGCGATGACGGGAGGCCCGAGCGCGGCCCCTGGGAGACGTGGACGATGCTGGCCGGGCTCGCCGCGGTCACCGAGCGGGTCGGCCTCGGGCCCCTGGTGGCGTGCACCGCGTTCCATCCGCCCGCCGTCCTGGCGAAGATGGCCGCGACGGTGGACGAGCTCGGCGGCGGTCGTCTGGTGCTGGGCCTGGGGGCTGGTTGGAACGAGGCCGAGTTCCGGGCGTTCGGCCTGCCGTTCGATCATCGGGCGTCGCGGTTCGAGGAGTCCTTCGAGATCATCCGGAGGCTCGTTTCGGGCGAGCGAGTGACCGTGGCCGGTCGGTTCCACACGGTCGAGGACGTGGTGCTGCTCCCTCCACCGGCCCGGCGACCGCCGCTCATGGTGGGGAGCACCGGCGAGCGAGTGCTGCGGGCCACGCTGCCGCACGTGGACGTGTGGAACACCTGGTATGACCTCTACGGCAACACTCCGGAGGGGTTCGCCGCGCTCAACTCGAGGGTGAGCGCGATCTCGGAAGAGGTTGGCCGACCGCCGGACGAGGTCGAGCGGAGCGCCTGCGTGCTGGTGGCCCCGGATGCCGATGAGCGGCCGGACCGATGGGACGCGCCGCCGCTTTCCGGGACCATGGAGCGGATCGCCGCCGGGCTCAAGGACCTGGCCGAGGCCGGCGCCGACGAGGCCATCCTCGTGGTGAGCCCGATCACCGAACACTCGATCCGCGACCTCGGCGAGGTGCTGGCTCTCCTGGACGGCTGAGCCGTCAGGCGCGCTTGCGGGGGAGGTCGAGGAACGGGAGCGGGGTCACGGTGGCGGCGACGGGGTGGCGGCGGCCCTCGACGTCCCACTCCGCCTCCAGCGCGGTGCCCGGCTCGGCGTGCTCCCGGCCCACCGAGGCTAGGGCGACAACCCGCTTCAGCATCGGGGACCACGTCCGGCTCGTGACCCGGCCGACCTGGCGCCCGCCTCGCCGTAGGGGCGTGCGCTCCGAGGTCGTCTCGGGTGACAGGGCCGGAGGCAGGCCGTGCTCGTCGAAGGCCCGCTCGATCCCCTCCCAGTCGTAGCTCAGCCCCACCAGGCGCCGGCGGGGGCCGCCGGCCGCGCGCTCGGCGGTGAGGGCGCGCTTCCCCACGAACGCCTCCTTGTCCAGGTTCACCAGCCGGTCCATGCCGAGCTCGCCCGGCGAGTACTCCTGCTCGGCCGACACGGCCCACCGCGAGCCGGTGTACTCGGCGTCGATGAGGATCAGGCCGGCCTCGACCCGAGCCACGTCCATGGCCCGCATCCCCACGGGGCGGATCCCATACGGCTCGCCGGCCTCGAAGACCGCGTCCCACACCTCGACGGCCCGGTCGGCGGGGATCCACAGCTCGTACCCGAGGTCGCCGGTGTACCCGGTCCTGGTCACGTCGACGTCGATGCCGGCGATGGCGGTGGGGCGGCGTCCGAAGTAGGGGACGTCGGACCAATCCACGCCGGTGACGGCCTCCAGCACGTTCCGGGCGTGCGGGCCCTGGAGCGCCAGCGCGGCGAGCTCGTCGGTGACGTCTTCGACGGCGACGTCGAGGCCCACCGCGTTCATCTCCAGCCACCGGAGGTTCGGCTCGGCGGCGGTCCACCGGAACGTGGTGTCGTCGAATCGGCTGATGGTGCCGTCGTCGATGACCTTCCCCCGCTCGTCGCACCACGGCGTGTACACGACCCGGCCGACGGCGATCTTCGTGGCGTTGCGGGTGATGATCCGATCGACGAGCCGGACGGCGTCGGGCCCCGACACCAGGTACTTGAACAGCGGGGAGACGTCGATGGCAGCCACGGCTTCGCGGATGGCGTTGTACTCGATGTCGTGGAAGTCGGCGAACATCGAGGCCGCGAAGGTGCCCTGCCAGTCCTCCCAGGCCAGCTTCTGGTTCAGGGCCGAGGTTCGCGCGTGGAACGGGCTCCCCGCGGTCATGTTGAATCCCGCATCAAACTCGAGTCTCGAGCCGTCGCGCGCCGGCCCGCCATGGGCGGCAGTCTACCCCCGCTCACCTGCGGCATCAAATCCGGCGACGCCTCATCCCGACTTGACCCGCCGTTCAACCACGCGGGATGATGCAGAGCACGGCATGACCAGGGTCTACGACGCCGTCGTGATCGGCGGGGGCCACAACGGCCTGGTGGCCGCGGCGTACCTGGGGCGGGCCGGCATGCGGGTCCTGGTGCTGGAGCGCCGTCACGTCCTCGGCGGGGCCGCCGTCACCGAGGAGGTGTTCCCCGGCTTCCGGTTCAGCGTGGCCTCGTACGTGGTCTCGCTGCTCCGGCCGGAGATCATCCGCGAGCTCGACCTCACCCGGCACGGCCTGGAGATCCTCCCGCTGGACGGCACCTTCGCCCCGCTCGACGACGGTCGCTACCTGTGGATGACCAGCGATCACGGCCGGACCATGCGCAACCTCCGCACGTTCTCCAAGCGCGATGCGGAGGCGTACGAGGAGTTCGGGCAGGTGATGTCGGACATGGTCCGGTTCATCAAACCGATCATGGGGGTGGTCCCGCCCGACCCGATGCGTCTCGACCCGCGTCAGTGGCTCCCGCTGCGGCCGCTGTGGCGCTCATTCCGAGCGCTCCCGCCCGACGAGCGCGTGGCCTTCGTTCAGCTGATGACGATGAGCGCCGTGGATTTCGTGTCCCAGTGGTTCGAGACCGACCCGCTGATCGGCACGATGTCGTCGTGGGGGATCATCGGCACGTTCCTGGGGATCCGATCGCCCGGGACGGCCTACGTGATGCTCCACCACTACATGGGCGAGGTCGACGGCGCGTTCGGTGCGTGGGGGGTGCAGCGGGGTGGGACCGGGGCGGTGTCCGAGGCCATCGCCTCGGCGGCCAGGTCCCACGGGGTGGAGATCCGGACCGGGGCCGAGGTCGATCATGTCCTGACCCGTGGCGATCGCGCCGTCGGGGTGGTGCTCCGTTCGGGCGAGGAGATCCGGACCCGGCACGTCCTGTCGAACGCCGACGCCAGGCGGACGTTCCTCGGGCTCCTCGAACCCGGCTCGCTGCCCGACGACTTCGTCGACGAGGTCCGCAGGTTCAAGTACCGCGGCTCGTCGGGGAAGGTGAACCTGGCCCTCGACGGCCTCCCCGAGTTCACGGCCATGCCGAACTCGGCGACCACCGAGCACCTGCGGGGCTCCATCGGGATCGGCTCCACCATCGACTACCTGGAGCGGGCCTACGACGACGCGAAGTACGGGCGGTTCTCCCGCGAGCCGTTCATCGACCTGGAGATCCTGTCGATCGTCGACCCGTCCATGGCCCCGCCCGGCAAGCACGTTGCCAGCTGCTTCGTGCAGTACGCGCCGTACGAGCTGGACGGCGGCTGGGACGATGCGAGCCGGGAGGCGTTCGGCGACGCGGTGGTGGACGCCATCGCCCGGTTCGCGCCGAACATCAAGGACCTGATCCTCCACCGGCAGGTCCTGACGCCGAAGGACATCGAGGACGTCATCGGCCTGACCGAGGGCAACATCTTCCAGGGCGAGCTCACGCTGGAGCAGCTGTTCTGGAACCGGCCCGCCCCGGGGTGGGGGCGGTTCCGGACGCCGATCCGTGGGCTGTGGCTGTGCGGGTCGGCCACCCATCCCGGCGGCGGCATCATGGGCGCGCCCGGGCGGCTGGCCGCGTTCGAGGTCCTCCGGGCGACCCGGCGTGGGCGGGCTGCATGAGCGAGCGTTATGAGGCCGTGGTGATCGGCGGCGGGCACAATGGCCTGGTGGCCGCGGCGTCGCTGGCCCGGGCCCGCCGCCGAGTGGTGGTCCTGGAGCGCTCCGACGAGCTCGGGGGGACGGCCCGAACGGTGGAGGTGGCCCCCGGCTTCCGGGCTCCGGCCCTCCTCCACGCGATGGGCGAGCTGCGTCGCTCGGTTATCCGTGACCTGGGCCTGGAGCGCAATGGGCTCCGCCTGATCCGTCCGGAGACCGTGGCGTTCGTCGCCGAGCCGGACGGCGGCGGCGTCGCCCTCCACGCGGATCCACAGCGGACCGCCGACGGGCTGCGGGTGCGGTCAGCCCGGGACGCGGAGGCGTACGCGGCCTTCGACGCCCGGATCCGGTCGCTGGCGAGCTTCATGGCCCACGTGGCCGCGTCCAGCCCGCCGGACATCGAGTCGCCTTCGCTCCGGGACGCGTTGGCCGCGCTGCGGCTGGGCCGGGCCCTCCGGCGGATCGGGACCCGGGCCGGCCGCGAGGCACTGCGGGTGTTGCCCATGCCCGTTGCCGACCTGGTCGGCGACGCGTTCGAGACCGAGGCGCTCCGGGCCGGCCTGGCGTCGCGGGCCGTGGCGCTCACGGCCATGGGACCGTGGACCCCTGGGACCGCCATGGTCTTCCTGCTCCGGTCCGTTGAAGGCGGGGGCGCCGCTGGCACCTCGGCGTACGCCGAGGGCGGGCCGGGGGCGCTGGTCCGGGCCCTGGAGTCGGCGGCCCGGTCGGCCGGCGCCGAGGTCCGCACCGGAACCGAGGTCGCCTCGGTGACCACGCGTGACGGCCGGGCCACCGGGGTGGCCCTGGCCTCGGGGGAGGAGATCGAGGCCCGGGCCGTGGTCTCCTCGGCGGACCCGAAGCGCACCCTCGGCCTCCTTGACCCGGTGACGGCCGGGCCCACGCTCCTGTGGCGGGGACGGAACATCCGAACCTCGGGGTCGGCGGCGGTCGTGCTCCTGGCGCTCGACGGCCTCCCGGCGTTCCGTGGCGTGGACGACCCGGCCCTCCTGGCCGGGCGGATCGTGATCGGACAGTCGATCGACCACCTCGAGCGCGCCGCCGACGACCACAAGTACGGGCGGTTGTCTGAGGCGCCCTTCCTGGAGGCGACCATCCCGTCGCTGGCCGACCCGACGCTGGCCGACCCGACGCTGGCCCCCGAGGGATCCCACGTGATGTCGGTGCTGTTCCACTCGGCGCCGTACCGACTTCGCGACGGCGGGTGGGATCGGGGGGCCGAGGAGCACGTGGGCGACCTCGCGCTGAAGGCCCTCGAGGAGGTGGCCCCCGGCCTGTCCGACCGGGTGGTGGCCCGGCGCGTGTCGACACCGCCGGACCTGGAGCGCGACCTGGGGCTCACCGAGGGCTGCGCGATGCACGCCGAGCCCGGCCTCGACCAGTTCTTCGCTTGGCGCCCGCTCCTCGGCCACGCCAGGTACCGGTTCGCCATCCCGGGCCTGTACCTGGCCGGCTCGGGCGCCCACCCAGGCGGCGGGATCACCGGCGCCCCCGGCGCGAACGCCGCCCGCGAGGTGGCCGCGGACCTGGCCCGACGCCGCTAGTCGAGCCCACACACGGGGACCGGCTCGACGCTACGATCGAGGACACGATGGTGGATCAGGACTCCGCGCCTTCCACCGCAGCCTGCGCCGATGCGTGCGTCCAGCTGGGCGTCGAGCTCCGGTCGGGTCCGGCCGGACTGTTGCCGGTCGATCCCGGGTGGCGTGTCATCGGGCCGGCCAGGCCGGTGATCCACCTGGGCAGCGTCGACGTCTTCCTGGAGGCCTGCCAGCACCTCCGGCCCGGGGACGTCCTGGTCGTCGACGACGGAGGCCGGACGGACCGCGCCTGCGTCGGCGACCTGACGGCGCTGGAAGTGAAGGGCGCCGGAGGCACGGGGATGGTCGTGTGGGGCTGCCATCGCGACTCCACGCAGCTCCTCGAGGTCGGACTGCCCGTGTTCAGCCTCGGGGCCCGGCCGCCTGGCCCGGTCACCGTCGAGCCGGCCGCCGCCGGAGCCGTCCCCCGCCTCGCCGAACACCCGGTTGAGCCGGGTGACCTGGTCGTCGGCGATGCGGACGGTGTGGTGCTCCTCCCGAGCGATCGGCGCGAGGAGATCCTCGAAGCAGCGGCCGAGATCGTCGGTGTCGAGTCCGCCCAGGCCGCGGACGTGCGTGACGGCCGGTCCCTCAGAGCTCAGCTCGACTTCGACGCCTACCTGGAGGCCAGGCGGCGGGACCCGAGCTACTCGTTCCGGGAGCACCTCCGCCGCAGGGGCGGGGCCATCGAGCGATAGGCGACAGGCTCGTAGCCGGTTTGACCCATCGGCCCCGGCCGGGGACAATGCGGCCCCCCTAGCCGGGAGGCTGCCGTGGTCAGGAAGCGCATCAGGATCGCGATCGTCTGTGTCCTCGGTGGCTCGTTCGCGCTTCCGGCCCTGCCAGCCGAGGCCGCCCCGAGGTGCTTCGGGAAGGCCCCCACGATCACCGGGACGAACAAGGGTGAACGGCTGCGGGGCACGCGGGGCAACGATGTCATCGTCGCGCGCGGTGGCAACGACCTGATCAACAGCGGCGGGGGCAAGGACCGGATCTGCGGGGGAACCGGTGACGATGTCCTCCTGGCGGGTCCCGGCAAGGATCTCCTCGACGGCCAGCTCGGCTCGGACTTCCTGGCCGGTGGCCCCAGTAGGGACAAGCTCCTGGGAGGCGCGGGTGACTTCGACATCCTCCGTGGGAACCAGGGCAACGACATCCTTCTCGGGGAGGCCGGGTTCGACATCCTTCTCGGGGAGGCCGGCAACGACCGCCTTGACGGGGGCCAGGGCATCTTCGACCGGGCGTCCTTCTTCTTCTCCGCTGCCCCGGTCGCCGCCGATCTGAACACCGGCATCGCCATCGGCGAGGGGAGCGACACGATGGTCGGTATCGAGGACCTCGAGGGGTCACAGCAGGGCGACACGCTGACCGGCAACGCGATCGACAACTTCTTCTTCCCCCTGGCCGGCGACGATGTCGTGACCGGTGGGGACGGCCTCGACCTGGTCGCATTCTTCGGCGCGCCGGCACCGGTCAACGCCAACCTGACCACCGGCGTCGCCACCGGGGACGGGACGGACACGCTGGTGGCGATGGAGGATCTGGTGGGCACCGAACACCTCGCCGGAGACGACCTCACCGGCGACGCCAACCAGAACGTCCTGTTCGGCGTGGAAGGCAACGACCGGCTGTACGGCATGGAGGGCGACGACGTCCTCGACGGCGGATCCGAGTCGGACACGCTCGACGGCGGCCCCCACGTGGCTGGCGACCAGTGCGTGAACGGCGAGGTGCTTGTGGAGTGCGAGTTCATGGCCCCCGCCAGGGCCGGCTCGAAGGTCGCGACGAGGTCCCCCGCCCGGCTCCGCGAGCTCTTCGCCCCTGCCGGTGGCGGAACGCTGCGGTCGGCTCACCCCGCCTAACCGAAGCTGAAGCGTCCCTCCAGCGGGTCGTGGTCGGCGGCGCGCAGCGGCGTTCCGGGGTCGGCGCTGAGCGACGCCGGGAACGGGGTGTTGAAGTGCAGGACGTCTGCCGCGCGGACCGGGTCGAGGAGCGCCGGGCTCACCAGCATGTGGTCGAGGACCTGGCTGTTGCCGTCGAACACGAACGTGAACCGCTCGGCCGCCTTCTCCATATCGACGAGATTCGTCAGCGGGATCGCGCCAGGACCGCCCTCGAGGATCGCCACGGGATGGTCGGGACCCTCGCCGGGCTCGCCGAACGGGAAGTCGTTCAGGTCGCCGGCCACCATGACCATCTCCTCCGGATCCGCCTCCAGGACCCCGTCAATGAAGTTCCTGACCACCTCCGCCTGGAGCTTCCGCTGCTCCTCGGTGATCCGGATGGGCGGCTGGTTCACGCCGAACAAGGCGTCGTCCCCGCTCTTGCTCTTGAAGTGGTTGGCGAGGATGGTGACCTCGTTCCCCTCGATCTCGAACGCACCCACGAGCGGCTCCCGCCCGGGGCTGGCGCTCGACGGCCCGAATGCCGCCTCCACGTCCGGGCCGGACAGCTGGAAGGCGTCCTCCAACGACACCCGAGCGGCGTCCCAGAGGAAGCCGGGCTCGATCCCGCGAGCGTCGCTCGTCTCGAACGAGGTGGCCACGTAGTCCGTCCCGGCGGCCGCGTTCACACGGTCGCCGAGCTCCTGGAGGATGACGGTGTTCTCGACCTCCTGGACCACCACGATCTCGGGGAGCCGGAGCTCGATCCGGATCGCCGCCGCCAGCTTGACCAGCTTCGTCTCCAGGGCTTCGGGCGTCGGGGTGCTGCTCCCGTCGTCCTTGACCGGGTCATCGACGAGGTCGAAGAGGTTCTCGACGTTGAACGTGCTGATCGCCGTGTCGCCGTTCGGCCCGGAGCGCGTGCTCGCGGGCGGCCTGGGCGGCCGGTGTGTCTCCAACTCGAACCCGGGCAACGGCTGGAGCTTGTAGTTGCCGAAGGTGAAGTCGACCGCGCCGGTGAGGGAGAGGACCTTGTCGCCCGGCATCGCTCGGATAGCCGAGGTCAATGAGGTGTCGTCGATCATGATGCGCTCGGGGTTGTAGTCGACGGCGCCTTCGCCGAGATCCCGCACCAGCAGCTGCTTCGTCTGGGGGAAGTACCCGGAGCTGGGCGCCGCGTCGGCCTCGGCCAGCACCACCAGCTCGCCGAAGGCGTTCGTGGGGGCCACGACCTTCGCGTCCGACACCGAGGCCACCATCCCCTCGATCGGCTCCCAGAACGCGATGCCGTCGGGGATCGAGACGTCGGGCAGATCGTCCAGCGGGACGGGCGTCGGCAGCGGGTTGCCGCCGGACAGGATCTCGATCTCCTCCACGGTCCGGAGTCGGGTCAGCGGGAGCGCCGGTGGGAACTGCTGCTCCTCCGCGGTGGCCACGACCCGGATCTCGTCCCCGATCGAGGGCCGGGGACCGGCGATCGGGAACCCGCCGCCCGAGACGAAGATGCCGTCCGAGGTGGCAGGGTCACTGTCACCGGCGGGATCCTGGAGCCACAGGCTGGCCCCGTTCGCGGTGAACAGCGTCACCACGCCGGTGGTCTCCACCCGCTCGCCCGCCAGCGGCGAGAACTGACCGGCGCCCTGGATCTCCATGATCGTGGCCGGGGTCGCCGGTGGGGGCGGCGGAGTGTCGCCGCCGGTGGGCGTGTTCGCCGGACCGAGGTTGAAGTCGGCGATCACCCAGTCCGCGGCGGTGTCGGTGTCGACGCCGTCGGTCACCCGGCGGGCTCCGGCCGGGAAGAACGGGCCATCGGGCCCGATCACCGGCGCCCCGAAGAAGGCCACGTCCCCGGCCCCGCCGTCGCTCAAGGCCACGGCGTCGAGGACGACCTCGGTGCCGGTGACGAACGACCCCGCGGGTCCCACGCTGGCCGTCTCCGCCAGGGCCAGCGTGAGCGTGCTGTTCTCGAAGAAGTCGTTCCCGATGGTGACGTTCGGGGTCACGCCGTAGTTCGTGGCAAGCCCGGCAGGGTTGCCCACCAGGAAGAACCGGTTCGACCCGAGCCGGTCGTCCGGAGCGAAGTCGAGCCGGCGGTCGATCTGCCCCTGGGAGGCGATGTTATCGCCCTCCACCACGATGAGGCTCAGGTCATCGAGGTCGCCCCCCGGGTCACCGTAGAGCTCCACGAACTCGGTGTTGTCGGTGCCCGTGTGGCTGGCCAGCACCTCGTTGATGAGGACGGGGTCGCCCGTGGCGGCTCCGGCCTCGATGAGCGGCAGCCCGAGCACGAACGTCGCTACGACGAGCACGCAGCGCCCCAGCGACCTTGATGGCGATGTCACCGGTCCATACCTCCTTCGCGATGGTCGTCGGCGCGGGCGGCCGAGCGGTGATCGTTCGGTGGCCGCCCGGGGACGAGCAGATGGAGAATCTGGACGCCCGCCACTCGACCCCTACGGCCGCGGGAGTCTACGCCCATTCCATCAGGAAGGCGACATTCCCTATGAACCAGGGCAGGCTACCGGGAGGCCACGACCATGGGGGAACGCCGTTCGCCGGAATCTAGCCGACGGGCTGGGTGGGCGCACCAGGGATCACCAGCGCGTCCACCGCCAGGCACCCGTCCGGGCCGGCCACGAGCGGGTTCACGTCAAGCGCCTCGATCAGGTCGCCCAGGTC
>JBOGVU010000075.1:0-12500 GCA_050692915.1 Actinomycetota bacterium | reverse complement strand
CCGATGACGGCTACGGAACCCCCAGCGCCACGATCATCAACGACGAGAACCAGGTCCTCGGCCTCGACGTCAAGAAGTACGGTCGGACGACCGAGCTCACGCAGGGTCAGGTCACGGAGATCAACGTCACGGTCTCGGTCTGCTACGAGGTGGTTTTCATCTTCTGCACCAAATCGGCGACCTTCGTGGACCAGCTCGGGATCGCGGGCGGCACGTTCAGCGCCGGCGGCGACTCGGGATCGCTTATCGTGAGCCAGAACGGGAACAACCCGGTGGGCCTCCTGTTCGCCGGGAGCGACACGCGGACCCTGGCCAACCGGATCGGCCCGGTCCTCGACCGGTTCAACGTCACGGTCGACGACGGCTCGGGCGGGGGCGGGAACAACCCACCCACGGCATCATTCACCTTCGGCTGCACCGATCTCGCGTGCAGCTTCGACGGCTCGGGGTCATCGGACTCCGACGGGAGCATCGTTTCCTACGCCTGGAACTTCGGCGACGGAAGCGACGGCTCGGGGGCGACGGTGAACCACAACTATGCCGCGGGCGGGACGTACACGGTTACCCTCACCGTGACGGATGACGATGGGACCACCGACAGCGATTCGCAGGACGTCACGGTTTCGGACGCCGGCGGCGGTGGGATCAGCCTCACCGCGACCGGGTACAAGGTTCGTGGGCTCCACAAGGCCGACTTGGAGTGGTCGGGAGCGAGCTCGACGAACATCGACGTCTACCGGGACGGCTCGAACGTCGCGACCACCGCGAACGACGGGTTCCACACCGACAACATCGACAATCGCGGCGGAGGATCGTACACCTACCAGGTGTGCGAGGCCGGCACCTCGACCTGCTCGAACGAGGCCACCGCCAGCCCCTGACAGGACCTCCAGTCGGCTCAGGCGCGCTCCCTCACAGGAGCGCGCCTGGGCAACCGATCGGCCCAGGCCCGGTGCCATCTATCCTCCGTGAGCCATTTTCGAGAATGGGATTCCGCATCGCCACCGTGTGGATCGCGCTCGGTCTCCTCGCCGCCGGTGCCTGCTCGCCCAACGTCCAGGACGAGGCCGGTCGCGTCCCGGTGACCGAAGGGGAGGAGCCAGCGACCGACATCGAGACCGCACTCGCCGAGCACACCCCGGAGTGGATGGATGTGCCGGGGGTCGTCGGCACGGGGATCGGGCTCTGCGAGGGGGAGCCGTGCATCGTCGTGTACGTGGCCCAGCGGACACCCGAGGTGGCGCGGAGCATCCCGGCCGAGGTCGACGGCCATCGCGTGCGAATCGAGGAGACGGGACCGATCCGGGCGCAGGATACGGACGAAGACTAGTCGGTTCAACCCGCCGACCAGAATCTTCGCAAGCTTCAGCGAGGAAGCTTCGTGATCGGTGGACGCTTGAGGCTCGAACCGCTCGATCCCGACGACGTAGAGGAAATCGCATACCCGCAGGACAGACGCGTAGAATCGAGAAAGAGGCCGGCATACCCCGTGAACCCCCGTCCGACCTGTCCACTCGAGCAGCTCCCGCTGATGGCGTCGCCTGACTTGTAGGAGAATGCGTTGTGCTCCGTCGGGGAGGACACGGCCCTCCGCGTCCCGGCGTCGAACGGCTGGCATCGTATCCGATGCATCGTGTTGACGTAGCTTCCCTTTGTCCCATTCCAACCGGTCAGCACCTTACCCGAGGGGCAGCGATACTCGGACCTGGTGGACCCCCCTGTGCCCGTCCCGCCGGCCCGCGAGGTCAGCGACACGTCGCTCGAAATGATGGCGCCGCCCGAACTGACATTCGCGCAGACACCCTGGATGCCATCCATCCACCAGCCCTGCCAGCCGCGGATGCCCGTCAGGACTCGGCCCTCCGGACAGGTGATCGAGTACCTCGCCTGGGCGCTGGCGGCCGTGGTTGTCAAGCCGAGTGCCACCAGCGCGACCAGGATCGCGCCCAACGTTGAACCTCTCATCGTCCCTCCTCGGATTTACAGTCGCGGATCCAACGCAGACCAGCAGGCCTGCTATCCACCTACACGGAAACGGGACGCGATCCGGCTCAAGGAGCGAGAAGGCGCGTGTGGCTTATTGGAGGGCTAGGAAGCGGCTTTCGGCAGAGTCCACTACCGCGTGGAGCTCCGGGTCGGCGTCGCGCCAGAGCTGCTTGAACTTCCGGTAGCTATGAGCCGCGGCATCGCGATTTCCCACGGCGTCCCAGGCGCGAGCGATTCCGAGGATGGCGGGGGCCCGCGTCCGGAAGCCCGGATAGAGCTCGTCGACCGAGCGATACCACACGAGGGCCTCTTCGGGGCGACCGAGAGCGAGGAGCAGGTCCGCGCGCAGCAACCGCTCGTGGGGCTGAGCCAGGATGGGCGACCAGACCTCGTCATCGTCAGCCTGGATCCAATCGTCCCCGAGGGCTTCCAGGGCTTTGGGGAGCTCCCCCTCAGCGCGGTAGATGCGGGCCCGGACCCCGGCGGCCAACGCTCGAGCGACATCAGCCTTCTTTGCGGAGCTCGGCGAAAGCCGATCCCCTCGCGCGGTCCGCTCTAGGGCCTCTGCCCGCGTGCGAGCGAGGTCGAGGTCTCCGACCTGGACGTCCAGCACACCGAGGAGGTAGAGCTTGATCTGGGAGCGGAAGGCATCATGGACGGCGAAGGGATCGTTCACGCTCGAGGCGGCGGACAGGGGATCCCACTTTTCCAGCCGCTCGCGATGCTCGATCGATTCTCCCCGTGGAGCTACTGCCAGAGGGCTCGTGACGAGCAAGGCTCGGCCCAGGATGGCCCAGTCCGGATCGATCTCGGCGATCCGATCGTTCTCCTTCAGAGCGGCCCGGGTGCGGCCACGCCCAAGCTCCATCTCCGCCAGTCCATGGCGCGCGAGCGCCCTCCACTCCACGGGCCGCGAGGGTTCATCCAGCAACCGAGCGACCCGCTCGGCCATCTCCAGGTCGCCTGCAAATTCCACAGCCTCCATCGCAAGCAGGATCTCGTGCTCGCTGGCGAGAGCCAGCTCGCCCAGCGCTGCGGACTGCTCGGCGGCGGTGCCCCATGTCAAGACACCGAGCGTCCTCCAGACCAGCTCCTCGTCCGGCAGAGCCCCCAACAGCTCGTCGAAGCGTTGGCGGTCGTTCTGCAAGACAGCCACCTGCATCAGATGGAAGATCGCTTCCCCGAACCGGGGATCGAACTCGATCGCACGTTCGAAGTAGGGCACGGCCTCGAGCTTGGGTCGTCCCCGCAGGGGGTTGTAGTGGAACAGCAGCTCTCCCATCCCCACCCAGGCGTCCGCGCTGCTCGGATAGGCGGCCAGCACTTGCCGATACAGTGCCTCCGCCTGGGCGGTGCTTCCCTCCAAATAGGCGTGGTACGCCAGAACGAGCAAACGCTCCCGCTGGGGCAGCCGGTCGGCGAGTTCGAGCGACCGGTTTGCGGCAACGGTGGAGAACGTCATCTGACGACCCCATGCGGCAGCCTTGCTCAGCTCGTAATAGGCCAGCGCGAACATCGAGTCCCGCGCGACCGCCTGCTGGAGGCTCTCGACCGCTTGCCTGAACCGGCCCTGGCGAAGGGCCCTCCTGCCGGTGAGGAAGGCCTTGAGCGCAGGAAGCGACGACGTGGTCCGCTGGGCCACGAGGGTGTGCCGGTCCGCGCCTTCCACCTGGAGGCCCACCAGGAGCTGGGCCGCGAGCTCGTCGACCAGGTTGAACATCTGCTCGGCCGATCCCTCGACGTTAGCCCGGACCACCGCTTCCGAACCCAGGGAGCGGTCGTAGGCGACCGCCCGGACGCGCAGCCTTCCGTCCACCTCGATGATGTCCCCCAGCACATAAAGCCGGGCGCCGAACCCGGCTGCCAACCGCTCGGCTTCCCGGGGCCCTGAGACTTCGTCGCCAGCCTGATCCAGGAGGGTTGCGGGGTCCACCGCCCGCATCTCCCCGGCCCCGTCCAGTCCCGTGGAGAGCAGATCGACGATCGCCTCCCCCAGGTAGTCGAACTCAGTGGAGCCATGGACCGCGAAGGGAAGGACCGCCACCCGCTCGACCCGCGCCATGGGGGTTTCGCTGCCTGGCTCCCTCGGGCGAACCGCCCACGCCAGGACAAGCAGGAACCCCAGCAAGATAGCGGAGGTCACCCGAGCTCGCTGATGAAAGCGAGGTCGATGTCGGCTCGTCGTGACCTCGGAGAAGAGGGTCGCGGCGTCCGCGTAGCGGTCATCCGGATCCTTGGCCAGGAGCACGGCCAGGATCCTCGTGAGATGGGGTGGCGCCATGCCGCCCGGCGGATCGGGCGGTGGGGGTTCGTCCTCCAGGATCGAACGCATCACCGCGGCCTCCCGGTCGCCAGGGAACGGCCGCATCCCGGTCACCATCTCATGCAGCACGACGCCCAGCGACCACAGATCGGTCCTGTGATCGATCTCGATCCCTCGCACCTGCTCGGGGGACATGTACGCGGCCGTACCCGCCCCGCGGCCGGACCGGGAGGCGACGACTCCGGCCCTCAGCGCCTTGGCTACCCCGAAGTCGAGGATCTTGACCAGGCCGTCCCGGGTCAGGAAGAGATTGGCGGGCTTGATGTCGCGGTGGACAATCCCGTGACGGTGGGCAGCGGTGAGCCCGGAGGCCACCTGACGGGCAATCTCCATCGCCTCGTCTACCGGGAGGGGAGCCGGCGCGATGCGTTCGCTCAGGGTTTCACCCTCGTAATGGGCCATCACCAGCGCGAGGGCGCCGCTCGGGGTGTCCACTACGTCATAGAGGGCGGCGATGTTGGGATGGTCGATCGCCGAGGCGGATCGGGCCTCCGCAGCAAGCCTCTCCTTGGCCGCCGGATCGGCGCTCAGCCACGGCGGCAGGAGCTTGATCGCCACGAGCCGCCCCAGGCGAGTATCTCGCGCCCGGTAGACGATGCCCATCCCTCCCCGCCCGATCTCCTCGAGCACTTCGTAGGGACCGATTCGATCGAGGCGCTCTGCGCCGTTCTCCGGACCGTCCTGGGGGAGGTGACGAATCGCATCGTCGAGGCCATCGAAGAACTCGTCCGCCTTGGGTCCCACCACGAGCAGCGACTCGATCTCGGATCGCAGCTCGGCATCTTCACCGCATTGGCTGGTCAGATACTCCGCGCGGCGGCCCGGCGCGAGCTCGCAAGCACGGGCGAAGATCTCCTCGACCCGCTCCCAATGATCCGCGCCGGCATTCATGGATCCCCCTCTCGGAGGCCCTCCATCTCCCGGTAGAGCCAGGCCCGCGCGGTGGCCCATCCACGCTTCACCGTGGCCGGCGAAAGCTCCAACGTCTCCGCGATCTCCTCGATCCTCATGCCGCCGAAGAACTTCAGCTCAACGATCCGGCCCAGGCGCGGGTTCGTAGCCTCGAGCCTGTTCAGCGCGCCGTCCAGAACAATGAGATCATCGTCCGTCGTGCGCTCTCCCCGGGGGACCAGATCGGCGACCGCGTCGATCGGAAGGGCTGTCTGATCGCCCCCACGCTTCGCGGCCCCACGGCGACGGGCGTTATCGATCAGGATGTGGCGCATAGCCTTGGCTGCAACGGCCGAGAAGTGACCCCGGCTCTTCCAGTCTGCCCGTGATTGATCGACGAGCCTGAGATACGCTTCGTGGACGAGAGCGTGGGTCTCGAGCGTCTCCCCTCCCCGGCCGCCACGCCGCTGACGATGCGCGATCCTTCGAAGCTCGTCGTAGACGAGAGGGAAAAGCTGGTCGAATGATTTCCGGTTGCCGTGGCAAGCTTCGCCGAGCAGTCGCGTCACTGTGCGCTGCGCTATTTCCAACGGCGCTCGATTCTGGCCTGGGGATGTGCGTTTACGGCCCGACCCGTTTCCTCGTGTTGGTCCGACTGCACACGTATTGCAAGGGCATGGGCCATTCGCCCGGTCGTCGGTTCCACCTGTGGATTGAGCCGAACCGGTCGTGAATTGCGTGATACCGGTCGAGCACGCAATCCATGGCCGGGACCGGAGAAGATATATCAATGTATCACATTACCCGAGCTTCGAGCACCTGTTGCGCCGTCCTGAGCTTGGTCTTCCTGCCGATCCTCGCCGGCGTGGTCCGGGTGGAGGCCTCGACCCCGCCCCCGCGCGCGGATCAGGACTACGAGATCACCGGCGCCGAGGCGTGGAACGCGGCTCAGCGGGCCAGCTTCGAGTTCCATCCCGTGCTTCCCGAGGGTGCGTTCGTCCTGAGCGGCGCTCGCGATGGGATCCTGGCCGAGCTCAAGTCATGTCCACAGGCCGCGGGCTCATGCCTCCCCGAAGCCCGGGTGGCGGACGGAACCTTGATCGTCCTCCCTCCTGCCTGCGCCCGGGACTGCGTCCGCGAACACGTCTTCGAGCTGTTCGCCGGTCGTCCCCTGAGCAGCGGGTGGACCCTGATGGCGGTCCAGCTCACAGGCACGTCCTGGGAATGGGAGCGGGCACCGGCGTACGGCTCGCGCGACGCCAGCTTCGCCGTGCGCGTCCAGGCCACTCCCGGCCGGATGGGTCGTGTGAGCCTGACGAGGATCATCCTGCGGGGGCCTGAAGGGACCGACTGGCGCCGGGCCTTCGCGGAGACGGGCATCCCCGATCCAAGCCCATGAGCCGATCAGACCGCCGATTGCGTGAACCCTTTCAAGGAGTATCTCGAATTTCCGGTATGGACTCCACCTGGGCGAACCGAATGCATCAGCGATCGAAATGGAATCCGCGCCGGGCGACCGGTTTCCTGCTCGTGACCGCGATCCTCATCGTACCCGTACGCACGATCGCGCAAACGAGCGCAGAGGCGACACCTCCGATCGCCGACGTGTTGTTGCCCTCCGAAGGGTTTCTCTCGGCCGACACCTCTGTTGAGATCCGCCTCCACCGACCGCTCGACGAAGGCGAGCGCATCGCGGTCTTCCTCGGCACGACCGATGTCTCGGACCTTTTTCGAAGCGATTCGTCGGGGATCCGCTATGACGCGTCCCTGATGCCGCTTCCATCCGGAGAGAACGAGCTCGTGGTCCTTCACGTCCATGGGGACGTGTGGACGGAGGTCGTTCGCGAGCCCCTCAAGGTCCTCACACCCCTGGGATTCCAGGTAGCGCGGATCGACCCCGGGCTGGACGTCGGCCTTGAGGGTCTCCTCACCGAGGGTCACGACCCGACGGACAATACGCCCCCGCGGGGCGAGTACCAGGACCTCTCCGGGCGACTCGGGATCGAGTCCGAGCACCTCCGCGACGGTCTTCGGATCACAAGCTCGACGCAGCTCATCGGGACAAGCTACCGCCCCGAGGCTTTGCGCTTCGGCGAGCTCGGTTCTGACGCGCCCAAGATCGACCTGTCGAGCTACCTGGTGACGTACGAGCAAGCCGATATGGCGATATCGCTGGGTCACGTAGGCTTCGGGAATCAACGGCACCTGATCAGCGGCTTCAACAGCCGCGGGACGCTCTTCACCTACAGCCCCGGTGAGCGCTTCGATGTCTCGTTGGGCATGGCGAACGGCACAAATCTCGTGGGATACGGGAACCTCGTCGGGCTCGAAGAGCCCGACCACCGCGTCATGAGCGGGACGATCGGCTTCGAAGCGCTGCCGCGTCCAGGCGCGCTCCGTGTCGAGCTCACCGGGATGGGCGCCTCGGTCCTGCCGCTGAGCGGCTTCAACCAGGGCGACGTGACCGACGCCGAGGAGAGCGAGGGATTTGGGGCGCGGATCGAAGCGGCCACGACCGGCGGGCGGTTCCGTCTTGACGCCGGCCTTGCCCGAAGCCGCTACCTCAACCCCAACGACCCGACGCTTGCGCAGGGGGACGAACTCGTCCCCGTTCGCGAGACGACCAAAGACGCGCGCTATCTCGAGGTGGGGATGGACCTGCTGCGAAACGTCGCGTTGGGATCCACACGAACTGCGAGCCTCGCTTTCGGATTCCGTCACGAGCGGGTCGACCCGCTGTACCAGTCGATCGGGGCCTACGCCCGCTCCGACATGCTCGACAACGCCTTCGAGATGAGTGGCGCGGTGGCGGGCTTCCAATTCCAGGGAGCGCACATCCGCTCCGAGGACAATCTGGACGACATCGCGTCCATCCTGAAGACCCTCACCCGGCGGACGTCGGGCAGCCTGGCCTTCGGGCTGGCCGAGGTAACCGGCATCCAGGGCGTCGGGGCGGCGTGGCTCCCGCGAATCCAGTATGGAATCGATCGCACGCACCAGTTCGGCAAAGACCTTCCCGAGAACGGCGACTTCAACGCGTCGCACGTGCCGGACCAGGTCAGCGTGAACCAGCGCGCGGGCGCCGACTGGCAGTGGAGTCGGGTGGCATTCGGCTACAGCTGGAACCGGTCCAGCCAGGACAATCGCCAGGAGGGTCGCGAGAGCGCCGACCTGGTCAACCGGGTCCACGCACTCGGGGTCGGGCTCCAGCCCCACGAACGGCTCTCGATCGATCTCACTCTCGACCTCGAACGGTTCGAGAGCGAAGAACGGGCCGAGGTCGAGAACACGCGCCGTACGGGAGTCCGTACGAATTGGCGCGCCTTCGACCGGACAACCATGAGCTTCTCGTGGGCCAAGACCCACAACGAAGACGAGGCCGCTACGCGCGAGGTCGATAACACGACCCTGGACGCCCAGTGGTCCTCGTTCGTGCCCTGGCTGGGCGCAATCGGGGGCCAGTACTTCCTTCGCCTCTCGCGCACGCTCGGCGAGCAAATCGATCGCGAGTTCGACTTTGACGACCGGCGCCTGAACTGGTCCGTCGACTCGGGACTCAACTTCACCTTCTTCTAGACGAGGAGGATTGGCAGACGAGATGACACGGATTCAGAGTTCCACTGTCCTGGTCGCCGCCCTGTTGACGGGAATCGCGATCTCCTCACCTGCCGGCGCCCAGGAGTACTGGGATTCCAGCCTCGTGGGTTATAACACTCCCATCAACGGCGCTCTCTCGGATCCGATGGATATGGAATGCGATGACGAATTCTACAGGAATCTGGTTGATGGGACGCCCGGGATTCGCCATGCCGTCGGCGTGAAGGTCCGCAGCGACCAGCTCGTGGACAGCGTGAGCCTCATGTGTGCGGTGATCGCCGCCGATGGGGATCACGTCGAAGTTTACACCTATAGTGGTTTCTCGGGTGGCGCCGGAGGCTTCGGCGGACAGGAACGCGACTACCTGTGCAGGGATGGAGAGGTGCTCGCGGGTTTCCGAGGCCGCGCGGGGGACTACATCGACCAGCTCCAGGTAGCCTGTCGACCGGTGGCGGGAGGCTCGCTTCGCTGGCTGCCGGCCGCCGGAGGGACCGGAGGCACGGCTTTCAGCGCCGTATCGTGTCCCGCAGGTATGGCGGTCGATGTCATGCGCGTCTGGGCGGGGCAGGTTTACGCGCCCTACGTCGCGAAGTTCACCTTCCGCTGCCAGATCCTGCCCAAGCTCGAATCGCTTCCGCTGCAGCAGATCGGTGGACAACTCGTTGTGGCCCCTGAAGCGGATCCCGAGCCGACTCAGGACCCGTTCCCCTCGCAGGTGGCCGACGTGGTCATCGGTGACGCTCCCGAAGAGAATCCCGAAGAGGACCCCGCTCCGGCTTCCGATCCCATCCCGGCGACGGAGGATGAGACGCCCGCCGATGCGGTTCCGGAACCCGATCCCGCTCCCACGACCCGGCCGAGCCCACGCCCGGGCCTTGCGCCTCCATCGGTGGATGTTCCGGTGCGATCGCCCCTGCCGAGGCCGGGAACCCCGGTCGCAGACGCCCCGGAACCGGATCCCGAGTCCGAGCCGGACGCCGCCGACGAGGACATCGCGGTGCCCGAGCCGGCTCCGCTCCAGATGCAGCTCAGCCTGAGTCCCCCATCGGTAGTGGGGGATCGGGGCGCCCGGCTCACGATCAAGTTGAGCGAGCCAGCCGCGACAGATGTCCGGATCATTCTGGCGAGCGGATTGCCGGAGCTGGTCCAGGTGCCGGAGGACGTGTCGATCTCCGCAGGGAGCCGGCAAGCCCGGGTCGAGGTGGCCACGACCGGCGACGTGGACGATCCCACGACCGTTCCGATCCACGCCACGTTCTCGGACCGGCCGGACGAGAGTCCCGCCCAGGTCAACCTCCTGGTTCGACCCGATCCGTCAGCCGACAAGGAGCGCGGCAGGGGGAAGAGCGGAGGACAAGGGAGGGGCAACCAGCCGTGATCCCGGATCGAATCATGACTGGCAGATTGGGCCTGATGGGCCTGGCATGCGCCGCCGCCATCCTGCTGCCCGCTTCCGGGCTGGCCCAGATCCAGCGCGATCCGAACGGCGTCAACGTCAACGCCTCAGGCGCGACGACCGTCTTCATCTCGTACGGGAACCTGAATGGCAAAGTCGCCGTCGAGGCGACGTGGTGTGGCGCGCTGATGGATGCCGCGCCGGACCTGGGCCAGAAGTGCGCGCCGGGAACGATCTTCGGCAATCTGCCGTTGCGCTACGATCTGAGCCGGTCGAGCGGAGTCGATGGCTTCACCGACATCATGACTATCCCCGCGTCGGTCGCCCGACGCGCCTACCAGGCGGCCGAGGACGGGGTTACCTCCAGCTTCTTCTATGTCCGGCGGTTCGTCGACCCCGAAGGGATCGAGCCCGACGAGTACGTCTTCGTGACGTGCCGCATGGCGGGGGGCGGTGCGCGGGTACCGTTCGCGCTCCTCGACGTCCAGCTCGGCTTCGACACCGAGGACCTGGTTCTCGCAATCCACCCGGGCGAACATGCGCCTCCCGTAACCGCCAAGATTCTCTATAATGGGACGGGCCGGCTGGTGGGGCGCTGGGAGGTGGTGCTGCCCGGCGAGGAGCCACCGACGGCCGAGGACCTGCTGACCGAGGCGAGCCTGCCCGTCGAGCTACGCGGCACCCAGCGCCGCTACACCGAGCTGGCGCGATTCAACGCCTTCCTCCCCCCGACGGGGGAGTTCACGCTCGAGGGGCCCGATCCCGCCGCGATTCCCACCCACCTGGATGGGCTCCACCTGCTCCTTCTCCGGATCGAGGCCACCGACGACAAGGAGGCGGATTCCAGCCTGGACCGCGCCGGAGCCGGATCGGGCCTCGTCCACGCGGGGGCCGTGGCCGGCTTTCCCATGCCGCCGCTCCGCTACTACGTGGCCGGTGACGAGGCGACCGTCCTGTCGGTGGGAAGCCTCGAACTCCTCGGTCCCGAGGAGGACGCCCTGCTGTCGGCCACCGAGACCCTCCTCTTCACATGGACGGGAGCGGCTGGGGCGAAGCTCTATCGGCTCGAAGTGGAAAACTCGGACGGCGAGGAGATGCTCGCGGCGCTTCTCCAGCCCTCCTCCCTTGCCTACCGCGCGCCTCCGTGGCTCGCCGAGCGGGTCGGGACCGAGACTTTCCGGTGGCGGGTTCAGGCTTTTGGTTCCGGAGGAGAGTCCATCGGAGCGACTCCCTGGCGATCGGGGTTGCTCGTTTCTCAAGCGAAAGGTTCCCCATGAACTTCTTGATGTACGTGCTGCGCCCCCGCGGCGGGCCGATAGCGCAGCTCTGCACGGCGACCCTCATGCTGGTCATCCTTACGGGAACGTCGGAACTGCTGGCCCAACCCCGCATCATCGGGGTCGAGCCCACCAGCCTGGAGCTGACGGCCGGAGGGAGCCCGCAGACGTTTCGCCTCACCGCGGACGGGCTCACTGATGTCACGGGCGTCCGGATCCTGCAAGGCCGGCTAACCGTAACAGGTTTCCAGACTACCATCCGTCGGACGTCCATCACGCGGACGGGTATCCGCAGTACGCTCCCTGCTCGCATCCAGGCCGGCGGCTCCGTCACATTCGAGATAGAGCTTTCCGCCGCCGCCTCCGTCGCGCCCGCCAGCTACGCCGTCCAGGTTCTGATCGGGCGCATTGCCGTCACCGTGCCTCTCGACCTCCGGGTAGTCGCCGCCTCTCGCCCTGCCAGGCGAGCCGTCGTTGGCGGTGCGCGTACCATCTTGCGCAATGCGCCCACCGCTGTGAGGATCGATTCCGTCGAGGAACCTGCCTTCAGGCGTTATTGGGTAGCGAACATTCGACCGGGGGCGTCCGGGCGGCTGGAGAACCAGGGGATTTTCGACCCCGCCATCACCGACGACCCCAGCGACGGAGTCTTCTGGATCGAGGGGGCAAACCTGGACACGCCGGACCTGAGCATCAGAATGTCCGGAGGGTACGGCAGCCGAGAGGCCACCATCCTGGAGAGATCGCGATCCGCAGGCATGGAGGTCATCAAGGCTCAGGTGAGCGATTTCCCGCGCGGCCGTCTCATGGTCAGTACGAGCGGCGGCACTGCCCAATCGTCTTACATCCCCCGTCTCGGGTACTGGGCCTTCCCCGTGGCAGAGGTGAGCGCCCTGATCCAGAACGTCCGCTGCACCATCGGCTCGCCACGGGGTCGTGGGACCATCGTCCTTCCAAGCAGGACCTTGAACTTCGAACTGGGACCCATGGAGGGTTTCGGCTTCCGTATCGAGACTCTCGACTTGAACAG
>JBOGVU010000074.1:0-12654 GCA_050692915.1 Actinomycetota bacterium | reverse complement strand
CAAGAGGGCTGGCTGCTCGACCTCCTCGGCACGCTCGTGGACGACAGCCTGATCCGCCGGACCGAGACCGTCGAGGGCGAGATGCGGTTCCAGATGCTCGAGACCATCCGCGAGTTCGCGACGGAGCGGTTGGAGGAAGAGCCGGACGCGGCCGACGTTCGGACGCGGCATGGCCGTCACTTCCTCGCGCTCGCCACCCTGGCCGAGTCGCACCTGGTCGGGCCCGACCAGAAGGAGTGGCTCGACCGCTGCGACCGTGAGCACGACAACATCCGCGCCGCGCTCAATTGGTCGATCCACGCCGGCGACGTCCGGGCCGGCCAGGCGGCAGCCGGGGCGCTCTGGCGCTTCTGGCAACAGCGCGGTCACCTGGCCGAAGGCCGGAGGAAGCTCGAGCAGCTTCTCCAGGCACCGGGTGGCCAGGGCCGGACGGCCGAGCGGTTCAAGGCCCTGACTGGAGCGGGAGGACTGGCCTACTGGCAGAACGACTACCCGGCCACGGAGCGCTTCTATGAAGAGGCGCTGGAGGTCGCGCGGGAGCTCGACGACCCCCGCTCGATCGCCGAGGGTCTGTTCAACCTCTCGTTCCTCGACCGCATCCGGGGCGCCACGGAGGAGGGGGTGACGAAGCTCCGCACGGTCCTTGACATGGCGAGAGCGATCGGTGACCGGCAGCTGACCGCCGTCTGTCTGGAGCTTCTCGGGAGCCACCAGGTCCGGGAGGGCCGGGCCGAGGATGGGTTCCCGATGGTCGAGGAGGCCTTGGCCATCTACCGCGAGCTCGGGAACGTGTTCTCGATGGCCGATGCCATCTCCGGGCTGGGCTCCTACTACCTGCTGATCGGCGACCTCGACGCGGCCTACGCCGCCCAACGCGAGGCCCTCGATATCTTCGTCGAGGTGGGGAATCCAACCGGGATCGCCATGGTCCTGGAGGCGATGGCGATGATCGCTTCGGTGGGAGGGCGACACGTCCGGGCTCTGCGCCTGGCCGGGGCGTCCGAGGCGGTCAAGGATCAGACCGGCGGGGGCGCTCCCGCGGAGCTGATGCTGTCCGGGGAGAAGCTCGAGGAGTCCCGTCGGAGCCTCGATCCGGACACAGCCGAGCGCGCCTGGGACGAGGGACGGGCCATGGGCACCGACAAGGCCATCGCGTACGCGTTGGGAGGTTAGGTCGTGGACGGCCGAGAACCCGAGACGGGAACCCAACCGGACGCCTCCATATTGATGGCCGCGGAGGACGCCGGCTGGGACGAGCTCCACGCACTGATGGACTCCCTCACGCCGCAGGAGACGGAGCAGCCAGGCTATTACCCGGAGGGGTGGTCGGCCAAGGACCTCCTGGCCCACATCGGGAGCTGGCTGGCCGAGGCCGGGGTCTTCCTGCTACGGATCCGGGTGGGCACGTACAAACACGAGGAGACCGACATCGATGCGATGAACCGGACGTTCCTCGAGATCATGAAGGACGTGCCCCTCCAGACGGTTCGGGCCCAGGCCTCGGCAGCCAGATCCCGGATGCTCCTGGCGTGGGGCGAGCTTCCGGAGCTGACCCCGGAAGCAGCGTACTGGATCGGAAAGGCAGGAGCCGAGCACTACGGGGAGCATCTGCCCCGGCTCCGGGAGTGGGTCGCCAAGCTGCGTTCCGGCTGACGGAAGTCTTCCAGTTGTAGTCATGCGGGTCGCCCCCGGGCGATGGTCTCTCTGGCCTCTCGCTCCACCCTGCCCGCCAGGGTGTCGAGGTCGTAGGGGCCGTAGTGGCGGCGCCCGTTGATGAAGAAGGTTGGCGTGCCGACGACCCCGCTCTGATCGGCGCTGTCGACGTCACGAGCGATCCTGGGCGCGTGCTTGCGCGTGCGCATAGCTCCTCCGAGAAGCGCTCGACGTCCAGCCCCAGCTCGGCGGCGTAGCGGGACAGGTCGTCGGGGGTCGAGGGCGTCCTGGTGGGCGAACATAAGGTCGTGCATCTCCCAGAAGCTGCCCTGGGCGTGGGCCGCCTCCGCTGCGGTTACCGCCGCCATCGGAACCGCAGCCGCTTCCTCGAACGACAGGTTCGCCGGCTTCAAGGACATGACGTCCCCTGGCACGGAAACGTATTCCGCAAGCCGCCGTAGCCGTGGTCCAGGAGATTGGCGTAGACGTCGCCGGGCTTGAACCGAGTAACGCCGCCGCCGACCGCCTCCACCTGTCCGGCACTGTCCACGCCGAGGACCCTATGTTTCGGCCGCACCAGGCCCAGGTGGCGTGCGAGAAAAGGGGCTTGCCGCGCATGGAATGCCAGTCCGCCGGATTGACGGATCCACCAGGACTTCATCGGCGTTCGGCGTAGGCTTCTCGACCTCGGCCTACTTGCCGGTCCCGGTGATCGCGATCCTCGGTCTCCGCCCGGCGGGCGACCGCATCTCGAAGGTCGACGCCCCGAGAGCCTGACGAGACCCGTGGGTTATGTCTCGTGACGTTAGGATGGCCCCGATGGCTTACGACGAGGTACTCGCGGATCGCATACGCGACCTGATCGGTGGCGAGCCCGATCTGACCGAGAAGAAGATGTTCGGTGGGCTCGCGTTCCTCATCGGCGGCAATATGGCGGTAGCGGCAAGCGGTCAGGGTGGAGCGTTGGTTCGAGTCGATCCGGCTCAGTCGGACACTCTCGTTGCGACGACGAACGCTCGCCCTATGGAGATGCGCGGGCGTGCGATGCAGGGTTGGCTACGGGTCGATTCAGAAGACCTTCGCACCAAACTGCAGCTCGCCAAGTGGCTCAAACTTGGCACGACATACGCTCGCTCGCTCCCCGCGAAGCGGTAGGTCGAACGAGCCGGCTCTATGTGCCCTTCAGGGTCTCCGCAAGCGCCGGCAAGCCATCAGGCTCGGCGACGACGGGGGCGACCGCGGGTAGGTGCAACGCGTGCGGCCTCCTCCATGGTGAAGGCCCCGCGTCGGCTGCGGATCCAGGCGCGCGCGTAGGGGTAGCGGAGTGCCTCGTAGGCGATCAGAGCCGCGCATACGGCCGCGACCAGCCCGAGCGCGACGAGGGACGGTACCTCTTTGGCTAGGGGAAACAGCCCGAGCAGCAGGATCGTGGCGACCGGCCGACCGTGCCCCAAGCCGCCGCCGATGCGCAGCCGCAGGGCGACGTGCGCGAGGAGGTACAGCGCGACGCCGCCGCACAGGCCCAGGGCCGGGATGGTTCGGAGCGAGCCGTCTACATCGGCAAGCGTCGTCTTCAGCCCGAGCGCGAACAGGACGATCCCCGCGACCATCGGGAAGTGCAGGTAGGAGTACAGGTCGCGCGCGAGCGCGGCGCGCTCCGCATCCGTGCCCTCGACCAGCCTGGCCTGGGCGACGAAGGCGACCCAGTCGAAGTACGACCACCAGAGCGAGGCGACCACGGCGATCCCCAGGAGGGCGGCCGCGATGAGGCCGGCATGGAGCGGCAGCCCCACCGCGCCGACCCCGATCGCGACGATCGACTCTCCGAGGGCGATGATCATGACCAGGCCGTGGCGCTCGACGAAGTGCTCTGGTGAGACACGCCATCCCCGCATGTTGCCGACGAGGATCCCGAGGTAATCGACCGCCAGCGCCGCGCCCCACGTCGCTAACTGTGGGATGCCCTCGAGGAAGCCCGCCACCAGGAGCAGCGTCGGGCCCATGGTGGCGGTCGGCACGATCCTGACGACGGCGCCCAGCAAGTCGCGATCGCCCCGACCGGCGATGGCGTACAGGACGAGATGGAGGGCGCGAACGATGAAGTACGCGACGCCGAAGGTCACGCCGTCGGTACCGAAGGCGTTCGGCGTGGCGAGCGACACGATGAGCATCGCCGCCATCGCGCCGAACACGGCGAGCCGGACGGCCCCCTCTTCCGGGTTGAGAGTGTTGGTCAGCCAAGCGTAGGACGCCCACGCCCACCAGAGCGCACCAAGCAGCATCAGGCCACGGAGCAGGCCACCCCAGGTCGGGTCATCGGCGAGGAACCCCGTGACCTGCGTGACGGCGAAGACGAAGACCAGATCGAAGAAGAGCTCGAGAGGCGTTACCCGTTGTTCGGGTTCGATCCGCCGACCGCTCATCCAGGGTCTCTCGCGTTTCTGGATGGCAACATACTCCTCCTACCCCTGGCCGCGGTATTCGGCGTCGGAGACGAGGGCTCCCCATTCCGACTCGGAGCCTTCCGCGGAAGCTTCCCACATGGCGATGTGCGCGTCATGAATGGCTCGCCACGTTCGCGTCACCGGCCTGTTGGAGAACGGGGAGTTGTAAGCGGTCACGGGCCACGTTGGGAGTGAGCCCGGCTTATTCCGAATACTCGATTTGACAACAAATGCAACCGTTCGGTTGACTTACCCGCAGGTCGCCGGCATCCCATGAACCCCAGCGGCGAGGAGGGAGGATCCATGGCCTCGCAGTCAGGAACGCTCATCGGTGGATCCGGGCCCTCGGAGAGCGGAAGCCGGATGCTTCGGGTGGCCGTTCTGGTCTCAGCCCTCGTCGCCTCGCTGCTCCCCGCGGACCGTGCGCTGGCCCAGCTGCCCAGTCAAGTCACGGGACTGGCGGTGGACCAGCGGCACGGATTCGCCACCCTGAGCTGGGATCCAGTCGCTGGGGCCACCGACTACCAGATCGAGCGCACCGCGGTCGACGAGGCCGATCAGCCGACCGGCCCATCGGTGATCACCGGCCTGTGGCGCCCCCACAGGCAGGTGGGGCAGGAGGCGCCCGCATTCGCCGACTCGGGGTTCGATCCCGGCGACCGCTTCCAGTGGCGGGTGCGGGCCCGGATCGACGGCGTTCCCCAGCCGTTCTCGGCGCCGGTCTACGGGACAACCCTGCCGCAGTGGGGCGACCCGAATGTCCCCGGACAGAACCTACGCACCCAGTGGGAGGAGACCAAGGCTGCGCAGTTCACCAGCGACGTGGACGAGTACGCCTACACCGCAGCCCTCGACGAGGCCAGCGACCGGGTCCGGGTGGTGGAGATCGGGCGTACGGTGCTCGGCCGTCCCATCAACATGTTCATCATCGGGTACCCCGAGCCGCCGGGGACCGCCGAGGAGATCGCGAGCTCGCCGTCGGCGTTGATCAACTGCAACGTGCACGGCAACGAGCCCTCGAGCCGGGAGGCGTGCCTGATCCTGGCCCGCGAGCTGGCGTTCGGCTCCGATGCGCGCACGATCGACATCCTCTCAAACATGGCTGTGCTGATCGTCCCGACGATCAACGGCGACGGCCGCGCCGCCAACACCAGGGGCAACTCCACGGGACAGGACCTGAACCGAGACTACTCGCTGATCAGGCAGCCGGAGACGTTCGCGTTCGTACAGATGATGCGCGACTACCAGCCGAAGGCCGGTTTCGACGGCCACGAGTTCGGCAACAGTCAGGCGGGCGACTTGCCCGTGCTACCGCCGCGTCACCTCAACGTCGCCCAGCCGATCTTCGACCACTCCAAGAGCATGATCGAGGAATGGCTGTACGCGACCGGCTCGGCCGACGGCTGGTGGTACTGCCCCTACGGCTGTCAGGGGGGTGGGGCCGTCGGGCTGAGCCAGGAGACGATCCTGCGCAACACCATGGGCTTGAAGAACGTGATCGGCTCGCTCCTTGAGGCACGGAGCGCCGGTGGGCCGACGCGTCCCGACGAGGGCAATTTCCAGAACAACCGGAGACGCAAAGCATACTCCGCGCTCTACACCTACCATCAGTTCCTCGATTACTACCGAGCGAACCACCTTGTCATCTCCCAGGCCAGAGAAGAGGCCATCGAGTTCCAGACCTCGAACACAGGCCCGATCGTGTTCCGGGGATCGCGGTCCATCCCGGCCTTCCCGCCGCCGCATCCAGGAGAGAGCCCGCCGCCCGAGGAGGTCCCCTCGCCGGACCAGATCCTGGAGGATCCGCCCTGCGGATACCTCCTGTCGGAGGGGCAGTACCACGGGCCCCGCACCGACGGCGCCACCACGGTGGCCCAACGGATCGAGGCGCACGGATGGAGGGTCCAGCCCCGGAACAACGGATATCTGGTGCCGCTGGCCCAACCGGAGCGCGGCCTGATCCCCCTCCTGCTCGACGGCCAGGCCGCCGAGGAATGGCTCGGCGCGGACCGGATGTACCCGCCGCCGAACTTCCCGGAGGGGAAGCCCGTCCCCGACGGTGCGTGCGGGCGCGGGGTGGCGGTGTCGTCGAAGGCGGCGACCGAGTACGGCCTGGACTACAGGAGCGACTGACCTCCCGTCAGTGGGGGCCCGCCGGGCGTCAGAGTTTCCGTCGGAACGGGCCTTCAGACTCCGGCCAGCCACTCCAGTCACACCTGCACGGAAGCGGCTTCCCCCGTGGGGCGGGCTGGACTCGAACCAGCGACCGACGGATCATAAGGCCGGAGTCCCCCACCCCGCTGACCTGCAGGAATTCCTGAAGATCCTGGTCAGGGCCATCCCGTGAGCATCACCGTTGCCACCGCTTCGGACACATTCGTATGCAAGTTGCGGCATTTCCGCGGCATGCGAGGCATCCCTTCCATTTCTGTCCAGCTGGGCGCACCGATCCAGCCCGCCAGCTCACCGGTCGCGGGGAACGACCTCAACGGCGCTGAGGGCGTCGACCAAGGCCTCGACGTCGCTCGCGTCGTTGTACAGATGGAGGGAGATCCGGAGATTGCCTCCCCGGCCGCTGCAGATGATCCGGTGCTCGTCGGAGAGGACGCGCTGGACATGCCGGACGTTGGCCACGGGGTGGCGCAGGGCAACGATATGGTTGCTCGACGCAGGATCGGAGAGCCGTCGGAACGGCGACCACCCTAGCGGTTCGACGCGGTCGATCAGCCGGCTTGCCAGGCCTCGAGCGTGGGCGGCGATCCTCTCGATCCCACAGTCCCGAAGCAGACCGATCGAGGTGAGGAGCCCGACGGCGGACGCGTACGAGATAGTCGACAGTTCGAACCGCCGAGCGTCCGGGGCCAGTCGCAGGGTCTTCGGGTCGAACGAGAAGGGCTCGTCGCTCCCCTTCCACCCGACCAGGCGTGGCGTCGCTGCGATGAGGTCTGGCGCGAGCGCCAGAAGCGCCACGCCGCCGTGTGACGACAGCCACTTGTAGCCGCTACACACGACGGCGTCCGCGGACCACTCCCGGATGCTGACCGGGCCGGCGCCGGCCAACTGGGTGGCGTCGACGATGACCCGACACCCTACAACACTGGCTCGGTCCGTCACCGCGGACACCTCGACGGCGGTGCCCGTGGCGTACTGCACGGCGCTGATGCACACCGCCTTGGTGGAAGCGTCGATCGCCCGGACCAGCTCCTGGGTGAGATCGCGGTCGGGTGTGTCATCGACCCAGACGATCTTCGTACCGCGGCGTTCCCGTTCCGCGAGCCACGGATAGGTCACGCTTGGGAAATCGGACGAGACCAATACGACGGACCCATCGATCGATCCCAAGGCCGCAGCGACCTGACCGAGGGCCTCGCTCGCACCTCCGGTGATCGCGATCCACGTCGCTGGCGCGTCGAGGAGCCCGGCCGCAGCGGCCCGCAGTTCATCGAGGACATGCTCTTCCTCATCGTCGGAGAGCCGGAGGTTGCCGTGCTGTGCCACATCGGCCAGGAACGTGATCATGGCGTCGAGAGCCTCCGTCGGGACCAGCCCCAGCGCTGCCTGGTTGAGGTAGGTGCACCCCTGGAGCGTCGGATAATGCGAGCGAGGAACGAGGGCGGCCTGCGCCGCCATCACTGGAGGCCGTCGTCGGCCGGGACGAGCCGGGCGAGCGATCTCGGCGCAACGAGCGTGTAGGACGTCCCCACCCACTCGGGTTCCGGGAGCCTTGACACGATGGAGTCCAGGCGGCTCGTCGACTCCTCAGGTCCTCTTCTTCCGTTCTTCAAGGAGTGCACACTACGGATCTGACGCGCAACTCGCGTAAGAGGGTGCGACCATCGTGTACCAATGCGGGGCCATGGCGGGGAACATGGTATCCGGGTGATCACCCCATGGGCTCGAACGGGCTGCTGACCTGCGGCTCCCTGGTGGGGGCGGGGAGGACTCGAACCACCGACCGACGGATTATGAGTGTGAGGCTCGTCGTCTCCTGTGGGCTCCCGACACCTCCGGCCGTCCCGACCAGCGGGAACGCTCCTCCCGAGTCATGGTCGGACGTGGTCAGACGATGTGTCGGGGCCTCCGGAGCAATCATCCGCTAGAAGGACGCTAGATGGACGAGACAGCACCTATTCCGACTGCCCGCAGGGGCAGTATAGACTCGTGCCGAGGTTGCGGATCAGGGGCTCCGACGGATGTGACACCCGCCAAGACGCTTCGGAAGGCCTAGGTCGACCCTCCCGCAAGATGGGGGCACACGCTTCACGCAAGAGCGGGAATCTTCAGGATGTCCCCGACCGTCCTAGGTCTCCGTTGCGACCACTCGCGAAAGCCCCTGATGACTCCTGCCAAGGGTCCATGGCTCAACTCAAACCAACATGCGATACTGGCGGTATCGGCGCGATCGACAGCCGCGAGTAGACACCGACAATCAAAGCCCACCACCCCGCGAGGCACTGCCCTACCCGGCGGCCGCCGCAGGGGGCGGGGAACCCGCATCGTTACTAGATCAGCGAAATCGCGACCTGCTCTAGTAGGTCATAGGCATCCTGCATCCCTGCTTCCATGCCCGAGTCGATGATCGCGTCCCGAACCTCCTTACTGGGGCACTGCACCAGGATCGTGAGGGTCGTGCGTCCATTTTCCTCGCTGAACGTAGCCGTGTTGACCGTCGCGTTTTCGTCGGCCGCGTCGGGCTCTACTCCGGGCATCTCGTACACCTCGGTCGATCCACATCATCCACATCATCGAGACACCGAAAGACCAGTCCATCATGTCGTCGCCACCTCCTCGTTCCGTGCTCCGTCTAACGCGTGGTCATCCTGTCACCCTCCCGTCTTCGGCCGCTGGACGTCGAGCGGCTGATCGAAGGCGTAGTACCGGTGATCCATGAAGTGGCCTAACGCGCGCATGTGGGCCCGGTGGACGAGCCCCTCCCGGTCCACCCACATCCTGAACCAGATGGGCGTCCCGGGAACGCGCTCACTCAGGAAGGACACCACTCTCATGGGGACGTCCCCGACCCGCTCCCTTCCCACGAGGCGCGCGGCTCGGAACGGACCGTCCCAGATGAACGAGGGAACGTCGGGCGGAATGGCGGAGTCCCGCTGCCATGGCGCCGCAGGAGCATCGCGTCGATACCGGGCCTCTCCGATGATCACCGACTCGGCACCGGTCGACAGGCGGATGTGCATCCGGTCCGGCGCCTGGAACGCGTAGGTCGCCCGCACCGGAGGCTGGGCGGGACGGAGCACCTCCTCCACACGGTACGACGTGAGCTCGTGCATACGCGCATCCACCCGTTCGACCAGGTCGGCTCCGTTGGGTGGGGGAAGGGTGGGAAGGGTGAACGACGCGGTTCCTACCCCCCGTCCAGCGACGTGCACGGCCACCTGCTCGCCACCCTCGAGCGCCACCCTGGACCGACGGCAGGTTGCTCCACAACGTTCCATCGGCTGGGCGGGGGCCTGGCCCACGGAGAACGCCACATCCAGACCGGACGCGGCGGACTGACCTCCCAACGGCAAGAGGTAGACGAGGACCTCGTTCCGTCCTGGACGGGCCGGCCGCAGGGTGAGGCCGACCAGCGTTTCCCCCGCCTCCCCACCAAGGGTCAGGTCTCCTTCGCCCGGCAGCGCCTCCGAAGTGCGGGGCCGGCCGGCCTCCTCGGCCTCCGCCAGCCGGCCGGGGGGTAGCGGGAACGCCGCCAGGAGAGCGGCCGCGCCGACCACCACCAGGCCGAGGATCGCTTCCCGCCGTGGGGTCGGAGCGAACCTCCTCCAGGCGGCGATCGAGAACGGCACCATGGCCGCCACCCCCACGATCTTGGCCACGAGGACCTGGCCGTAGGAGGTCCCCACCAGATCGCTCAGCGAGGCCAGCTCCTGGAGGCCTCGCACGAAGCCGAGTCCGACGGTCACCAGGAAGGCCGGCAAGGCCACGGGGGTGAAGCGGTCGAGCAACGTCCGCCCTTCCCCGGTCCGCCACCCGCCCGGGGGCCGAACCAGGGCCAGGGCCATGATCCCGCCGGCCCACAGCCCCGCGGCGGCAAGGTGCGCGGCGTCGACCCCGATGCCTAGCCAGGCCGGTCGGACCGCGGCGGCGTGGCCCGAGGCGGCCAGAGCCACCAGCGCCGCCCCCATGAGCCACGGCGCCAGCCGGGTACGGTTCACGGCGGCCCCCACGGCGAGCGCCTCGGCCCCCAGCCTGATCAACCGGGCCAGCCCGGGCAGGCCGGTCCCCAGGTAGGCCCCGAGGGCCTCGATCGACGGCGACGGGGCCGCGGCCATTGACTCACCGACGACCACCACCAGTCCCGCCCCGAACGCCACCGTCAGCGGCATCCGCACGCTCCGCTGGGCCCAGGGCAGCTCAGGGTGGCGCCGGGAGAGCCCAGCCAGGAGGAGGATGCCGATGGCCAGCAGCAGGCCGGCGAACTCCACCGCCCTGGCCGCGGCGATGGCCAGGTCCGTGGGCTGGGGGGCGGTCCCGGTTTCGGCACCTCCGCCGGGCCCGGGAGCGACACCGACGCCGAAGCGAAACGATCCGTGGAGGGTATGACCGTCGACGGTGCTGACCGTGGTCCACTCCACCACGTAGATCCCGGGGGCGTTGGTCCGCAGGGCAACCCGGATCTCTCGTTCCGTGCTGGCTCCGCCGTCGAACGTCGCTCCGGTGGGGTCGGTGACGGTTGCCCGGGACAGGCCGATGTTCAGTGGCTCGGTGAACGTGAGGACGACCACACCGGGGGCCGAGGCAAGCTCGGCACCCGGTGGCGGCTCCGCCGAAACGAACGCCGCATGGGCCTCCGCGGGCTGGGCGGTAAGCAGGAGGACGAGGCCCACTGCCCCGACGAGGAACCCTCGGGCTCGGGGGCTCATCGGGACAGCACGATGGCGTCGGCCAAGCCCAGAAGCCCGGCGAGGGGGTAGCCGGCGATGACGTCGTCCACGCCGGGTGAGATCAGCGTGAAGAATCCCGCATGCGAGACGAGATGCTGGAGGAACATCGCCACCCCCAGGCCCACCAGGGACCATCCCAGCACCCGCCTCCTCTTGTACTGGGTTGGGGTGAGCTTGCGCTGGTCGGCTTCACGCTGCGCCGCCTGGGTCGCCCGAGCTCGGGCCGCCCGGGCCTTGTCACGCCCCTTCGGTCGGCGCCTGGATCGTCCCTTCGACTCGGGCACCTAGGCCTCCCCCGAGTCGGCCGGCGCGGCGAGACCCGACTGCATCACTCGCCCCCGATCGTCACGCAGAACGGTCCCTCCGGCTGCTGCCCGGTCGTGTCCGAGCCCCGGGGCGGGCCGTCGATCCGCGTGCCCGTGTCCACGCGGACGAGCCCGTTCTCCACGATCACGCGGAACCGGTCCATCCCCCGGGGCGCGGGGCCGTCCCGGTACTCGCCGGCCCGGTTGTACTTCGAGCCGTGGCAGGGGCACTCGAACCACTGGCTCTGGGTGCAGAACGGGACCCGGCACCCGAGGTGGGGGCACTTCTGGTACAGGGCCATGATCCCCTCGCTGACCAGACCCTCGTAGGTGGTGTCGGCGGCGTCGCCCTGGTAGTTCACCAGGTAGAACCGGCCGGCGCCGTAGTAGAAGGGCTGGTTGTCCGCGTCGATCTGCTGCTTGATGGCGTCCGGGGTGAGGTCCAGGTCGATCACCGCCCCGAACCCGCCGCGCAGGTTCGGCCACACGAAGGCGATGCTGGCCAGGCCGAACTCCGCGCCGAACAGCCCGATGGAGGCCAGCAGGGAGCGGCGGAAGAAGTCTCGCCGCGAGACCGGCGTGGGCCGCTTCGTCTCGCGGGGCGGCGCCGGCTCCGGCCGGGGCACCTTCCCGGCGGCGGCCTCGCGGAAGACCGCGGCGGCCTGCCGGGACCGGATGAACGCGCCTACCAGCAGCAGCAGGAACAGCCCGATCAGCCCGGCCACGATGATGATTGCGAAGGTTTCTCTCATGGGGATCTCCTCAGATCGGCGGCCAGTCGTTCTGGACGAACCAGCGGATGAGCGGGGTGAACAGCCTCGTCCACTGCCCCGTCAGCATCAGGACACCCATGGCGATCAGGACGGTGCCCCCGAAGACCTCGATGGTCCGCCCATGCCGCCGCAGCCACGAGAACGCCGTCGAGGCTCTGGCGTGTCCCCAAGCCAGGAGGAGGAACGGGATGCCGAGCCCCAGGGCGTAGACGAACAGCAGCCCCGCCCCCACCCAGGCGGTCCTGGTGGTGGCCGCGGCGGCCAGGATCGAGGCGAGGACAGGGCCCACGCACGGCGTCCATCCGATAGCGAACGCCATTCCCAGTGGGACAGCTCCCAGCGGCCCGGGCCGAACTCGACGGAGGTTGATCCTGGCCTCCCGCATCAGGAACGGGACGCGAACGATGCCGATCGTGAGCAGGCCCATCACGACGACCAACAGGCCGGCCACTCGCTCGAGCACGATGCGATTCCTCACGATCAGCGGGCCGATCGCGGAGGCCCCCGCTCCCATCGCGGTGAAGATCGCCGCGAATCCCACGACGAACAACAGAGCGGAGCCGAGGATGCGGCTCCGCAC
>JBOGVU010000073.1:0-12707 GCA_050692915.1 Actinomycetota bacterium | reverse complement strand
CGGGGAGGTTGTTCGGCCGGGCGTCCATCGACCGGAGCGCGGGGAACTCCGCCGGCAGGCCCTCCGCCACGGCCTGCGCGAGGCGCTCGGGGTTCGGCAGGTCCCGCAGCCGATGCTCGCCGAGGTCCCGGAAGGTGACCCCCTCGGGGGAGGCCGACGCCACCAGGGCCCTGGTGGCGTCGGAGAGCACGATCTGGCCTCCATGGCCGGCCGAGGCGATCCGGGCGGCCCGGTGGAGGTCCACCCCGACGTAGTTGTCCCCCCCGAGGGTCCCCTCGCCTGTGTGCAGGCCCATGCGCACGCGAACCGTCGCCTCCTCCGGCCACTCGTGGGCTCCGATCGCTCGCTGCGCCTCCACGGCCGCGGCCACGGCCTGCGGCGCCGAGGGGAACACCACGAAGAACGAGTCGCCCTCGGTGGACACGTCGACGCCGCCCCTGGCCCGGAAGACGTCGCGGAGGATCCGCTGATGGGACTCCAGCACCGACTGGTACCGATCCCCGAGCGCGTCGAGGAGGCGGGTACTGCCCTCGATGTCCGTGAACAGGAACGTGACGGTGCCCGTCGGCAGGTCGGAACGCGTTAACATCACCCCTTCGCCGCTGGAGCATCATTATGAGGGGTCGGCCGAAGGTCAGACGACGGCCAGGAAGATCCTCCCCAGCAGGTAACCGAGCAGCATGCAGCCGGGCCAGGTGAGGACCCACGTGCCGACGACCTGGCCGGCCACGCCCCACCGGACCGCCGACAGCCGCCGAGTGGCGCCGACCCCCATGATCGAAGACCCGATCACGTGCGTCGTGGACAGCGGGATCCCGAATCGCGCCGCACCGCTGATAATCGCCGCGGCGGCCGTCTCGGCGGCGAAGCCGTTCACCGGCTCCAGCTTCGTCATCTTCAGACCGATCGTGCGGATCACCCGCCAGCCCCCCACGCTCGTGCCGGCGGCCATCGTCAGGGCTGCGGCGAAGATCACCCACAGCGGCACGTTCAGGTCGGGGAGGTATCCGCCCAGGAACAGGGCCAGCGTGATGACCCCCATGGCCTTTTGAGCATCGTTCGCTCCATGACTGAAGGCCATGAACGCGGCCGAGACGATCTGGCCTCGGCCGAAGGTCCTGCGCACGGTCCGGGGCCGAGCCCGGCGGAAGACCCGGTAGATCACCACCATCAGCAGGAACCCGGAGAGGAACGCCACGGGTGGCGATGTGAACAGGCTGTACACGACCTTGCTGGTGCCCGACCACTCAAGGGCGTCGAGCCCCCCGGCGGCGAAACCGGCTCCCAGAAGGGAGGCCACGAGCGCATGCGTCTCGCTCGAAGGCATCCCGAAGACCTGAGCCCCCATCGCCCAGAACGCCGCCGCCAGGACCGCGGCGGCGACCACGTTCAGGCCGACGTCGCCGCCGATGAACTGGGGATCGACGATCCCCGCGGCGATCGTCTCGGCAACCGCCGTTCCAACCGCCAGGGCTCCAGCCAGGTTCAACACGGCTGCCATGGCCACGGCATGGTAGGGCCGGAGGACCCTGGTGGAGACGACCGTGGCGATGGCGTTCGGCGCGTCGGTCCAGCCGTTGGCGAACTCGAACAAGAGGGCGAAGGCCACCACCAGCCAGACCGGCATCAGGGACGCCTCTCCGCCATTGCTCCCTAAGCCTGTTTGAGCGCGATCCCTTCGAGGGTGTTCGCCACGTCCTCGAACTCGTCCATGGCGGCCTCCAGCTCGTCGATGATGTCCTTCCACTTGAGGACGTCCATGGCCTTGAAGTCGCCTCCGAATAGGTCGGCGATGCCCTGGCGGTAGATCCGATCGCCCTCGTTCTCCAGCCGATTGATCTCCACCCAGTACTCCTCCAGGTGGTCGAAGTGTGGCAGGGCAGTCATGGCCTCCATGGTGGTTGCAGCGGCACGCGCCAGAAGGTCCGCCTGGATCTGCATCTCCGGCAATGGCATCTCGATCTTGTGCAGGACGAACAGCTCCGCCGCCGCATCCATGTGGTCCATCACGTCGTCGAGGCTGGAAGCCAGCTCGTGGATGTCTTCCCGGTCCAACGGCGTGACGAATGTGGTGTTGAGCCGTCGCATGACCTCGTGGGTGGCCTCATCGGCCTCGTGCTCGATGTCGTGCAGCCGCCGGGCCTTGGCCGGGACGTCCTCGAAGTTCCGGACCAGGTCGCTGAGGAGCTCCGATCCGGTCACCAGATGGGACGCCTGCTGCACGAACAGCTCGTAGAACGACTCCTCTCTGGGGATCAGCCTGAACCGCCGCCTGGCCATCCGTTCGCTCCTCGTCGATGTCAGCCGGGGAGTGATACCCCAACGGCAGGGGTATCCGCAAACGCTCGTCTCCCGTTCCACCGGCGTTCACCGGCGCCGCCACCTGGGCCCGCTACCGTCGGGGCGTGGCATCCAGACTGACCCTCCGAGCCCGGCCCGGGACCCCTCCTCCACACGTCCGCTCCCTCGCGAGCCGGGCCCGCTCGGTGGAGCCCGGCGAGGGCGTCCCGCCTGCGAAGCTGGTTCGGCTCATGGCCGGGGCGGCTCCGGGCGTGCGCTCGGGAAGCGGCGGACCGGCTCACGGGCGGTTGAGCGAATGTCCCTCGGGCGAGCCTCCTGCCCGAGTGCCGGTCGGCTGGAGCCGTGGTGGAGCTCCGGTGCCGGATCTGCGACGCCGAGACCCCGGGGAAGCGACCCCCAGCCTCCCCGGGGGAACCGGCCTGGAGCGACCGGACGAGGCCGTCGACCTTCCCCCGACGGCCTCGTCCCGCTCTCCGCTGCGGTTCTCCCAGGTGCTGGCGGAGCCGCGAAGGATCTCCGACCTCCTGGCCCGCGACCCCGACCGCGTCCCGGAGGCCTGCCGGCGGGCCGAGGAGATGCTGGCCGCCCTCAGGGAGCAGTTCATCAGCGACGTGGTGGAGGGGCGGCCTGCGCCGGCGACTAGCCGAAGCGGCCGGTGACGTAGTCCTCGGTCCGCTTCTCCGAGGGGTTCGTGAACATGGCCTCGGTCTTGTCGAACTCGACCAGGGTCCCGGTGCGCTGGCCGTCCGCCTTGACGTCGACGGTGAAGAACGCGGTCCGGTCGCTGACCCGGGCGGCCTGCTGCATGTTGTGGGTCACGATCACGATCGTGTAGTCGGCCACCAGCTCCTGCATCAGCTCCTCGATCCGGAGCGTGGCGATCGGGTCGAGCGAGGAGCACGGCTCGTCCATCAGGATCACGTCGGGGCGGGTGGCGATGGCCCGGGCGATGCAGAGGCGCTGCTGCTGTCCCCCGGAGAGAGCCATGCCGGACTCCTTCAGCTTGTCCTTGACCTCGTCCCACAGGGCGGCCCTCCCGAGCGACTCCTCCACCAGCTCGTCCATGTCGCCCTTGAAGCCGGCGATCCGGGGGCCGAACGCCACGTTGTCGTAGATCGACTTCGGGAAGGGGTTCGGCTTCTGGAACACCATCCCGACCCGGCGCCGGACCTCCACCGGGTCCACCCGTGGGTCGTACAGGTCGATCCCGTGATACAGGATCGTGCCCTCCACCCTGGCCCCCTCGATGAGGTCGTTCATCCGGTTCAGGCAGCGGATGACCGTTGTCTTGCCGCAGCCCGACGGCCCGATCAGAGCGGTGATCTCGTTCTCCCGGATCGGGAGGGACACGTCCCGTACGGCCCGGAAGTCGCCGTACAGCACCGACAGGTCACGGATGTCGAAGATCACTGCGCGCCCGGACCGCTCGGAGTGCCGAACGTCGAGGGCAGCTCGAGCCGGCTCGCCGAGGTTTGCCCGCCCGGTCATGGTCTCGAGTCCACGCTATCACCACTTTCGCTCGTACCGGTTGCGCAGGAGGATCGCGGTCGCGTTGATCACGAGCAAGACGGCCAGCAGGACCACGATCGCCGCCGCCGTGGAGTCCCCGAACGCGCGGAGGGACTTCCGCGACCACGTGAAGATGATCGCCGGCAGGGCCGTGTACTCACCCTGGAGCGTTTCCACGAAGCCCCGGCTGCCGGCCGAGAAGAACGTGGGCGCCCCACCGATCAGCAGGAGGGGCGCCGCCTCCCCCAGGGCCCGGGCCAGCGCCAGGATCGTGCCGGTGAGCACGCCCGGGGCCGCGTACGGGAGGACATGGCTCCGGACCACCTCCCAGCGGGTGGCCCCCACACCGAAGCCGGCCTCCCTGATCCCCTGCGGAACGGCCCGGATCGCCTCGGCCGAGGTGATGATGACGATCGGCAGGACCAGGATGGCCATGGTCAGCCCGCCGCTCATGAGGCTCCGTCCTCCGGTCACCCCGCTGAACAGCTGGACGAAGATGGCCAGGCCCAACAGGCCGTATACGACGGACGGCACCCCGGCCAGGTTCCGGATGCTCGCGTTCAGGAACCTGGTGAACCGGTTGTCGGTGGCGTACTCCTCGAGGTAGATCGCCGCGGCGATGCCGAGGGGGAAGGAGAGTACGGCCACGAAACCCATGAGCCACAGCGACCCGACGATCCCCTGCCCCACACCGGCCCGCTCCGGGAGCGAGGAGAGGTTGTCCGCGAGGAAGCTCGTCCCTCGTTCCGTGAATACCTTGAGCGCCGTCCCCAGGACGTCGGCGATCAGGGTCACCAGGACGGCCAGGGCCAGGAGGAGGGCCAGGAGGAGGGCGGCCTGGAACGCCAGCCCCCCCAGGTCGGTACGCTTCCCGTGCAGGGCTCGACGTACCGCCTCGGCGGCGGCCCCGGGACGCTCGACCGTGGCCGTGCGGGCCATCCGTCAGTACCTCCTCCGGACTCGTCGCACGAACCCGTCACTGGCCAGGTTCAGGGCCAGGGTGAACAGGAACAGCAGGGCCCCGAGGAAGAACAGGCTGGGGAACGCGGCGCTCCCACCCTTGACCTGGTCGGAGCCGGTCGCCAGGGATGCCAGCGCGGCCGTCATGGTCTGGCCGGGACCCAGAGGATCGACGGTGAAAGCGGATCCGCCGGTGGCCCCAGCCGCCAGCGTGACCACCAGGGTCTCGCCGATGGCCCTGGACACGCCCAGGATTAGCGCGGCCACGATCCCCGAGATGGCCGCGGGGAACACAGTCCGGAGCGTGGTGCTCTTCCGGCGGGCCCCGAGCCCGAACGACGCCTCACGGAGCGTGGCGGGGACCGCGTGCATGGCGTCTTCCGCCACGGAGGCCACGATCGGGCTGATCAGGATGCCCACCCCGATGCCGGCGCCCAGCATGTTGTAGAAGGTCGCGCTGGCGAAGAGCCGTTGGACGACGTCCGGGCTGATGAAGCTGATCACGAAGTAGGCCATCACCACGCTGGGGATGCCGGCCAGGATCTCCAGGATCGGCTTCAGGATGCGCCGGGCCCGCCGGCTGGCGTACTCCGATAGGTACATCGCCGCGCCGAGACCCAGCGGGGCGGCCACCAGCATGGCGATCAGGGAGATCATGAGCGTGCCCACGAACACGGTCTTCACGTCGAACAGGTTCCGCCGGGGGAACCATCCGGTGTCGTTCCACAGGGACCCGAGCCCCGGCCCCGCCTGCAGCTCGCGGAAGAAGTCCACCACCCCGTCGAACAGGGAGAGGAGGATGGCCACGTTGATGACGATGGCCGTGGCCGCGGCGGCCAGGAACGCCCGCCGGATGCGTGCCTCCCGGCGACGCCTTCGGGCGTTCCCCTCCAGCTCCGCGATCCCCACCGTGGCCACGATCACTCCTCCCTGACCGGCGGGCCGGAGGATACCCCGTTCCCGAGGGTCCTCCGGCCACCGCCGCTCGGATGCCTCGGCCGGCTAAGCTGGCCTGGCGCCCTCCCATACGCTGCGGGTGGCCTCGATCCGCTCGTCCGGGAGCGTGACATACGCCACCTCCTGGACCGCGGTCAGCAGGCCGGTGTCCGTCATGTAGAAGTCGACGAACGTCCTGAGCGCCTCGCTCTCGGCCGCCTTGGCGTTGTTCACGTAGATGTACAGCGAGCGAGACAGCGGGTACGAGCCGTCGGAGATCGTCTCGAACGTGGGGGCCACGCACCCCTCACTGCCGTCAACCTCGATGGCCTTCACTACCTCTTGGTTCTGCTCGAAAAACGAGAAGCCCACCCATCCCAGCGAGGTGTCGGACCCGGCAATCCCGTCGATGATCACGTTGTCGTTGGCCGAGGCCTGGTAGTCGGGCCGGGTGACGGCGTCCTGTCCCCGCTCCTCGGCGATCCCCTCGAGGGCGAGCTCGATGAAGGAATCGTACGTCCCGGACTCCTCACCGGGAGCCGTGACCACCAGAGGAGCATCCGGGTAGTCACCGGATCCACCGACCTCAGCGCCGAGCTCGTTCGCGTCCGACCAGCTCTCGAAGCCCTCGGACTCCGGTCCCAGTAGCGCATAGAGATCGGCGAAGGAGAGGCAGCTCACCGCATCGTTCGCCGGAGAGGTCAGCACGGCCATGCCGTCGATGGCCACCTCGAGCTCCGTGTATTCGATCCCGTTCGCCGAGCACGCATCGATCTCTTCCTGCTCGATCGCCCGGGACGCGTCGGAGACGTCGGTCTCGCCGTTGCAGAAGAGCTCGAACCCGTCTCCGGTCCCCGGTCCCTCGACGGTGATCTCCACGTCCGGGTTCTCCTCGGCGAACAGCTCCGCGACGAGGGAGGTGATCGGCTCAACCGTGGAAGAACCGGATATGAAGATCGAGCCGGTCAGGCCCTCGTTCCCTCCGCCACCGTCGTTCGATCCGCCACAGGCAGCGCCCAGCATCGCCAGGACGACGAGCCCGGCTCCGAACAGGCGTGGTCTCCTCATTTCCCTATCCTCCCCTCGGGGGTGACCTCCACGCCTGCGGATGCTAGGGAGCGGTCGTGGCCGCGCCCTGTCGCGGAGGTGAACGGGGGATGAACATGGGTCCCGGCTGGCCCCTCCTGGCCCCGAACGTGGCCGCTAGGTGACAGGACGGGGGTCATTCGGTTGACATCGAGTGAACGTTGCCCCGAAACCGCTTCTCGCTGCCGCAACCGAGACGGAGCCCGCCTATCCTCGACGCGTGACGACCGTGGGACGCTCCCCGTCCCGCCCCGGCCGCTCGTCGAGGCCGGGCGCGGTACGATCGTCTGAACACGATCCGGGCGAGGCGTGACGATGGCCCGGACTGGGATCCACTGGATGGCGAGGTCGGTGAAGGCGCGACGACATTTCCACGAGGAGCTCGAGGCGCTCGAGCTCGAGGTCCTGTCTCTGGGCGAGTTGGCCGAGCGGGCCCTCGGTCGGGCCGTTGAGGTCCTTATCTCCAGGGACGACGCCGAGGTGGAGGCGGTGATCGCCGGGGACGACGCCATCGACGATCGCTACCTGGACATAGAGCGTCGGTGGCTCGAGCTGCTGGCGCTGCAGACCCCGGTGGCCGGGGACCTCCGGCTGCTGTCCGCCATCATCCACATCAACCTGCACCTGGAGCGGATCGGCGACATCGCCGTGAACATCGTCAAGATCGCCCGGGCCACGAAGCAGCTCCCGCCGAACCAGGGGATCCTCACCCACCTCCGAGAGATGGGCGACGTGGTCCGGCCGATGATCCGGGCGGCTCTGGACGCGTTCGTGAAGCGCGACCTCGCGCTGGCCCAGCGGCTCCCGGAGATGGACGACCCCGTGGACCGCCTGAACCGGAGCATCTACCGGGAAGTGGCAGCCTGCGCCGACGACCAGGACATCCTGGAGTGGGCGATCCGCATGATGATCGTCTCCCGACAGCTCGAGCGGGTGGGCGACCACGCCGTCGACATCGGAGAGCAGGTCGCGTTCCTGCTGACCGGCGAGTTCCAGGAGTTCACCGACGCATCCCACCCGGAGGTCGGCCCTGGGCGCTGACGGCCACGGGCGGATCCTGGTCGTCGAGGACGAGGCCTCCCTGTCCGAGTCGATCCGATACAACCTCGAACGCGAGGGGTTCGCCGTCGAGGTCGCTGCGGACGGAAGCCGGGCGCTGGAAAGGTTCCGCGACTCGGGGCCCGACCTGGTGATCCTCGACCTGATGCTGCCCGAGGTGACGGGCCTCGACGTCTGCCGGGCGATCCGCCTCGAGTCGTCGGTGCCCGTGATCATGGTCACCGCCAAGGACTCCGAGGCGGACAAGGTGGCGGGCCTGGAGCTCGGCGCCGACGACTACGTGACGAAGCCGTTCTCGATGCGGGAGCTCGTTTCCCGGGTCCGGGCGAACCTCCGGCGCGTCCGGATGGACGGGCCGGCCGGGGAGCCGGACGAGGTCGTGGTGGGGGGGCCGGTGGAGCTGGACGTGGCCCGGCACGAGGCGCGGGTCCGAGGCCAGGCCGTGTCGTTCCCACCCAAGGAGTTCGATCTCCTGGAGACGTTCCTCCGGCGGAAGGGTCGACTGCTCACGCGAGATTTCCTGATCGACATGGTCTGGGGATCCGACTACTTCGGGGACACCAAGACGCTGGACGTGCACGTCAAGCGGATCCGCCGGAAGATCGAGGAGGACCCCCACCATCCCGTGCACCTCGTCACGGTGCGGGGGCTCGGGTACAAGTTCGTCGGATGAGCGCGCCGACCGTCCTGTTCGTGTGCGTGCGCAACGCGGGCCGATCCCAGATCGCTGCGGCGCTGCTCGAACGGATCGCCGGCGATGGCGTCCGCGTCCTCTCGGCCGGCACCCGGCCGGCCGACGACGTCCACCCGCACGTGGTCGCGGCCATGCGCGAGGCGGGCATCGACCTGTCCGAGGCCCGCCCCCGGCGGCTGGAAGACGACACCGTTCGGGAGGCCGATGTGGTCATCACCATGGGCTGCGGCGACGAGTGCCCCTTCTACCCAGGGAAGCGGTACGAGGACTGGGACCTCCCCGACCCGGCCGACAGGCCGATCGAGGAGGTCCGGGCGATCCGGGACGAGATCGAGCGAAGGGTCCGCGACCTCCTCGGCTCGCTGTCGCCGTAGGCTGGCCCGATGCCGGAGCTCCCGGAGGTCGAGCACGACCGACGCGTGCTGGCCGAGCACGCCGCCGGGAGACTGATCGAGCGGACCGTGACCACCGATCCGGGCATCCTCCGAAACGCCTCCCCCACCGCCCTCGACCGGGCGCTCCGAGGTCACCGGTTCGAGGAGCCCGAGCGACACGGCAAGTGGCTCCTGGCGTGGACCACCGGCCCGGCCGTCCTCATCCACTTCGGGATGACCGGCGACCTGATCCCGGCGGAAGGCCCCGGAGGGCGCCATCGCCACGACCGGGTGATCTTCGAGCTGGACCGCGGGGAGCTCCGGTACCGGAACATGCGGAAGCTGGGCGGCGTGTGGCTGGCCCACGACCGCCGGGAGGCGGCGGCGATCCTCGGCCCGCTGGGGCCGGACGCGCTCACGCTCGACCGCCGGGGGTTCCGGGCCCTGCTGGCCCGCCGGCGCGGGCGGGTGAAGGCCGCGCTCATGGATCAGCGGCTCCTGGCCGGCGTGGGCAACCTCCTGGCCGACGAGGCCCTGTGGCGGGCCGGGATCCACCCGGCCCGGCGGATCGAGGACCTCGGCCCCGAGGAGCGCGACCGGCTGTTCGACGCGATCCGCGCCGTGCTCCGGAGCTCCGTGGAGCGCTTCGACCGCCTCCCCTCCGGATGGCTCATCCACGTCCGGGGGCGGCCCGAGGCGGCCTGCCCGCGATGCGGAACCCCGCTGGGGCGAACAGTGGTGGGGGGGCGCACCACGTACTTCTGCCCGAGCCACCAGCCGGCCCTACACTGACCGCGGTGGACCAGCGTGCTCGGCCCACGCTCGCGGGGCGGCTGATGACCCGCTACGCCGTGACCGTGGTCGCCGTGCTGGCGGCGCTCGGCTTCGTCCTCGACCGGGCCATCGGGGCGGCCTTCCTCGACGACCTGACGGACTCGCTCACGGCCCGGGCCCGGGCGGTCCGGGAGGCGCTCCCCGAGGACACGACCGGCCTCCAGGCCGCCACCGAGGGGCTCGGCCGCGAGACCGGCGTCCACATCACGGTCATCCGGACCGACGGCGTCGTGGTGGCCGACTCGGCCCGGGACCCGGCCGGCATCGAGAACCATGCCGACCGTCCCGAGGTCCGGGCCGCGCTGGCCGGCGAGGTCGGCGTGGCCTCCCGGCCCGGCGAGACCGTGGGCGAGCCCTACCGGTACGTGGCCCTGCCCGCCCGGGGAGGACTCGTCGTCCGCGTGGGCCTGCCTCTCGTGCAGGACCGGCTGGGCACGGTGCGGGCCATCGTGGTCGGCGGGACCGCGGTCGCAGCCCTCGTCGGCGTTGGCGCGGCCTGGCTCGTCGGCAGGAGCTTGACCCGCCCGGTGCGGGAGATGACGGCTCGGGTGTCGCGGATGGCCGAGGGGGATCTCGGCGTTCGGGTGCCGGCAGACCGCACAGCCGAGCTCGACGTCCTGGGGACCACGCTGAACCGCATGGCGGACGACCTCGAGCGTCGCATGGAAGAGATCGGCCGCGACCGGCAGCAGCGGGAGGCCGTCCTGTCCGCCATGGAGGAGGGCGTGCTCCTGGTCGGGGCCGACGACAGCCTCGGGTACGCGAACCCGGCTGCGGCACGGCTGCTGGGCGGCGTCCCGCGGACGCTCCGGGCCCTGACCCCGCCCGCGGTGCGCGGGCTCGTCGAGGAGACCAGGTCCGACGGGCGGGCCCGGGAGCGTGAGGTCGAGACCGGCTTCCCCACCCGCGTCCTCCAGGCGTCCACGGTGGCGCTCCGGGACCCCGGCGAGGTGCTGGTGGTCCTTCGCGACGTCACGGCGCCCCGCCGGGTGGAGGCGATGCGCCGTGACTTCGTGGCCGACGCGTCCCACGAGCTGAAGACACCGGCGGCGGCGATCCAGGCCGCGGCGGAGACCGTGGAGCGGGCCGTGGGCGAGGATCCAGAGTCCGCGGCCCGGTTCGCCACGCAGCTCCGCCGGGATGCCACTCGACTGTCCCGGATCGTGTCGGATCTCCTGGACCTCTCCCGCCTGGAGGCCGAGCGGCCGGACCTGGACCCGGTCCGGCTCGACCGGGTGGTGGCCGATGAGGCCGACCGGCTGACGTCCGCGGCCGCGGGCTTGGGGGTGCGGATCGAGCCGGCCGTGGAGCCCGTCACCGTCAGGGGGGCCCGGGGCGACCTGGCCCTGCTGGTCCGGAACCTCCTCGACAACGCCGTGCGCTACTCGCCCGAGGGCGGGCGGGTCGACGTGCGTCTGGTCGAGCGGGACGGCCGGGCCGTCCTGGAGGTTGAGGACACCGGGATCGGCATCCCCACCCGGGACCTGCCCCGGATCTTCGAGCGATTCTACCGGGTGGACCGGGCCCGGTCCCGGGAGACGGGAGGGACCGGCCTGGGGCTGTCGATCGCCCGGCACATCGCGGAGCGGCACGGCGGCCGGATCGAGGCCGAGAGCGAGCTTGGCCGGGGATCCACGTTCCGGGTCACGCTGCCGACGGGGTCCTAACCGCCGCGGACGAAAGGCAGGATCTCCGGCGGGACGGCCTTCGCCACGTCCTCGCCCTGGCGGACCGCCTCGCGGACGGCCCGGGAGGAGATCGCCGCCAGCGCCGCCGGCAGCCGAACGGTGCGGATCCTGTCGGACCAACGGGTCTCGACGAGGACAACCTCCATCGCGTGTCCCCGGGCCGCCGCAGCCACCTCGGCCCGGTCGAACAGTCGCCCCAGGACGGCATCCCGGTCCTGGTACCAGCGGGGATCGAGCAGCTGGAGAAGCTTGTCTGAGCCCATCCCCAGGACAAGGCGCGCCCGAGGGAACGAAACCGCGGCGGCCTCGACCTGGTCGGCCAGGAGGCCCTGGGAGCAGACCGCCACCCGCGCCCACGCCCTCGAGCCGCACCAGGCCAGCAGCGAGGCCAGCACTTCCTCGGGCTCGAGCAGCGGCGGCGACGGGTTCCCGCCGGGGCCGGCCTCCTTCGGCAGCGTGGCCGGCGACCACAGCAGGAGCGTCAGGTCGGTCCCGAGAGCCTCGGCCAGGGCGGCGTGGGCCACGGTCATCGGGTCGAAGGATCCGGCCACCAGCCCCACCGACCCGGCGGCAGGAGGCGAGACCCCCAGCACCTCGAGGTGCGGGCGGCCGGAGCGGGCGGCTCTGCCGATGGCCGCGGCGAGCGCACGTCTGTCCATCCCCGTACGATGCCCCACCCGGCGCGGGATCGCGGGACCGGTACCATGGCCGCCCGTGTCAGTGGAGACGTGCTACCGCCACCCCGACCGGGAGACACGCGTGCACTGCACCCGGTGCGGGCGACCCATATGCCCCGACTGCATGACCCAGGCGCCGGTCGGCCATCACTGTCCCACGTGCGTGGCCGAAGCCGGGCGAGGCGTCCGCCGGGTCCGCCCGCGTCTACCCCGGCCCCGGTCGGCCACCATGGCGATCCTGGGTGTCAACGTGGCGGCCTTCGGCCTCGACCTGCTTCTCGGCCTGGCCGGCGCCGGACGCCTGCTCGAAGCCGGGGCCATGGTTCCCGTCCTGGTGGCCCGAGGAGAGTGGTGGCGGCTCGTCACCGCGATGTTCCTCCACGTGGGGGTGCTCCACCTCGCCCTGAACTCGTTCGGCCTGTACATCTTCGGGAGCGTGGTTGAGCAGGCGCTCGGCACGGCTCGGATGGTGACGCTGTACCTGGTCACGGGGTTCTGCGCCACCGCCGTCTCGTTCGCCTTCGGGCCGCCGGCCGTGGCCGCCGTCGGGGCATCCGGGGCGGTGTTCGGAATGCTCGGGGTGTGGCTC
>JBOGVU010000072.1:0-13521 GCA_050692915.1 Actinomycetota bacterium | reverse complement strand
GAGCTGGGCGGCCCGGGCCACGGGCGCCGACAGGATCACCTGTCGGAAGGTCGGGAGACGCGGGTCCCCGGGCGTGCCGAACATGTGCTCGGTCCGGCACAGGCCGATCCCCTCGGCCCCGAACTTCCTGGCCTGCGCGGCCGAGGGCCCGTCGTCCGCGTTCGCCCTGACCCGTAGCTGCCGGAGCCCATCCGCCCAGCCGAGCAGGGCCTCGAAGTCGCCCGACAGCTTCGGCTCGACCAGGGACACCTCCCCGAGGACCACCCGGCCGGTGGTCCCGTCGATCGAGACGACCTCTCCCTCCTTGACCTTCGTCCCGTTCACGGTGAACTCGCGCTTCGCGTAGTCGATCTTCAGGGCCTCGGCCCCGCACACCGCCGGTTTTCCCATTCCCCGAGCCACCACGGCGGCGTGGGAGGTCTTCCCCCCGTGCGAGGTCAGGATCCCCCGGGCGGCGATCATCCCGTGGAGGTCGTCCGGGTTCGTCTCCCGCCGAACCAGCACGACGGCCTCGCCCCGCTCGCCCATCTCCGCCGCCGTGTCCGCGTCGAACACGACCTTGCCGACAGCCGCGCCTGGCGAGGCGTTCAGGCCCTTGGCCAGGACGTCCACATCGGCCTTGGGGTCGAACTGCGGGTGCAGGAGCTGGTCGAGGTGATCCGGCTCCACCCGGAGCACGGCCTGCTCCCGCTTGATCAGGCCCTCGTTCGCCATGTCGACGGCCATCTTCACGGCGGAGGCGCCGGTGCGTTTCCCGACGCGCGTCTGGAGCATCCACAGCTTCCGCTTCTCGATGGTGAACTCGATGTCGCACATGTCCCGGTAGTGGCGCTCCAGCTTCTTCATGATCTCGAGCAGCTGCCGGTAGGCCTCCGGGTTCAGACGGCGCAGCTCGTGGAGGGGAAGGGTGTTGCGGATCCCGGCCACCACGTCTTCGCCTTGCGCGTTGGTCAGGTAGTCGCCATACACGCCCTTCTCCCCGGTGGCCGGGTCCCGGGTGAAGGCCACGCCGGTGCCGGAATCCTCGCCGAGGTTCCCGAACACCATGGCCACCACGTTGACCGCCGTCCCCAGGTCGTCGGGGATCGCGTACTGGCGCCGGTAGACCTTGGCCCGGTCGTTGTTCCACGACCGGAACACGGCCTCGATGGCCATACGCAGCTGTTCCTTCGGCTCGGTGGGGAACAGCCGTCCGGCGTGCTGGCGGACGATCGTCTTGAACCGCTCCACCAGATCCATGAGGTCGACCGCGGTGAGGTCGGTGTCCTTGGCCTCCGGGCCCTTCTTGGCCTTGGCCCGGTCGAGCTCGTCCTCGAATGCCTCGCCGGGTATGTCCATGACGATCTTCCCGAACATCTGGATGAACCGTCGGTACGAGTCGAAGGCGAACCGGTCGGATCCCGCCTGCCGGGCCAGGCCGAGGACCGAGCGGTCATTCAGGCCGAGGTTGAGGACCGTGTCCATCATCCCCGGCATCGAGTACTTGGCGCCCGAGCGGACCGAGACCAGGAGGGGGTTCTCGATGTCCCCCAGCCGGCGGCCCATGGCGGTCTCCAGGCCCCGGAGGTGGGCGTCGACCACGTCGAGGAGACCCTCGGGGAAGCCCCCGGTCTCCAGGTACTGGTTGCAGGCCTCGGTGGTGATGGTGAACCCGGCGGGAACGGGGAGGCTCAGGTTCGTCATCTCTGCGAGATTGGCCCCCTTACCCCCCAGGAGGTCCTTCATGTCCCTGTTGCCCTCGCTGAAGTCGTAGACGTACTTGGTCTTCTGGGCCATCTCCCCGTAACTGTATCGCGGGTCCGCTCGGTGGTGCCCTCCATTCTGGTGCCGCAACGATCTTCGTTGCGGTATACTGAGGCGTGTCCGTGGGAGGTGCGAGCCTGTGCCGGTGCCGGTTCGAGAGAAGCTGAGGGCGATCAAGGAGGACCTGGGGAGCCAGGCCAGGGTGGCCCGGGCCCTGGGGGTCAGCCCGTCCCGGGTCAGCCGGTGGCTGAAGACCGAGGACCCCGATCCCCAGAACCGGATGAAGGTCGAAGGCCTGGAGTTCGTGCTCTCGTACCTCCTCTCGTTCCTGCACCCCGACACCGCGATCTCCTGGCTCAACGGACACAACGGCTTCCTGAACGACTTCCGGCCGATCGACCATCTGGCCAGGGGCCGCATCACCGAAGTCATCGAGGCCGCCAGAGCGCACAAGGCCGGCTCCTACCACTGACGTGTTGTTCCGCGTCTTTCCCTCGATCCCCGGCGCGAGGCCGAACGATCCCGGCGGTCCTCTCTACGTCCCGCTGTTCGATCAGGGCGGCGGCCGGCACGACAACCCGGACCACTACGGGGTTCTTTACCTGAGCCGAGCACAGGCTTCACCGGTCGCCGAGAAGCTGAGGGACTACCGGGGTCGCGGCCTCGCCGACACGGATCTATTTGACGAGGGGTCTCGGCTCGTCCTCGCCAGGATCGACGACGACGCGCTGACCGCCCTCATTGACCTGGACGATCCGGCGAACCTGGGCGCCCGCGGGCTTCGTCCTTCGGTGGTGGCCACTCGGCAGCGCAAGCCGACCCGCCGCATGGCCCTGCACCTCTACGAGGAAGGGGTGGCCGGCTTCGAGTGGTGGTCCACGATCGAGGCGTCGTGGATCAACGTGACGCTGTTCGATGACCGTGTCGCCGGGCGCCTGACGGTCGTCGGGGAGCCGGAGCCGCTCACACTCGACCACCCCGCGGTACGCGAGGCGGCCGAGGCGGTGGGCGTCCTGCTCGGGTGAGCTTCTCACGCCTCCTCGACCCAGTCCCTGGTGAGGAAGCACCAGAAGGCCAGGCCGGCATGGGATCCGTACCGACGGAACCGCCGGGCGATCCCGGCGTCGGGCACAGGCCGCCGGGACCGGCGTAGCCGCGCGTACGTCGGGCGGGTCCAGGAGTCCAGGACCAGCCGCCCGTACCGGCCCAGCGTGAGCATCACGTGGGCGGCCGCGTACGGCCCCAAGCCCGGGAGGGCCAGGAGACTGGCCTCGACCTCCTCATCGGGCACGTCGTGGTCGCGGAGCGCCTCTAGGTCGACGTCGCCATCCGAGACCGAACGGGCCAGCGATCGGAAGTACGGGCCCCGGTAGCCGGCCCGGGCCACATTCCGGTAGAAGGACTCGTCGGCCGCGGCCATGGCCGCCGGCGTTGGGAACGCCCGGCCCCGCCAGCCGTCCCCGGCCCCCGACACCGGCTCACCGAGGTGCTCGACGAGCGCCGTGACCATCTTCGTGGTGAGCGACCAGGAGCAGTTCGTGGTGCACACCGTCTTCACCACGTCCTCGAACACCGTGGGCGCGTGGACCATCCGGCCGGCTCCGGCCGTGACCCAGGCCAGATCGGGGTCGTCCGCGGCCACCTCATAGAACGCCGAGAGATCCTCGTCGAGGTTGAGGATCCGCCGGACGGTCTCGGTCAGCGAGGCCGTGGTCCCGGCCCCCGGGGCCCGTCCGCTGACCTCGATCCGGGCATGGCCGATCGGCCCCGGGCCGATGAACACGGTCCGGGGCCGGCCGCCGTGGACAGGGACCGTGACCTCGAGCGTGCCCGCGGCCTCGTCGAGGAGCATCGGGGGCAGGGAAGCCGTCCCGTGCGACGCTAGCGTTCGCCGCAGGTCGACGGGCTCGCCGGCCGGGCCCCGGAGCGGGATGTCGAACGAGGTCACGTCAGGTCAGGCATCGGGCCCGACCATCTTCTCCGGCCGGACCCACTCGTCGTACTCGGTCTCGGTGACGTATCCGAGCTCGATCGCCGCTTCCCTGAGTGTCAGGCCCTCGTGGTGGGCCCTCTTGGCGATCTCCGCGGCCTTGTCGTATCCGATGTGCGGACTGAGCGCGGTGACGAGCATCAGGGAGCGATCCACCAGCTCGACGATGCGCTCGCGGTTCGGCCGGATGCCCTCCACGCAGAACTCCCGGAAGGTCCGGGACGCATCGGTCAGGATCCGGACCGAGTGGAGGACGTTCCGGATGATCACGGGCTTGAACACGTTCAACTCGAAGTTCCCCTGCGAGCCGGCCACGGTCACGGCCACGTCGTTCCCGAACACCTGGGTGCACACCATCGTCATGGCCTCGGACTGGGTGGGGTTCACCTTCCCGGGCATGATCGAGGACCCCGGCTCGTTCTCGGGCAGCTCGAGCTCCCCGAGCCCGGAGCGTGGGCCGGAGGCCAGCCACCGGATGTCGTTGGCGACCTTCATCAGCGACACGGCCAGCGTCCGGATGGCCCCGTGCGCGTGCACCAGGGCGTCGTGCGAGGCCAGCGCGGCGAAAGGGTTCCGGGCCGGAACGTACGGGAGCCCGGTCATCTCGGCGATCCGTGCGGCGACCTTGGCCCCGAAGCCCCGCGGGGAGTTCAGGCCCGTCCCCACCGCTGTCCCTCCGATGGCCAGCTCGTACAGGCCGTGGAGGGATTCCTCGATCCGGCCGAGGCCGTCGTCGAGCTGGGCCGCGTAGCCCCCGAACTCCTGCCCCAGGGTGAGCGGGACGGCGTCCTGGAGGTGGGTCCGGCCGATCTTCACCACGTCGGCGAGCTCGTCGGCCTTCGCCTGGAGGGCGTCCCGGAGCCGCTCCACGGCCGGGAGGAGCCCCCCGATGATGGCCCCGGCCGAGGCCATGTGCATGGCCGTAGGGAAGGTGTCGTTCGAGGACTGGGACATGTTCACGTCGTCGTTCGGATGGATCGGGGTCTTCGATCCGAGCGCTCCCCCGACGATCTCGATGGCCCGGTTGGCGATGACCTCGTTCGCGTTCATGTTCGACTGGGTGCCCGAGCCCGTCTGCCAGACGAACAGGGGGAAATGGTCGTCCAGGCCTCCCTCGATGACCTCCTCGGCCGCGACCACGATGAGGTCGGCCTTCTCCCGGGGAAGGATGCCCAGCTCCAGGTTCACCAGCGCGCAGGCCTTTTTCAAGAGCCCCAGGGCCCGTACGACCTCAACGGGCATCCGGTCCTCGCCGATCGAGAAGTGGTGCAGGGACCGCTGGGTCTGGGCCCCCCAGTAGCGGTCTGCGGGGACCTCTATCGGCCCCATGCTGTCTGTCTCGGTCCTGGTCGTGGCCACGCTCCTATTCTGACGCCTGCCGGACCCCTCGACCGCCGGTAGGCTACGGGCGATGCAGCTGCCGCCCGCCGCCCGGGAGGTTCTCGAAGGTGACCACGTGGCCACCCTGGTCACGCTGAATCTCGACGGGAGCCCCAACGTGACCGCCGCGTGGGTCGGCGTGGAGGACGACGAGATCGTCGTCGGGACGCTCCCCGACCAGCGGAAGCTCCGGAACATCCGCCGGGATCCCCGGGTGGCCCTGGTCGTCCAGACCAGGAAACGGAACCCGTACGGGCTCCTCGAGTACCTGATCGTGGAAGGCCGAGCCCGGGTAACGGAGGGCGGTGCGCCGGAGCTCCTCCAGCGCCTGGCCCGGACCTATGTGGGGCCGGACGCGGTCTTCCCCCCGATGCCCAACCCCCGCCGGGGTTCGTCACCCGCATCAGGCCCGAGCGGATCGGCGGCATCGGCCCGTGGACCGATCGCTGACGGCGCCTGAGGCCTACGAGGGGGCGCCGGCCAGACCGCGCTTGGCCAGCTCGCCCTCGAGGTCGAGCCGGCGGGTCCCGAAACCGCGGGTCTCCCACTCATCGCGGGGGACCATCCAGAACACCTCGAACTCGATGCCGTCGGGGTCGCGGGCGTACAGGCTCAGGCTGGCGCCGTGGTCCGACTCCCCCGTGAGGGCTCCCGCACCCAGGAGGGCGTCCCGGGCCCGGGCCAGGTCGGGGAGGGACTCGACCTCCCAGGCCAGGTGGTACAGGCCGACCTGGCCCCGGGACGGCGGCGGCCCGCCGGCCCCGACGCCAAACAGGCCGAGGTCGTGGTGGTTGTCGCTCCCGTTGGCCCGGAGGAACAGGGCCTGGTCGCCCATGGCCTCCACGACCTCGAACCCCAGGATGTTCCGGTAGAAGTCGCCGGAACGAGGGAGGTCGCTCACGTACAGGACGGCGTGGTTCAGTCGCTTGATCGTGAACACGGTCGAGCTCCTAACCGACATATCCCTCGACGGTCCGCTCGTCACGCACCGTAGCCGCTTCAGGGTCGAGCCCGGCGGAGCGACGGGCCCGGCGCTGGTGAAGCAGGTCCCAGCACTGGTCGAGCGTGACCTCGAGCCGCTTGAGACGGTCGCGTTCCGCTTCGCTGGCCTCGCCGCGGGACTCCCGGTCGAACAGATCGTGCTCCTCGTGAGCGAGCTCGTTGATCCGGTCGATGATCTTCTGGTCCTCCATCGGTGCTCCTTTCGTCGGTCTCCGAAGCTCCGCCGATCATCACTCGTCAACCGGGGTGATGTCGAGAGCATTCCCCCTATCACTCGTCTGGGAGCCGCCTGCTCAGGCGCAGGACCCGTCGTCGGTCGATGAGCCCGGGCAGGTCCGTCTCAACGCTGGCCGATGCGGCGGCGACGCCGAGGGCCAGGGCGTCCTGGAAGTCATCGCCTCGCTCGAGAGAGCCGACCAGTCCTCCGACCAACGAGTCGCCGGCGCCGATCGGGTTCCGCACGGTGACGTCGGGAGCGTCGACCCACCAGCGTTCGGACCGCTCGCCCACGGCCACGCCGGCACCCGCCGTTACCACAGCCGTGCTCGCACCCCGGGCGACCATGGCGGCCGCGGCATCCAGCGCTCGATCCTTCACCTCGGGGGACCGCTCGGCCGCCGGTTGCGAGACGGCCCCGGCCAGGAGCCCCTCGGCCTCGGCCAGGTTCGGGGTGACGAGTTCGGGGCCGGCCTCCAGAGCGTTGGCCAACGACGCCCCGGAAGCGTCGACCAGCGACGAGACGCCTCGGTCGCGGGCCAGCCTCACGAGCCTCCCGTACGCATCGGGCGGGCTTCCCGGAGGCGTGCTGCCGATGCAGACCAGGAACCGGTGCCCGGCGAGGCGTTCCGCCACCGCGACCTCGAACGCTCGCCAGTCCTCGCCTCCGATGGTTGGGCCGGGCTCATTGAGGACGGTCACTCGCCCGCTCCGCTCGAGAACGATCGACGCCGCCCGAGCCTCGCCGCCGGTGGGCACGGCGTCGAGCTCCACCCCCTCGTCCTGAAGGAGCTCGACCACCGCCCGGCCGGTTCGCCCCGGCGCCAGAGCGACAAGGACCGCAGGGAACCCCAGCGTTCGACACACCCGGGCCACGTTGACGCCCTTTCCTCCCGGAGCGATGGTTGCCTCCGAGAAACGAAGGACCTCGCCCGGGCGGAGCTCGTCGATGCGGAGCATCCTGTCGAGCGTGAGGTTCGGGCCCGCGATGATCACGGCGATCAGCTCTCCCCGAGCGTCTCGGCCGTGATCCGGATCTCCGTGGTCCGTCGCTCCCCGGGCCCGAGGACCGGCAGTTCCCCCTTCGCTCGGTCGGCCGCTCGACCCAACACCGAGCAGTTGGCCGGCTCCAACCCCAACACGTACATCCCCCGGCCCCGGTGGAGCCACTGGTGGAAGCGAGGCAGCTCCGCCTGCCGCCACAGAAGGACGAGCCTCAGTCCTGCGGATCGGTTCGTCAGGGCGGCCCGGGCCCAGCCCGACCCGTCCGGGCGCACCCGGTGCTCGAAGACCATCTCGGACGCTCCATCCTCGGGGAGTCCCGGCTCCATCCACGAGGCCAGGCCACGTTCCGCGTCGGGATCCCGTGGGAGGACCTCGAGGCTGTCGACCTCCAGACGCGCGTCCCGGTCGAAAGGGGGAACCCCCAGGTTCACGTGGTAGAGGATCGGGCCCGGCTCCGGAGCGCCGCCAAGATTCACCGTTACGTCCGTGAGCTCCACGAGACCTCGGCCGGTGCGGGTACGCACGGTCCGCTCGACCCGGAGGTGAGCTCCCCCTTCATCGGTCTCGTCGATCACGGCCCGCGCGGTGAGGACGAGGTCACCCTCCGCCGTCGCTCGGTCCACCCGCACGTCCGAGGCCGGCAGGTGGGAGAACCGGCCGTGAAGACCGTGACCCTCGGAAGGAGATCCGACGTTGCGGAGCCCACAGGTGGTGACCAGTCCTCCGCCGAACGCCTCCCGCCACGCCTCACCGGTGAGCTCCGTCAACGGGGCCGACTCCCCCACACCGGAGATCCAGGCCAGCGGAAGGCCGCGGAACCAGGCCTGGCCGATGTCGAAGCCCCGATCCGGGAGGACCCTGACGTCGATCCCGCCGGCCACGCGGAGATCCAGGGCCCGGCACCCCTGAGCGGGGCCGTCGGCGACGGTGGACGAGATGGCGACGGCCAGCTGGTCGAGGTTGGCGACCTTGCCCGCCCGGACGTAGTCCTCCATGGGACCGGTCATCGCCGGTCCGGTTCCCGCCACTCCACGGGGGGGAGGTCATCGAAGCCCTTGAAGACGCCGGCCGCGATCCCGGCGATCAGCGCCGCTCCCCTGGCCCCCGCCTCCTGGACCACGGGCTCCTCGAAGGGTCCCAGGACCTCTCGCTTCACCGCCCGTACCGTGGGGCTCCGGGCCCATCCGCCCGTAACCACCAGCCGAGCCGAGTCCCCCGCCACCGACCGGATCGTGGCCAGGACCTCGGCGCCGTGGCGGGCCACCGCCTCGACCGCGGCCCGCCACACGTGGGCGGGGCCGGCGGACGGTGGGATCCCCTGGAGCGTGGCCCGATCATCAGTCACTCCCACCAGCGTGATTCCACCCGCACCCGGGGGGATCTCCAGCGCGGCCGCCTCGAGGCCCTTCCGGCCGTCCTCGTCCACGCCCAAGAGGTCCAGGAACCGCTGCAGGGCCAGGCCCGAGACGAAGCCCGCCATCAGGGCCTGCTGGCCGGGCACCGCGTTCCACCCCACCGTCGCTCCCCCCGCGACCGCGCGCAGGACGGCATCGGACCCCACCGGCCGATCCACGGGCCGGACGAAGGCCTCGGCCGACCCGCAGGAATCGAACAGGTCCCCGGGACGGGTGGCCCCCGCGCCGACGGAGGCACAGGGGTGGTCGTGTCCCGAGACCGTGAGCACGGCCCCCCCGGCCTCCGGCAGCGCCTCGGTCAAGCGCCCCGCGGGCTCCCCCGCGTCCTTCGAGTCCGGGAGGAATCCGGCCGGTGCCTCGGCCAGCTCGAGGGCTTCATCCCACCACCCCCGTCGATCGAGATCCAGGAATCCGGTTCGCGACGAGAGCGAGGGCTCCGCCACCTCCTCTCCCCCGAACGCTCGAACCATCCACTCGGCCACGTTCAGCCATCTGGCTCCCCCGGCCGCCGCGGGAAGGTTGGCTCGCATCCACCGGTACTTGCTCAGCGTGCACAGGCGGCTGAGGGGGAGGCCGGTTCGCTCGCTGAACCGCTCCGAGCCGATCGCGGCTCCCGCATCCTCGGCCTCCGGACCCCCCCGGGTGTCGTGCCACGCGATCATGGGGGCCACCGGCTCCCCGGCCGCGTCCAACAGGGCGCCGGTCTCGGCCATGCTGCAGATGCCGACGCCCACCACTCTCCCTGAGGGCGCCGCACCCACGGCCTGGCGGGCGGCGGCCACCGCCGCTCGCACCAGGTCGTGAGGATCCATCTCCGCGCCCGTCGGAACCCGGCGCCAGGGCGTGAGGGCCCTTCCGTGAGCGCGCTCCCGGCCGTCCAGCGTCACCACCGCGGCCTTGGCGTACGTGGTCCCCAGGTCCAGGCCGAGGAGCATCTCCTCGCTCATCTGAAGGTCGGCACGGAGGCCTCCGGCGCGCCCGCGTCGGGAGGCATGCAGCGGACGGCCTCGAGCGAGCCCCTCAGAACACAGTCGCCCGCGGCGAAGGGGATCAGCACGGTGTCGCCTCGACCGACGTCCAGCAGGCGGTCCCCCCAGCCGAGCGTGCCGGATCCCGCGGTCACCACGAGGATCGATACGCCGGTCGGGAGCGGGGCGGCGCCACGCGGATGGATCCGCTCGGCCCGGAAGAAGGGGTCTGCCTCCTCGGGAAACAGGAGCTCCACCCCGGGCCGCCGAGGTTCACCGTCCTGGCGTACGGCCCGGAGCCGCCCGAGCTCCTCCGGTCCCCAGCCCGATCGATCCACGCACCCCAGCGCGGTCTCGAAGCCCAGCCCAAGGTGTCCGTCGCGAGCTCCATCGATGTCGAAGCCCTTCCACTCCAGGAGCACCGAGAGGTCGGTGGGCTCCTGGAGCTCCACGATGAAGACTCCCTCTCCGATGCTGTGCGGGACTCCGGCCGGCACCAGGATCGAGTCACCCGACGCCGCGGGCAACCGATGCATGGCTCCCGCGATCTCCCCGGTTTCCTGCCCGGCGACCCAGCCGGTCAGCGTGGCCAGGTCCACGTCGTCCCGGAACCCCAGGTACACGAAGGGTTCCGGCGATCGAACCTCGACCACGACCCAGGCCTCCGTTTTCCCGTAGGGACAGTCGAGGTGCCGGCGGGCGAACTCCCGGCTCGGGTGACAGTGCACCGGCAGCCGCTGCCCGGCATCCAGCAGCTTCACCAGCAGTCCCATCTCCGACCCGAACCGCTCCGCGTGCGCGGGCCCCAGGAAGCCCTCAGGGTCGGAGTGAAGCGCTTCCTTCACGGTTCGGCCGTCCGGCAGCGCCGACAGGCCCAGCGTCTCCGAGCCGAACACGGCCGTGGCCGATCCCACCCAGTCCTCGGGCGCGAGCTCGTCCCGGTGGGGCATCCCCCGGAACCCGGCGATGGCCTCTCCACCGCGATAGAAGCGTGGGATCTGGTTGGACGCCAGGACGATCGGATCCACCGGGCTACCTCGGCCGATTGACAACGTTGTCCTGGGTAGCCTAGGTTCTGTTCCGTCGGCTGGTCAAGGGGAGCGATGAAGCTCTACCGACTGAATCGGTTGTTCAACCCGAGGTCGAGCCGGTGCCTGGACGTCGCCGTCGATCACGGATTCGCCGGCCAGGCGGAGTTCCTGGCCGGCATCGAGGACATGGCGGTCGCCGTGGATCGGTTGGTGGAGGCCGCCCCCGACGCGATCCAGCTGACGGTCGGCCAGGCGCACCTGCTCCAGTCCAGGCCGGGTCGCGACAAACCGGCACTGGTGCTCCGGTCCGACACGGCCAACGTCTACGGGCGGCAGCAGCCGGAGCGAGCGTTCGCGGTCCTGATCGACGATCCGGTGGAGCAGGCCCTCCGTCTGGACGCGGCGTGCGTCGTGGTGAACATGTTCGATATCCCCGGCGCCGAGGACCTTCGTCGGGCCAGCATCGAGAATGTCAGCCGGCTCAAGGGAGCCTGCGAGGCCGCCGGGATGCCCCTGATGGTCGAGCCGCTGGTGATGAAGCCCGCGGACGGCGGCGGGTACGCCGTCGACGGGGACCTCGGAAGGATCACCGCCCTGGTCCGGCAGGCCGTCGAGCTGGGGGCCGACATCATCAAGGCCGACCCCACCGACGATCTCGCCGACTACCACCGCGTGGTGGAGATCGCCGGCGTCCCGGTGCTGGCCCGTGGGGGCGGCCGGGTGAGCGACGAGGAGATCCTGGCCCGGACCCACGATTTGATCCGTCAGGGTGCGGCGGGGATCGTGTACGGACGCAACATCATCCAGCACCCGTCCCCTGGCGCCATCACCCGGGCCCTGATGGCCATCGTCCACGACGATTGGCCCCCGGAGAAGGCCATGACGCTCGTCGAGGGAGCGACCTGAGCGACAACGCGCGGGGGGTCGAGGTCGGCATCATCGGTGGCGGCCTCATGGGCAAGGAGACGGCCGCCGCCATCGGCCGGTGGGCGGCGCTCCAGGACCACCCGGTCCGCCCCCGGCTGACCGCGGTCTGTGACAGCGATCCCGACGTGCTCTCGTGGTTCGAGCGCATCGACACCGTCCGCACGCTCAGCACCGACTACCGCGACCTGCTCCGGGATGACGGGGTGGAGGTGCTGTACATCGCGGTGCCGCACCATCTCCACGAGGAGCTGTACCTCGCCGCGATCGATGCCGGGAAGGACTTCCTGGGAGAGAAGCCCTTCGGGATCGACCTGCCTGCTGGGGAGCGGATCCTGGAGGCGCTGCGACGACGGCCGGACCTCTTCGTGCGGTGCTCCAGCGAGATGCCGTACTTCCCGGGGGCCCAGGTCGCCGCAGGCATCATCCGATCGGGGACCATCGGCCGGGTCATCGAGGCCAACACCGCGTTCCTGCACTCCAGCGACCTGGACCTCGAGAAGCCGATCACCTGGAAGCGCCAGACGAGGTTCGCCGGCCGAACCGGGGTGATGGGCGACCTTGGGATGCACGCCCTCCATCTGCCCTACAAGCTCGGGTGGTTCCCTTCTCGCGTGTACGCGGTGCTCCAGGACCTGGTGACCGAGCGTCCCGGGCCCGACGGGGCCCCGGTGCCCTGCGACACGATCGAGAACGCCACGCTCGTCTGCACCGTCGCCGCTCCCGACGGTGAGTTCCCTCTGACCGTGGAGACGAAGCGCATCGCTCCCGGTGAGATGAACACCTGGCGTATCCGGGCGGTGGGCATGCGGGGCGGCGTCGAGTTCTCGACCGCCCACCCCAAGACCGTGCTGCGGTTCTCGGTTCGGGACGGCGAGCAGGTCTGGGAGCAGGTCGAGACCGGCAGCCAGTCCGTCTTCCCCACGGTCACCGGAGGGATCTTCGAGTTCGGGTTCTCCGACGCGGTGCTCCAGATGTGGGCGGCGTTCCTGGCGGAGCGAGCCGGGGCCCTGGGCGACGCCTTCGCATGTGTGACCCCCCGGGAGGCGCTGGCGGCACATCGACTCTTCGACGCCGCCCTTAGATCCGCCGGCTCCGGGCGGGCCGAGCCGGTCCCGGCCGGCACCGGCACCCCGGAAGGCGTGCGGCCGACGCCGGGGAACGACGCCGGCCGCGCGCGTCCTTCAGAGCGAGATCAGCACTCGCCCAGGTAGAGGGTGTCCTGAACCTCAGGGTCATCCAGGTTGTCCTGGGTGACCACGGTGAGCGGCGTGGTGATCTGCTCCTCGAAGTCCTCCCCCCGGATCGACGCCACGGCGGTCTGCACGCCCTGGAAACCGATCTCCCTGGGGTTCTGGGCCACCAGCGCCTGGACCAGGCCTTCCTCCAGCTGGTCCACCTGCCCCGGGCTCGCGTCGAAGCCGACGATCTGGACCTGTTCCTGAGCCCCGGCGTCCCGGAGCGCGGTGGCCGCTCCCTCGGCCGAGAACAGGTTCGTGGCGAAGATGCCCGCCAGCTCGGGGTTGCGAGCCAGCACCGCCGAGGTGATCTGGGCCGCCCTGGTGGCGTCGTCGTTGTTGAACTCGGCGCCCAGGTACTCGATGCCGGCCTCGCCCTCGATCACCGACTCGAAGCCCTCCTGGCGCTCTTCCACCGTGGAGACCCCGGGCTGGGTGGTGTTGACGAACACCGAGCCCTCGCCGCCGATCAGCTCGACCAGGGCCTCGCCGGCGACCCGGCCGCCCTCGACGTTGTCCGTGGCGATCCGGGAGACGCCGATGCTCTCGTCGTCCACGATGGTGTCGACCAGGACGACGGTGATCCCGGCGTCCTGCGCCGCCTGGAGC
>JBOGVU010000071.1:0-13636 GCA_050692915.1 Actinomycetota bacterium | reverse complement strand
CAGCGGCGGTGGCGCGAGGCCGAGGTCAGCGTGGTCGGCCGGCACCGGGACGGGTCAGAGGTCCACCTCCACGCCAGCCTGACCTACCCCGACGACCCCAGGCAGTACGCCTCGATGGTGTTCCTCCGGCCCGCCGCGAACGCCGCCGTGCCGTCCGAGGAGGCCGAGGACGGTTCGGAGCCGGCCACCCTCCAGGATCCCCTCACGGGTCTCCCCGGCGCGGTCCTGTTCATGGATCGCCTCAGCGTGGCCCTGGCCGGCTCCGCTCGGAAGCCGTCACAGGTCGCCGTACTCCTCATCGACATCGACCGGTTCCGGCTGGTCAACGACAGCTACGGCACGGACATCGGAGACCGGGTCATGATCGGCATGGCCGAGCGCCTGTTCGGGGTGCTCCGGCCCGGCGACAGCCTGGCCAGGGTCGGCGAGGACGAGTTCGCCATCCTGTGCGACGACCTCGCCAAGGCGGAGGGCGCGGCCACGATCGCCGAGCGAGCCCACGCCGCGGCGTCGACGCCGTTCTCTTTCGACGGGGAGACCGTCACGGTGACCTCGAGCCTCGGCTACGCCGTGGCCTCGGGGCAGCTGAACTCGCCGGAGTCCCTGTTCCGCCGGGCCCAGGAGGCGCTCGACCGCGCCAAGGACCGGGGCCCCGGCAACATGCAGTCGTACGACCAGCCTCGTGCCTCCGCGGCCCAGCCCGCCGAGGCGGCTCCTGCCGAGCAGGGGGCCGAGGAAGAGCCGCAGGCCCCGCCGGAGCCGGTCGGCGCGATGGCCGCCGCCGAGCCCGCGTTCCGGACGGCCGCCGAGGCCCCCCAGAGCCCGGCGTCAGATCAGGTCTCCGCGGCATCCCCCGGTCCGTCTGGCGAGAGCCATCTGGCCGGCGCCCTCAGTCGCGGCGAGTTCCAGCTGGCCTACCAGCCCATCGTTCATCTCCAGACCGGCCGCATCGCCGGGGTCGAGGCGCTCCTGCGCTGGCAGGACCCGGAGAGGGGCCTGGTGCTCCCGGGCGAGTTCATGCCCGAGGCTGAGGAGACCGGACTGATCCATCACATCGGTGCGTGGGTGCTCCGCGAGGTATGCCGGGAGGCGGAGCGGCTCCAGGCCGCCCACCCGGACGGCGGGCCCCTGATGCTGTCGATGAACCTGTCCGCCCATCAGTTCGAGGCGCCGGACTTCGTCGACGTGGTGCGGGGGATCCTGGCCGGCTCCAGGATCGACCCCGGGACGCTTTATATGGAGATCGGCGAGAGCAGCGTTATGGAGGACGCCGACGGCGCCTCGACCGTTCTGGGCGGGCTCCGGGCGGCGGGGGTCCGGGTGAGCATCGACGACTTCGGCACGGGGTTCTCCTCGCTCATGCATCTGAACCGGTTCCCCATCGACTTCCTCAAGATCGACGGGTCGTTCGTCGAGGACCTCGACCGGGACCCGGGCGCCGGGAACATCGTCACGGCCGTGATCAGCATGGCGCACGCCCTCGGGCTGCCGACGATCGCCGAGAGCGTCGAGACCAGCGAACAGCTGTACACGCTCCGGCGGCTCGGCTGCGACTACGCCCAGGGCTACCTCTTCGCCAGGCCCCAGCCGCTCGCCGAGATCATCCCGCTCCTGACCTCCGACCCGACCTGGTAGCCGGGCCTCAGCGGCGCGCGGGAGGGCCGGTGGGTGGACGGTCGCCCAGCGAGATTCGGATCTCCGCCTCTTTCTCCGCGGCGGCCCTCCGGCCCTCCTCGACCGAGACCCGAACCAGCTCCATCACGCCGCCGAGGCGCTCGGCCGCTCGGGCCGCCACGTTCTCGGGGGTGATCCTCTCGCGCTGGCGGCGCAGCCACCTGGAGCCGTAGTAAGCGGCGGCCACACCCACGCCGATCCAGAACAGGCGCCTCATCGTCCCGACCGCCGCCGGAAGCTCCGGAAGGCCTGCTGCGCTCCGTAGCCGTAGGAGATCCCTTTGATCAGCGGGGTCGACACGAACTGGTCGACCAGACCGCTGATCCGCTCCACGGTCTTCGTCACATTGCCCACCGACACCAGGAGGTCGTCGGAGTGCTCCAGGTTCTTGTTCATGGTGATCACCGAGGTCCGCACCTCACCGAGGAGGGGCACCGTCTCCTGGCGGATCCCCTCGATCAGCGCCCGGGTCGTGTCCAGGACCCGAAACATGCCCAGGGATAGGACCACCAGCACCAGGACCAGGATGGCCCAGGCCACCGCGGCGATGATCGCCGCCCACTCACCGATCGACACATGGCCTCCTCACGGCCGCCGATTCTCCCACGCGAGGGTGGTCAGCGTCACTCCCCCTCCTCGCCCTGGTCCGACGGCTCGTAGTACCGCGTGCCCTCGAACCGGTCCGGCCGGTGCTCCTGTTCGACCACATGCCCCGGGTAGTCGTGCGGGTATCGGTACCCCTTCCCGTGGCCGAGCTTCCGAGCCCCGGGGTAGTGGGTGTCCCGGAGGTGGAGAGGCACGGGGTCGGCCGAGGCCGCGTCCGCCCGGGCCTTCCCGATCGCAGTGATCACGCTGTTCGACTTGGGGGCCCGGGCCAGGTAGATCGCGGCGTGGGCCAGGTTGATGATCGCCTCCGGGAGGCCGACGTACTCGACGGCGTGGGCCGCTGCCGTGGCCACCAGCAGCGCCCGCGGGTCGGCCATGCCGATGTCCTCGGATGCGTGCACCACCATACGACGGGCGATGTACCGGGCGTCCTCCCCCGCCTCGATCATCCGGGCCAGCCAGAACAGGGCCGCGTCGGGGTCCGACCCCCGGATCGACTTGATGAACGCCGAGATGACGTCGTAGTGGGCGTCCCCCTGCCTGTCGTACACGACGGCCTTCTGCTGGACGGACGCCTCGGCCAGGGCCATGTCGACCTCGGCCCGTTCGCCGGCCACCGCCGCCAGGACGGAGGCCTCCAGCCCGGTCAGCGCGATCCGAGCGTCCCCCCCGGCCACCTCCACGAGGTGATCCAGAGCCTCGTCGGTGACCTTGACGTCGTGCTCGCCGAGGCCCCGCTCCCGGTCGGCCAGGGCCCGGTCGAGGAGGGCCCGGAGGTCCTCCTCCGACAGCGGCTCCAGCCTGAGGAGGATGCACCGTGACAGGAGCGGGGTGACCAGCGAGAAGTACGGGTTCTCGGTGGTGGCGCCGATGAGGGTGATGGTCCCGTCCTCGACGGCCGGGAGGAGGACGTCCTGCTGGGCCTTGCTCCACCGGTGGACCTCGTCCACGAACAGGACCGTGGAGACCATCGAGTCGCGGGCCCTGGCCATGACCTTCCGCGCGTCGCCGACCCCCGAGGACACCGCGGAGAGCTGGACCAGCTCGGCGTCCCCGGCCAGGAGGAACGCCAGCGTGGTCTTCCCGGTGCCGGCCGGCCCCCACAGGATCACCGAAGGTAAGTGGCCCGTCCGGACGAGCTCCGTGAGCGGCTTCCCCTCGCCTACGAGGTGGCGCTGGCCCACCACCTCGTCGAATGCGCGAGGGCGCATCCGGGCCGCCAGGGGCTCCGCCATGAGGACAGCCTACGCGGAGCGGCCGAGATCGCGGGGCGCAGCCGGCGCTCACGGCGCACGTTCACACCTCCCGCCATGTGGTAAGAAACATTTCCACCCGGTAAGGATCCTTACCGGCTGGTGAAGTGGAGAGGGGGCGCCCTGAGGGACGGAGAGGACGCCGCCGGGAGTCAGCTCCGCGGCGGGGGCGGATGGCGGAGCCGGAGGCCGAGCTCCTGGAGCTGGGCCTCGTCCACCTCTGCCGGGGCGCCGGTCAGGAGGTCGGCGCCGGACTGGGTCTTGGGGAACGCGATCACCTCGCGGATGTTCGTCTCCCCGGCCAGCACCATGGCGGTCCGATCCAGCCCGAACGCGATCCCGCCGTGCGGCGGAACCCCGTACCGGAACGCCTCCAGGAGGAACCCGAACCGAGCCTGCGCCTCCTCCCGGCCGAACCCGAGGGCCTCGAACACCTTCCGCTGCACGTCGGACCGGTGGATCCGGATCGATCCCCCGCCGAGCTCCCACCCGTTGACCACCAGGTCGTAGGCCCGGGCCGTGGCCGTCTCGGGGCTCAGGTCCTCGGTGGCCGGCGAGGTGAACGGGTGGTGGACGCTCACCCACCGCCCCTCCTCCTCGCTCCACTCGAACAACGGCGGCTCCGTGATCCAGGTGAACTCCCATCGGTGCTTCTCAACTAAGCCGAGCGCGACAGCAGTGAGCCGGCGGAGGCCATCTAGAGCCGTGTTTGCTCGCCGTTCCGGGTCTGCGACAATGAAAGCCACGTCGCCCTCGGATGCTCCCGTTAACTCGCGAATTGCATCGACTTCAGCGTGTGAAAGGTGCTTTCCCACAGGCGAGTGAATCCCGCGCTTGTCGAACAGAATCCAAACGAGCCCGGATGCGCCCCGGGCCTTTGCTTCGGGAATCCACGTGTCCCAAATGCGGGGCCCCCACGCACTCGCTTGCTCGCTTTGGCTCACGGGGGCTGCGAAGCCTTTCACCACGCTCCCCGCTTCGACCGCTCTGGAGAAGACCTGGAACCTCGAACCTTGGAACGTCTCAGTGAGGTCGGCGAGCTCCATGCCGTAGCGGAGGTCGGGCTTGTCGGACCCGTATCGGCGCATCGACTCGGCGTACGGAAGCCGGGGGAAGGGCGTCGTCAGGTCCACGTCGAGGACCTCGCGCCACACCCGGACGAACAACTCCTCGATCATCGACTGGACGTCCGCCTCCTCGACGAACGACATCTCCACGTCGAGCTGGGTGAACTCCGGCTGGCGGTCGGCCCGGAGGTCCTCGTCCCGGAAGCACCGCACGATCTGGTAGTAGCGGTCGAGCCCGGCCACCATCAGGATCTGCTTGAAGAGCTGGGGCGACTGCGGCAGGGCATAGAACGTGCCGGGCGAGAGCCTGGAGGGGACCAGGAAGTCCCGGGCCCCCTCGGGGGTGGACCGGGTCAGCATCGGCGTCTCCACCTCCACGAAGCCGTGCTCGTCGAAGAACCGCCGGATCGAGGAGAAGGCCCGGTGCCGGAGCCGGAGACGCCGGGTCATCTCGGGGCGGCGGATGTCGAGGTAGCGGTGCCGGAGCCGGAGCGCCTCGTCGGCCGTGATCCGGTCCTCGATGGGGAACAGTGGCGGCTCGGCCTCCGAGAGGACCTCGAGGTCCCTGGCCGCCACCTCGACCTCGCCGGTGGGGAGGCTGGGGTTGACGGTCCCCTCGGGCCGGGCCCGAACCTCGCCGGTGACCCGGACCACCGACTCGGCCCGCAGCCGGGACGCGGCGGCGTGAGCCTCGGGCTGCTCCTGTGGGTGGAACACCACCTGCACGGAGCCCTCACGGTCGCGCAGGTCCACGAACAGCACCCCGCCGTGGTCGCGGTCGTGTGCCGCCCACCCGCACAGCGCCACCTCGGAGCCCGCATCCTCGGCGCGAAGCTCGCCGCAGAGGTGAGTCCTCATCGGGAGAGCCACGCCGCCACCTCCCCGCGGCGCACGCTCTCCTGCTCGCCGTCGGCCAGCCGCCGCATCGTGACCGTGCCGTCGCGGAGCTCGCGGTCGCCCAGCAGGGCCGCGTACTCGGCGCCGGCCCGGTCGGCCATCCGAAGCTGGGCCTTCATGGGGCGATCTTCCAGCGACGCGTCCGCGGGGATGCCGGCGCGTCGGAGCTCCCGCAGGAGGGCCTGCCCCTCGCGCCGGGCCTCCTCCCCCAGCGCCACGACGTAGCACCGGGCCGCCCTCGAGGGAACCCGGGCCACGCCCTCCTCGGCAGCGGCCAGCAGGAGCCGCTCCAGGCCGAGCCCGAACCCCACCCCGGGGGTCGGCTCGCCCCCCAACACCTCGGCCAGCCCGTCGTACCGGCCCCCGCCGCACACCGTTGCCTGCGCCGGCGAGAGCGCGCCGGACACGAACTCGAACGTGGTGCGGGTGTAGTAGTCGAGCCCCCGGACCAGCCGGTGGTCGATCTCGTAGGCCACGCCCTCCTCGTCCAGCCCAGCCCGCACCGCCTCGAAGTGCTCCCGGCAGGCGTCGTCCAGGTAGTCGAGGATCCGCGGCGCGTCCTCCGTGGCGGCCCGGCACTCCGGTGACTTGCAGTCGAGGACCCGCAGCGGGTTCTGCCGCCACGTTTCTCGGTGTTCCCGGTCGAGCCGGTCAGCACGTCGCTCCAGGAACGCCGACAGGTCCTCCCGGAACCGGGGGCGGCACACCTCGTCGCCGATCGAGTTGAGGTGGAGCGTCAGCCGGGACAGCCCGCGGTCCCGGAGGAACCGGTCCCCCACCGCCACCACCTCGGCGTCAGCGCCCGGCGCCGCGGACCCGAGGACCTCGATCCCGAACACCCGGAACTCCCGGAGGCGCCCCGCCTGGGGCCGACCGTGCCGCCAGTTCGGGCCGACGTAGTAGGCCTTGAACGGCGACGGAAGGTCCTGGCGGCGGGCCAGGTACGCCCGGACCACGGGAGCGGTCGACTCCGGCTTCAGGGTGAGGGACCGGCCTCCCTTGTCCTCGAACGAGTACATCTCCTTGGTCACCACGTCGCTGGAGCCGCCGGAGGTTCGCTCGAAGATCTCCGTGTGCTCGATGGCCGGGGTCTCCACATACCGGTACCCGTAAAGACGAGCCACCTCGTGAGCGGCGTCGGCCAGGGCCAGCATCGCGTCCGAGGTCGGCGGCAGGAGGTCCTGGGTCCCTCGAGGGGGGCCGAAGTCCGTCACCGCGAGGCCAGCGCCACGAGCCATTCGTTCGTGGCCCGCTCCAGCCCCACGGTGGTCTCGGGGCCGTGGCCCGGATACACCGGCCGGTCGTCGGGGAGCTCCAGGAACCGGCGGAGGCTCGCCTCCATGGCCGCCGGGTTCGAGTTCGGGAAGTCCGAGCGCCCGATCGAGCCGCGGAACACCAGGTCGCCGCTCCACACCATGCCGTCGGTCCGGTAGCAGACGTGGCCGGGCGTGTGGCCGGGAGTGTGCATGACCTCGATCCGGAAGCCGGCGAACTCCAGGACGTCGCCGTCCGCCACCGTCCGGACCTCCGACGGACGGAAGTCCGCCTGGGCCGCGAACCCGGCCCCCCACCGCTCCTGGTCGGTGAGGGCCAGCTCGTCGGCCTCGTGGATGTACAGGGGCGCGTCGTCCCCGCACACCTGGGGCACCGAGCCGATGTGGTCGCCGTGGCCGTGGGTGGCCAGGACGGCCGCCAGCCTCCGCCCGCTCCGGGCCACCTTCAGCCGGATCGCGGCGGGCTCGAACCCCGGGTCGACCACCACGACCTCCTCGGAATCGTCGGCGCCGGCGATCCAGCAGTTCGTGGCGAAGGGGTTGTCGCTGAACACATCCAGCAGCATCGGGAGCCAATCGTAGCGGAATCGGCCGGCCCGTCCTTGCGTTGGCATGATCGTATGAGGTACTTGATCCCGGAGGCCGGATGGCCCAGGCGATGATCTCCCTCCGCAACGTGTCGAAGCGGTTCCCGGGCGCCAGGGGGCCCGCCGTCACGGACCTCTCCCTGGAGGTGCCCGAGGGCGAGACGGTCGTCCTGGTGGGGCCGTCGGGCTGCGGGAAGACCACCACGATGAAGATGATCAACCGACTGATCGAGCCGACTTCCGGCACGATCGAGGTGGACGGCACAGACATCATGGCCCAGGATCCCGTCGCGCTCCGGCGCGGGATCGGCTACGTGATCCAATCGATCGGCCTGATGCCGCACCGGACCGTGGCCCAGAACATCGCCACGGTCCCCCGGCTGGAAGGCTGGGATCCGGCCCGGACGGAGGCCCGGGTCCACGAGCTCGCGGGGATGCTCCACCTGGACGAAGAGCTGCTGGCGCGGTACCCGGGCGAGCTCTCCGGCGGCCAGCGTCAGCGGGTGGGGGTGGCCCGGGCCCTGGCGGTCGATCCGCCCGTGATGCTGATGGACGAGCCCTTCGCGGCGGTCGATCCCATCATCCGGGCCAGCCTCCAGGATCAGTTCCTGGACATCCAGGACCGACTCAGGAAGACGATCGTGTTCGTCACACACGACATCGACGAGGCCATCAAGATGGCCGACCGCATCGCCATCCTGAACATCGGCGGCGTCCTGGAGCAGTTCGCCGCTCCCGGGCAGATCCTGCGGGAGCCGGCTGGCGAGTTCGTGAGGTCGTTCGTGGGGGCCGAGCGCGGACTGAAGCGGCTGGCCCTGATCAGGGTCTCGGACATCGAGGTCGAGGAGGGGCCGGTGGTCTCGCCGGACGACACCCCCGAGAAGGCCCGCTCGGTGATGCGCGAGTTCGGCTTCGACTGGGCCAGCGTGATCCGCGACGGCGAACTCCTGGGTTGGGTCGACGAGGCCATGGTGTCGGGCGTCGAGCGCGCCGGCGATGCCGCCCCACGGAGGTTCAGCGCGTACGTGCGGGCCAGCGATTCCCTGCGCCAGGCCCTCGACTCCATCGTCACCTCGAGGACCAATGTGGCCGTGGTGGTCAGCGAGGGACAGCGGTACCTGGGCATCCTCACCGTCGAGCGGGTGTCGCGGGAGATCGTGTCGTGAGCGAGTTCTGGGACTGGGAATGGGTCGGTACCCATCTGGATCTCATCGGTGACAAGCTCGTCGAGCACGTCTGGCTCACGTTCCTGGCCGTGGCGATCGGCTTGGTGATCTCGGTCCCCGTTGCCGTCTACGCGCAGCGCCATACTCGGGCGTACCCCCCGGTGACGTGGGTGGCGGGGATCCTGTACACGATCCCCAGCCTGGCCCTGTTCGCCCTCCTGATTCCGTTCACCGGCCTGTCAACGCTCAGCGCAGAGATCGGGCTGGTCAGCTACACCTTGTTGATCCTGATCCGGAACATCGTGTCCGGCCTGAACGGGGTGCCCGACGATGTGAAGGAGACCGCGCGGGGCATGGGGTACACCGACCGTGAGCTCCTCTGGCGGGTGGAGGTCCCCCTGGCCCTGCCGGTCATCGTGGCCGGGATCCGCATCGCCACCGTGACCACGATCGGGCTCGTCACGGTCACGGTCTTCGTGGGCAAGGGCGGCCTCGGCTACCTGATCCTGAACGGGTTCAGGCCGCTGCTGCCCGATGTGGCGGTGCCCGTGGGATTGGTCCTGTCCTTCCTCCTGGCGGTGGCCAGCGACTTCCTCCTCCTCCGGGGACAGCGCCTGCTCAGCCCGTGGGTTCGTCCGTCCCGAGCGAGGATCGTCACGTGACCGATCCTGGGTTCGTCTCGGAGGTCGTGGAGTGGTTCACGGATCCCGCCCACTGGTCGGGCCCTATCGGGATCCCTGTCCGAACCGTTGAGCACCTCATCACGGCGGGCGTGTCGGTCGTGGTGGCCATGCTGATCGCGCTCCCCCTGGGCCTCTACATCGGACACAACCGGCGGTTCGAGTTCCTTGTCGTGCAGGTGGCTAACCTCGGTCGGGCCATTCCTGCCTTCGGGCTCCTCCTGCTCTTCGTGATCGTCTTCGGGACCGGTCTGGGGTTCCCGCCGTCTCTCCGCCCCGGGGTCCTGTTCGCCCTGATCCTCCTGGCCATCCCACCGATGCTGACCAACACCTACGTCGGCGTCCAGACCGTCGACCCCGACACCCTTGAATCCGCTCGGGGGATGGGAATGACCGAGGGGCAGGTACTGCGGCGTCTGGAGGTGCCGCTCGCCGCTCCGCTCATCGTTGGGGGCCTCCGCACCGCGGCCGTGCAGGTGGTGTCTTACGCGACCCTCGCCGCGGTACCTGCGGGCGGCGGCCTGGGACGGTACCTGGTCGACGGGTTCGCCATCCGGGACTTCCCCCAGATCTTCGCCGGCGCCCTGCTGGTCGCCCTGCTGGCGATCCTCACCGAGGCCTCCCTGGCGCTACTCCAACGGGCGGTCACGCCACGCACCGCGTCCAGGGGGCGGCTCCCGGCCCCGAAGCCGGCGATCGGGCCGGCCGCCTGACGAGATGGAATAGGGGCCTCGGAAAACGGATTGGTAAGGTTGTTGGTCCCTTGTCGGAGGGAGCTCAGGAGGCTCCCGTGAAGAGAGAGGGGGAATGACCCATGCGGAGGTTCCGCAGCACCGCCCTTGGGGCGGCCCTCCTCGCCCTGGCCCTGATCGGGGCCGCGTGCGGCGAGGACGGGCCGGGAGGGGGCGGAGGAGGAGACGGCGAGGACCGAGGAACCCTCACCGTCGGTGGTGTCGCCTTCGCCGAGAACCAGATCGCGGCGGAGATGTACGCGCAGGTCCTGGAGAACGCCGGCTACACCGTGGAGCGACAGACGGGCCTCGAGTCTCGCGAGGTGCTCCAGCCGGCCATCGAGGCAGGTGACATCGACATCGCCCCCGAGTACCTGAGCTCCCTGCTGTTGTTCCTGGATCCGGACGCCGCGGCGTCCGGCCACGCGGACGAGGCCCGTTCGGCGCTCGAGCCGCTGCTCTCCGAACGAGGGCAGACACTGCTGGACTCCTCGGAGGCGAACGACACGAACGCGTTCGTCGTCACCGGGGAGACCGCCGAAGCCAACGACCTGGCCTCGGTCAGCGACCTGGCCCCGGTGGCCGGCGACCTCACCCTGGGGGGCCCGCCGGAGTGCCCCGAGCGGCCGTTCTGCATCCCCGGGCTCCAGGAGGTGTACGGGATCGAGTTCGGCGAGTTCGTCCCGCTCGACGTGGGCGGCCCGCTCACGGTGGAGGCCCTAGACGGCGGCGACATCGATGTCGGCCTGCTGTTCTCCACCTCGAGCGTGATCGGGGCGAACAGCTGGATCGTCCTGGAGGACGACCAGCAGCTGCAGAACGCGGAGAACATCACCCCGGTGGTGCGGAGCGAGGTCCTCAACGACGAGATCGAGGGGCTGCTGAACGCGGTAAGCGCCACGCTCACCACCGAGAACATCACGGAGCTGAACGGCCGGGTGGAGATCGACGGCGAGGACCCGGCCGACGTGGCTAACTCGCACCTGGTGGAGGAAGGACTTATCTAGAGGTCGGTTCGGTGGAGGGCCCGTCCGGTGTGGCGGGTCCTCCGTCGTTCACGGCCCCAGCCGCTCCCCCGCCCGAACCGGTACCGGCAGGCGGTTCTCCGGCGGCGCCAGCGGACATGCCCAGGCCGGGTCGTACGAGCAGGACGGCTGGTAGGCCAGGTTGAAGTCGAGGACCAGGCGTCCCTCCTCGAGCCCCAGGTCGGCCCCCTTCACCGTGTCGAGGAGGTACCGACCGGCGCCGTAGGTCTCCGCTCCGCTGGTGGCGTCCCGGAACGAGAGGAACAGGCCGCCGCCGTAGCCCTCGACCCAGTACAGCCCCAGAGCCCCGCGATCCCCGTAGAGCTCGAACCGGGCCGTCCCCACCCTGGTCATCTCGAACCGTCCGTCGGCGCTGCCCTCGACGACCACCCGCTGGGGCTCGGCCTCCTCCACTTCGGCCGTAACCCGGGCCGCCGGGTCGTGGTCGAAGTACCAGGGGCCCTCGAACGCCGCCCGCTCCCCCCCGTCGCGGATCGGCGACTGGGGATGGGTGGCGATCAGCTCCCGCCGGACCACCCGCCATCGATCCCAGGCGGCGCGGGGATCGGCGGCCGTCCGGATCTCCGCATACAGGGCGAAGACCCGGCGCTTCCAGTCGAGCAGGTCGAGGGCCTCGCGGGCCGTCCGCCCACCCTCGTCCGTCAGCGTTCCTCCGAGTGCATCCTCGGATCGCCGGGCAGGGCGGTGGGCTGAGCGACCGGGAGGCACGGGACGCCCTCGGGGATCGTGTCCACCCGGGCCGCCGTCACCACCGCGGGCTCCTCCGGCTCGGGTTCCCTCTCGGCCGGCCGCTTCGGGTTCCTGATCCCCACGGCGTTGACCGCCGCGCCCGCCAGTAACAGGCCCGCGGCGACCAGCACCGCGAGGTGGAAGGAGTCCGTGGACGCCTGGCGGGCCGCCCCGACCACGGTTGGGTCGGCGCCCTCCTCGGGCGGGTTCAGGGGCGCCACCTCCTGACGGAACGACGGGGACGACGTGTCCACCCCAGGGACCCGCTCCTGGATGGCTCCGTAGAAGCTCGATACCACTGCCACGAAGATCAGCGCCGTGACCAGCGGGGAACCGACCCGGGAGATCGCGTTGTTGATCGCGGAGGCCACTCCCGAGTTGTGCCTCGGGACCGAGGTCATGAGCGCCGTGGTGAGCGGGGCCACCATCATCATCAGCCCGACGCCGAAGATCACCACTGCCGGCAGGAGGTCCACCAGGTAGTCCCCGGGGGGAAGGATGGACTGGCCGGAGCCGGTGCCGAACACCCAGGGCTCGCTCTCGGAGGGGAACCGGACCAGGTACAGCAGCCCCAGGGCCATGATGGCCGGGCCGGCCGACATGAACAGCCGAGGACCGTACCGCGCGGCCAGCCGGCCGAACCTGGTGGAGAACAGCACCAGGAACAGCGTGGCCGGCAGGCCGGCGATCCCGGCCGCGGGCTCGTTGTAGCCGAGGGTCCCGATCAGGAACAGGCCCTGGAACGTGATGAACACGTACAGGGCGCCGTAGATCACGAACGTGGAGATGTTGGTCACCGTGAAGTTCCGGGACCGGAAGAGGAAGGGCGGCACCAGCGGGTTCTTCCGCTTGACCATCATGATCGGGAACGCCACCGTGGCCGCGGCGCCGAACGCCAGGGCCAGGTAGGCCTCGGTCCCCCGCCACTCCGTCTGCTGGCCGCGGATCGTCCCGAACGCCAGACCGCCCACCGCCACCGCCACGACCAGCGAGCCCAGCCAGTCGAACCGGCCGGTGGCCTCCTCGTCGCGCGACTCGGGGACGTGCCGCATGGCGAACAGGGCCACCAGGAGGAAGGGGACGTTGATGAAGAACGCGGCCCGCCACGAGATCGAGTTCACCAGGACGCCCCCGATGAACGGCCCGAGGATGGTGGTGGCCGCCGAGGCGCCGGCCCACAGTCCGAAGGCCCGTCCCTGCTGCTCGCCTTCGAAGCTGGCCGTGATGATGGCCAGGGAGCCCGGCACCACCAGCGCCCCGGTGGCCCCCTGGAGGATCCGGAACAGGATCAGGAGCTCCATGTTCGGCGCCAACCCGCACAGCACCGAGGTGACCAGGAAGCCGGTGAGGCCGATGGTGAACATCCGGCGCCGGCCGAAGAAGTCGTTCAGCGCACCGGCCAGGATCAGGAGGGCGCTGAGCGTGAGGAAGTACCCGTTGTTGATGTACGACTGGGCCTCCAGCGTGGCGAAGCCGAAGAGCGGGCTTCGCAGCTCCTCCCCGATCCTGGGGAGGGCCAGGTTGACCACCGATGTATCCAGGAAGACGATCCCGGAACCCAGGACCACCGCCACCATGGTCCAGCGCTGCCACGAGTTCATCCGCTGTGTCGCCACGTCACCCCCTTGCGAGCCCACAACCGGCCCGGCCAGCCTCGCATTCCCCTCTCAGGCGGGGCCCAATCCTCCCACGCCGGGGCATGCCGCGACCGGTCCGCTCGTTGCACCATACGACCAGCCGAAGCGAGGAGGACGCGTGAGCTACGACGTCGTGGTGATCGGGGCGGGGGCCGGCGGCGAGGCCGCCGGAAGCCTCTCCGCCCAGCTCGGCAGGAGGGTGGCGGTGGTGGAGCGGGAGCTCGTGGGGGGCCTGTGCAGCTTCTGGGCGTGTCTTCCCTCGAAGACGCTCCTCGACTCCGCCGCGCGG
>JBOGVU010000070.1:0-13708 GCA_050692915.1 Actinomycetota bacterium | reverse complement strand
AGGCCGACCCGATCGCCCGGGAGGCCCGGTTCTGCTCGGCTCTGAGCTCCTCGACCTCTGTGGTGAGCCGTCGCCGCTCCGCGTCGAGCTCCAGGAGGCGGTCCAGGTCGGCCGCCAGCTCGGGCGCGCGGCGGGCCAAGGCATAGCGCGCCGGCTCGGGGTCGTCGCGGATGGCCTTGAGATCGAGCACTCAGGCGCCGGGCCGGACGCGCCCTCGCCCGGGCGAGGCCAGCCGAACCGCGGGCGCCGGCCCCGAGGAGGACAGGGCCTGGTGGATGGCCGCCTCCTCCTCCTCGGACAGGTTGTGCCTCGAGGTCCACGCCTCCACCGGCTTCGCGTAGCACCGGGTGTCTTGCCGGCCGTTGATCGAGGTGATCACGATCCCGTCACCGCTCGCGTCGAGGAGCGCCGCGGAGAACGAGAGGTGCCCCCCCATGTCCTCGAACGCGTCGTACCGGACCAGGCCGATGCGCTGGACCGCCGACATCAGGGTCTCCGCCTGGCGTCGCTGTTCGCCGGCGAGCTGCCGGGCCGCCGCCTTCAGCCGGGCGATGGCCTGATCGTGCTGGGACAAAAGGTGCACGGCCTGCCGGTCGTCCGCGAGCTTCCTCCCTCCCTTGGGGGCGCTCGCCACCAGGAGGTACACGGCGAAGGCGGCCAGGCCCAACGAGGCGAGCGAGATGACGGTCAGGAGCTCCGGCGAGAGTGCCATAACGCCCGGACACCCTATCCCTCTGGGGGGAACCGGTGCAATCGGCGGCGCGGCCGTCGTCGGCCGAACGGGCTACCGGGAAATGGCCCGTTCGGGCCATGGAATCTCTCGGAGGCGGCTGAGAGACTGCCTCGAACGTCCGTCAAGGGAAGGAGCCTGGTTGATCAAGGTCGTGATCGCCGACGATCACCCGCTCATCCGTATGGCCGTCCGCACGTATCTCGAGACCGATGGAGGATTCGACGTGCTCGCGGTTGGTGAGACCGGTGAGGAAGCGGTGGATCTGGTCCGGGAGCACAGCCCGGACGTGGTCGTCCTCGACTACCAGATGCCGGTGCTCGACGGCCTGGAGGCTGCGCGAACGATCGGCGAGACCCATCCCGACGTGGGCATCGTGATGCTCACGGCGGCGGACGACCGGCGGGTGGCCCGTGAGGCCGCAGTGGCCGGGGTGGGGGGGTTCGTGCTCAAGACCGATCCGCCGGAAGCGCTGGCCGACACCGTACGCCGGGTCGCCGCGGGCGAGCCGGGCGAGCACACGCTTACGGTGATCGTGGAGCCGGAAGCGGCTCCGTTGAACGACTGAGGGCCGGGCCCTCGCGGCCCGGCCTTCACAGCGGTCTCATCCGATCCCGAGAGCTGCACGCAGGCCCAGTTCGTGCATGCCGATGCCGGCCGCCCGCGTCCCTTCGGCGACGAGACCTTCGATGCGATCGTGTGCATCGACTCGATCAGCCACGTGGACGCCAAAGCGGCCGTACTCCAGGACTGGCGCCGGCTCCTTTGACCCGGCGGGCGCCTGCTGTTCACCGACCCGATCCCGGTCACCGGCATGCTGACCGACGGAGAGATCACCGTTCGGGCCTCGCTGGCCGGTTCATCTTCTCGCCGCCCGACGTCGACGAGCGCCTGCTCGGCGAAGCGGGCTTCCGCCTGCTCCGGCACGAGGACGTGACCGGGAACGTGGCGGCGGTGGTGAGCCTGTGGCACGGCGCCAGGGCCCGACACCGTGCCGAGCTCGAGGCCGACGAGGGCGCCGAGACCTTCCGGGGGACCCAGCGGTTCCTCCGCACGGCGCTCGACGCTGGCGGCCGAGCGCCGTCTGCCCCGCCCACGTCTTCCTGGCGGTGAGATGAACGTCAGACCCGTGGGCGAGGGGGGACTCGAACCCCCACCCCCTCGCGGGGACATGGTCCTGAACCATGCGCGTATACCGAATTTCGCCACTCGCCCGCAGACGCTCCCATGGTAGCAGCAAGGCCGACCCAGAATGTCAGTACCCAGACATAGGCTGTCACGCATGACGCATCCGCCCGCCCAGGTCCAGCAAGCCGTTCAGCTTCGAGCGCGTGGGCTGACCGCCCGAGCTATCGGGGACCGCCTGAAGATCCCTCGGGGGACGGTCAGCGACTGGATCAACGGCCGCATCCCGAGAGCACGAGTACCAGGGGATAGGACATGCGACTCGTGCGGAGGCTCACGGCACCGCAGCGAGGAGCTCCCCGAGACCTACGTCTACCTTCTGGGGGTCTACCTCGGCGACGGCTGCATCTCAACCCACCCCCGTGGGGTCTACAGGCTCCCGCTTACACTCGACGCGGCCTACCCGAGGATCGTCGATGAGGCAGCGCGGGCCATAAGGACCGTGATGCCTTCCAGTCGAGTCGGCAAGATCTTGCGACCGGGATGTGTGGAGGTCTCCTCATACTCCAAGGGCTGGCCCTGCCTGTTCCCCCAGCATGGTCCCGGCAAGAAGCACCTTCGCCCGATCAGGCTGACAGCATGGCAGAAGCGCCTTGTTGGTCGGCATCCCCACCTCCTCCTGCGTGGACTCCTCCACTCCGATGGATACCGGTTCCTGAATACCGGGAGGGCTTGGAGTCATCCGCGATACGCGTTCTCCAACCTCTCGCCTGACATCCGGCTGATCTTCATCCAGGCGTGCGAGCTCGTCGGCCTTCGGTGGACGATATCCGGAAGGACCGTCTACGTCTCGAGGAAGGCCGACGTGGCGATCCTGGACGGATTCGTGGGACCCAAAGCCTGACGCACCAGCGCCGGCGACCCCGGCGGGGGGTCGTGCCTATAATCCGGGCGATTCGACATCCCCCGGCAAGGGAATCGACCATCCGATGGGCGTCCTCAGAAACTTCGAGAGCAGGCTGGAGCGGGGGATCGAGGGCTTCTTCAAGGCGGCCTTCCGGTCCGGCCTCCAGCCGATCGAGCTGGCCAAGCGCATCCTCCGGGAGATGGAGGCGAACAAGACCGTCTCCGTGCGGGAGGTGTGGGTGCCGAACCGGTACGTGCTGGCCGTCTCGGGCGAGGACCGGGAGCGGTTCAGCGGCGCCGAGGGAGCCCTGGTCAGAGAGCTTGAGACCGTGGTGACCGAGGGGGCCCGGGAGAACGGCTGGGGCCTGGTGGCCCGGCCGGAGGTGGTGTTCGAGACCGACGAGGGTCTGAAGCGGGGGGACCTGGTGGTGCGGGCCGAGCTCACCGAGGCCACCGGGCCGGCCACCTCGGCGCCGGTCCGCATCCCGGATGCCAAGGGCGCCAGGCTCGTGCTGACCGACGACGGGAGGGAATGGCCGCTGGCCGGCGATCGGTCGGTGATCGGCCGGCTGGGCGGCTCCGAGGTCGAGGTCGACGACCCCGGCGCCAGCCGGCGCCACGCCGAGATCCGCCGGCAGGGAGAGGAGTACGTGGTGGTCGACCTGGGCTCCACGAACGGCACGCTCGTGAACGACAGCCCGATCTCCGAGGCCACCCTGGAGGACGGCGACAGGATCACGATCGGGCGCACCGTGCTCGAGTTCCGGAGGGGCTGAACGGTGCCGCCGTTCGTACTGACCGTCCTGAAGATCGTTCTCCTCCTGCTGCTCTACTTCTTCGTGTGGCGGGCCGTCCGGGCCGTGGTCCTCGACCTGTACGGCGGGCGGGTCCGGGAGCGCCGGCCTCGGGCCGCAGAGCCGAAGCCCAAGCGGGGACGCGCCCGGGGCGCGCCGTCCAAGGTCGTGGTCCTCGACGCCAACGGGGGCCGGGCCAGCACGCACCGGCTGACGGGGACCATCCAGATCGGCCGGGGGAAGCAGTGCGACATCCAGCCCGACGACACGTACGTCTCCCAGGTCCACGCCCGCATCTCGAACCGCAACGGGTCCTGGGTCGTCGAAGACCTCGGCTCGACGAACGGCACCTACCTCAACCAGCGGAAGGTCAGCGGCCCGACCGGTATCTCGCCCGGCGACCGCATCCGGATCGGCAAGACCATGCTGGAGGTCCGGCGATGAGGTTCGTGGTCGGCGCCCGCACGGACGTGGGACGGGTCCGGGAGGGAAACGAGGACTCGTACATGGTGCGCGAGCCGCTGTTCGCCGTGGCCGACGGGATGGGCGGGCACCAGGGCGGCGAGGTCGCCTCGAGGCTGGCCCTGGACACGCTCCGAGAGGCCACGGACGGGACGGCCCTGGCACAGGCCGTGCAGGACGCGAACCGGGCCGTGTTCGAGCAGGCGGGGCTGGATCCGGCCCTGGCGGGGATGGGCACCACGCTCACCGCGTTCCTGGCCGAGGGCGATACCTTGCGCCTGGCCCACGTGGGGGATTCGCGGGCCTACCTCCTGCGGGACGGCGACCTCCAGCGCATCACCACGGACCACACCGTGGTGGAGGGACTGGTGGAGAAGGGTGAGCTGACGGCCCAGGAGGCCACCATCCATCCACAGCGCAGCATCCTCACCCGAGCCATCGGAGTGGACGGCGAGGTCCAGGTTGACCAGGCCTCGATCCAACCCCGGCCGGGCGACCGGCTCCTGCTGTGCAGCGACGGCCTCACGGGGATGGTCGACGAGGCCGACATCCAGCGGATCCTCGAGGAGAACGCCGACCCGCAGGCCGCCGCCGAAGCCCTGGTCGACGCGGCGAACGAGGCCGGCGGTCAGGACAACATCACCGCGGTGGTCGTCGACGTGGCCGACGCCGAGCCCGGCCCGCACGCCCAGGCCACACCGACGGAGTCCGTGTCGACGGACCCCCGGCGGACCGAGCGGTTCGCCGTGGGCGAGCGGCGCCGGCGGTGGCCGTGGAAGGCCCTGGCGTGGACGGTGGCCGTCCTCGTGCTCATCGGGGGCGGCCTCTTCGCCGCGAAGCGACTCTTCGTTGATCGACAGTGGTTCGTGGGCGTCTCGGGGGCGAACGTCGCCCTCTACCGTGGGATCCCCGCCGAGCCCCTGGGGCTCGATCTGTCCACGCTCGTGGAGGAGACCGCCATCCCCGCGGACCAGGCCACGCAGCTGGCCGAGTACCGCGACCTCGAGGAGGGGATCACGGCGGAGAGCGAGGAGGAGGCCCGCTCGATCATCGCCCAGATCCAGGCCGACGTGGACGCCCAACAGCCGCCGCCGGGAGCGCCGTGAGCGCGGCCGCGCCCGACCTGCGCGCGGGACGGGCCAGACGGAACACCGAGCTGGCCCTCCTGATCCTGGCCATCCTGTTGGCTGTCGGAGCGTACGCCCTGGTGGGGCTGGGGCTCGAGGGCGAGGTCCCGGTTGGTCTGGCGGGCTACGGCATGCTGCTGGTGGGCGGCTACGTGTTCGCCCACCTGGTGGTGCGATGGCTGGCGCCGCGGGCCGACCCGGTGTTCCTCCCCAGCGCGGTGCTGCTGGCCGGGCTGGGCTTCGCCGTGATCTACCGGCTCGACCCCTCGCTGGCGGGGGCCCAGACCCTGTGGCTCCTGTTCGGGCTGGGCCTGTTCGCCCTGACCCTGCTGGTGATCCGGGACCACCGCCAGCTCGACCACTTCACGTACACGATCGGGCTGCTGGGCATCCTCATGCTCCTTCTGCCCCTGGCCCCCGGGATCGGGCGGACCGTGCGAGGCGCGCGCCTGTGGGTGGGGATCGGGCCGCTCCAGTTCCAGCCGGCCGAGATCGGGAAGGTCCTCCTGGTGATCTTCCTAGCCTCGTACCTCAACGCCAGGAAGGAGCTGCTCGCGGTGGCCACCCGGCGGCTGGGGCCGCTGGCGCTGCCGGAGCCCCGCCACCTGGCGCCGCTGCTGGTGGCGTGGGGCCTGTCTCTGGTGGTGCTGTTCCTGGAGAGGGACCTGGGGTCCTCGCTACTGTTCTTCGGGATCTTCGTGGTGATGTTGTGGGTGGCCACCGGCCGGGCCGCCTACCTGATCCTGGGGGTGATCCTGTTCGCAGTGGGCGCCGGTTTCGGATACGCCGCATTCGACCACGTTCAGGCCCGGGTCACGGTGTGGCTGAACGTGTTCCACCCCGACCTGATTCAGGACGAGGCATACCAGCTTGCCCAATCGCTGTTCGCCATGGCCACCGGGGGCATCGCCGGGACCGGGCTCGGGCTGGGTCAGCCCGGGTTCATCCCGGACGCCCACACCGACTTCGTGTTCTCCGCCGTGGGCGAGGAGCTGGGGCTGCTGGGCACGATGGCGCTGCTGCTGCTGTTCGTCCTGCTGGTGTTCCGGGGGTTCCGGGCCGCGGTCGCCTCCCCCGACGGGTTCGGCCAGCTCCTGGCCGCCGGCCTGTCGACGATCCTGGCGCTCCAGACGTTCGTGATCGTGGGCGGCGTGACCCGGCTGATCCCCCTCACCGGCATCACCCTGCCGTTCGTCTCGTACGGCGGCTCCAGCCTGGTGGCCAACCTGGTCCTGCTGGCCCTCCTGGTGCGGGTGTCCTCGGGGCCGATGGGGCGACCGGCTGAAGACGCGGAGAGCACGATGTTCGTCCGGGCGGCCAGGGATCGGGGAGGCTGATGGAGCGGCAGATCCGCCGGCTGGCCATCGGGTTCCTGATCCTGTTCGGGGCCATCGCCGTGAACCTCAACTACATCCAGGTCGTGGCCGCCGACCGCATCGCCAACAACAACGCCAACCGTCGGCTGCTGATCCAGGAATACGAGGTGGACCGGGGCGCCATCGTGGCCGCCGACCACCGCACGGTCCTGGCCGACAGCGAGGCCACCGGCGGCGACCTCAAGTACCAGCGCAGCTACCCGGAGGACCCGGACCTCGGCTACGGTCACATCACCGGGTACCACTCGTTCATCTTCGGCCGCACCGAGCTCGAGCAGACGTACAACAACTACCTGTCGGCGCGTGCGGCCGAGCTGTTCCCCCAGCAGCTGATCGACGAGATCCTCGGCCGAGACGAGCAGGGGGCCGGCCTTGTACTCACGATCGACCCCGAGCTCCAGGCCATCGCGGCCGAGGGCCTGGCCGGCCAGCAGGGGGCGGTGGCGGCGATCGACCCCCGGAGCGGCGAGGTGCTGGCCCTGGTGTCGAACCCGACGTACGACCCGAACCCGCTGGCTTCGCACGAGCCGGACGAGGTCCGGCGAGCCTACCGGCAGCTCCGGCCCCAGGAGCCCGACTCCCCGCTGGTCTCTCGGGCCACCGACACGTTCTTCCCGCCGGGCTCCTCCTTCAAGGTCGTCACCGCGGCGGCCGCGCTGGAGAGCGGCCGGGGGCCGGACTTCGCCCTGCCGAACCCGTCGAGCCTCGACCTGCCCCAGACCACAGCGAACCTCGACAACTTCGGAGGATCGCAGTGCTCGGGTGGCTCGCAGATCGACATGGCCTCGGCCCTCCAGCAGTCGTGCAACGTGTACTTCGCCCAGCTGGCCATGGAGGTCGGGGCGGACACGTTCGTCGAGCAGGCCCACCGGTTCGGGTTCTCCGAGGACATACCGTTCGACATCCCGTTCGTGGAAGGTGAGATCCCCGACCCCGACGCCTTCGACCTCGACATCCCCGCCCTGGCCCAGTCGGGGATCGGCCAGCGCGACGTGCGGACTAACGTGCTCCACATGGCCCTGATCGCCGGCTCGATCGGGAACGACGGCGTGATGATGGTCCCCCGCCTGGTGTCGGAGATCCGTGACCCCGACGCACGGATCCTGCGGTCGTTCGAGCCCGAGGAGTTCGGCACTCCGATGCGGCCGGAGAACGCCCGGACGCTCACGGAGATGATGGTGAGCGTGGTCGACGCCGGCACCGGCACCGCGGCCCAGATCCCCGGCGTCCGGGTGGCGGGGAAGACCGGGACGGCCCAGACCGCCGAGGGCCAGGCCCCTCACGCGTGGTTCATCGCGTTCGCTCCGGCCGAGGCCCCCGAAGTCGCGGTGGCCGTGGTCGTGCTGAACGGCGGAGACCTCGGGAACGAGATCACCGGAGGCCAGGCGTCTGCTCCGATCGCCCAGGCCGTGATGGAAGAGGCGCTCAGGGGGTAAGAACGACCCGACCAAGCGAGGAACGATGGCCGCCACGCGGATCCTGAACGACCGGTACGAGATGGGGAGCCCCCTGGGCAAGGGGGGGATGGCCCACGTGTACCTGGGCACCGACCGTGTTCTCGACCGGACCGTGGCCATCAAGGTGCTGTCGGGGAAGTACGCCGGCGACGACAGCTTCGTGACCAGGTTCCGTCGGGAGGCGCAGGCGGCGGCGGGCCTGAACCACGCCAACATCGTCGGCGTCTACGACACCGGCGACGAGGGCCAGATGCACTACATCGTGATGGAGTACGTGGAGGGGGAGACCCTCGGCGACGTGCTCCGCCGGGATGGCAGGCTCGATCCCGAACGGGCCGCTGCGGTCGCTGCCGAGGTGGCCACAGCGCTCCACACCGCCCACGAGAAGGGTCTGGTCCACCGCGACGTGAAGCCGGGCAACGTGATGATCGATCGCGAGGGCCAGGTCAAGGTGGTGGACTTCGGGATTGCCCGGGCTGCGGCCGACGACACGCTCACCCAGACCGGGCTGGTCCTCGGCACGGCCTCGTACCTGTCGCCGGAACAGGCACAGGGGCTTCCGGTCGATGCCCGCTCGGACATCTACTCGCTCGGGTGCGTGCTGTATGAGATGCTCATGGGGCGACCGCCGTTCGACGGCGACACGCCGGTGGCGATCGCCTACATGCACGTGAACGAGACGCCGGTGCGCCCCACCGAGCTCGAACCCTCGATCCCCCCGCACCTCGACGAGGCGGTCATGCGGGCCCTGCAGAAGGACCCCCAGGCTCGGTTCCCCACGGCCGAGGCGTTCCGGGCCGCGGTGGCCGGCGGAGGCCCGGGCACGGCCACGATCCCGATCGCCGCGGCCGGCGGGGACACCGACGTGCTCCCTCCCACGGCTCCGGAGGGGCTGCCGGGGCGGCGCGGGTGGTCCTGGTTTCCGGTGGCGCTGATCGCCGCGGCGATCCTGGCGGTGGCCGGGATCCTGGCCCTCACTCTGGGAGGACCCGATGAGCGGGCGGGCCAACGGCAGGAACAGCCCCCGGCCGAGGAGCCGACCACCCCTGCGGCCGCCTCGGTCGAGCAGGCCCTGGGCGTCCTCAACGGTGTGCTCACCGAGGCGGTGAACGCCGAGGAGATGACGTTCGACGCGGCGGGGAAGGTCGCCGAGCGGGCCGACGCCGCGCTGGAGGCCTGGCAGGCAGGCGACGCCGACAAGGCGCTCGACGAGCTGTCCAAGGCACGCGAGGAGGTGGACGAAGCCTTCGAGGACGGGGAGATCGCTTCCGAGGTGACCGCGGGCGCCATCCACGAGGCCATCTCGGCCGTGGAGAGCGCCGTGACCGCCTCAGCCCCCGCCGAGGAAACCCCCACGGTTGACGAGGAGGAAGGCGAGGAGGGGGACGAGGGTCCCGGGAACAGCGAGAACGCGCCGGGCCAGCAGAAGAAGGACGACAAGGGGAAGGGAAAGGGCGCGGACTGACCCATCGCCCAGAGCCCAGCCGATAGCATGTCCGGCGATGAGGAACCTCCCGTGAGCGAGGAACGTCCCAGGCGGGTACTGGCCGGGCGCTACGAGATCGCCTCCCTCCTCGGGCAGGGCGGCATGGCCCGGGTTTTCCGGGGCACGGACCGCGTCCTGGACCGGACCGTAGCCGTCAAGGTGCTATCGCCGCAGTTCGCCGACGACGACCAGTTCGTGGCCCGGTTCCGCCGGGAGGCCCAGGCCGCGGCCGGGCTGAACCACCCCAACATCGTGGGCGTGTACGACACCGGCGATCAGGGCGACGTGCACTTCATCGTCATGGAGTACGTCGAGGGCCGGACCCTCCGTGACGTGATCCGCGGCGATGGGCCGCTCCTCCCGGAGCGTGCCGCCGAGATCGGGGAGGCCGTGGCCCGGGCGCTGTCCTCAGCGCACCAGGCCGGCCTGGTCCACCGCGACATCAAGCCGGGGAACATCATGCTCACCCGCGAGGGCGAGGTGAAGGTGATGGACTTCGGCATCGCCCGGACCTCGACGGGCGACACGCTGACCCAGACCGCGGCGATCCTGGGGACCGCCTCGTACCTCTCCCCCGAGCAGGCACAAGGGCTCTCCGTGGACACCCGGTCGGACATCTACTCCCTCGGCTGCGTGCTGTACGAGATGCTCACAGGCCGGGCGCCGTTCATCGGCGATTCGCCCGTGGCCATCGCCTACATGCACGTCAAGGAGGATCCCGTCCCGCCGAGCCGGCTCAACCAGGACGTCCCGCCGACGCTCGACTCCGTCGTGCTGAAATGCATGGCCAAGAACCCCGCGAACCGGTACGAAACGGCGGAGGAGCTCCGGGCCGACCTGGAGCGGGCTCGACGGGGGCTGCCCACCCTGGCCACGCCGCTGATGGCGGACGCCACCGAGGTGGTCACCGGCCCGGTGGGCGCCGGGGAGACCGCCGTGATGACCGGGGTTCCCCCGGACGAGCAGGAGGGCCGCCGGCGAGGATGGCTGATCGCCCTCGGCGTGATCCTGGCCCTGGCGGCCCTCGGACTGGCCGCGTTCTTCCTGGTCCGCTCGCTGCTGCCGCCTCCCACCGAGCTCGTGGGGGTCCCGAACGTGGTCGGCGAGACGGAGGAGGACGCCGTGGACACCCTCGAGGGCGCGGGGTTCGGGGTCGAGGTCGACACGGAGTTCGATCCCGAGGTCCGCCGGGGCCTGGTGATCTCCCAGGACCCGCCCGCCGGCGAGCGGGTCGAGGAGGGCACGGAGGTGACGCTGGTGGTCTCCCGGGGCCTGCCCCCCGAGGCCGTCCCGAGCGTGGTAGGCGAGACCGAGGAGGACGCCGGGGAGATCCTGGTTGAGGCTGGCTTCGTGGTGGGGACCGTCACCCCGCGGGAGAGCGACGAGGACGAGGGCATCGTGCTGGAGCAGGACCCCCCGGGCGGCGAAGAGGCCCGGCCGGGCATCGCGGTGAACCTGGTGGTGTCCTCGGGACCGGCCACCGTGGCGGTCCCCGACGTGATCTGTCAGGACCTCGGCTCGGCCCAGGAAGAGATCGAGGGCGCCGACCTCGACTTCGTGCTCACCGGATCCCGGTTCTCCGACGAGTGCGAGCCGGGGACCGTGGCCGAGCAGAACCCCGCGGCGGACACGCAGGTCCAGCCGGGGTCCAACGTGCGGATCAAGGAGTCCTCGGGCCCCTCGCCCGAACCGACCATAACCATCACGATCCCGACGGACGAGGACTAGCGCCGGACCGCGTCATCCCTCCGGGGTAGCATCCTGACGATGTGGTTCGCCCCCGATGAGTTCACGCCAGAGGAGCGGGACCTCCTCCGTCCCTACTTCACGAACCTCGAAGGGCCCGTGTTCGCCCTGGTCAACCTGCCCGAGGTGACGAAGGGCGCTCTGTTCGCCCGGTACTCCCGGTCGCCGAAGACCCTTCGCCGCCTGTTCCTCGACGAGTTCGCCGAGCACGCGGAGGCCGGGGCCGCGGATGCCGGCGTCGGCGCCGAGCGCGCCGAGGAGCTGTACGGGCGGGTGTTCTACGACTACGGCGACGACTCGGTGGCCCAGCTCGGGGGGGTCCACCTGGCCTGTGAACAGTCCAGCCAGCTCCTAGCGAAGGTACTCGAATGGGGCCGCCTGGCCGCGTATCTCGAGCAGTCCACCCGGTACGTGCCGTACGACGACCGCCCCGGCGGCCGGTGGCGCTACCTCGTGCCTCCCGAGGTCGAGGCCGCCGGCCTGGGACAGCGCTACATCGAGACCATGGACCGGGCCTTCGACACGTACGCCCGGTGGCTCGAGCCGATGCAGGCGTTCTACCGGGAGCTGTATCCGAAGGACCCCGGCGACTCCGACTTCGTGCACCGGATGACCATCCGGGCCAAGGCCTGCGACGCGCTCAGGGGGCTCCTGCCCGCCGCCACCCGCTCGAACGTGGGCATCTACGCGACCGGGCAGTCCTACGAGCAGCTCCTCCTGCGGATGCGGGCCCACCCGCTGGAGGAGGTCCGGGGGTACGCCGATGCGATGCTGGTCGAGCTGCGGAAGGTCATCCCGGCCTTCCTCCGCCGGGTCGATATACCCGAACGGGGCGTGGCGTGGTCCGACTACCTGAGGGCCACGCGCGAAGCCACCGAGGCCGTGGCCCTGGACGTGCTTCGTGGGATCGAGCCCCAGCCGCGCCCGGAGGTCGTCCTCGCCGAATTCGACCCGGAGGGGGAGACGAAGGTTGTGGCCGCCGCGCTGTACGCGGCCGGCGACCTCCCCGACGACCAGCTCCTCGACACGGCCGCGCGGATGTCCGTCGAGGACCGCCTGCGGGTCCTGCGCACCTACGTCGGCGAGCGGACCAACCGCCGTCACCGCCCCGGCCGGGCGTTCGAGCGAACCTCGTACCGGTTCGACGTCCTGTGCGACTACGGCGCCTTCCGAGACCTCCAGCGCCACCGGCCGCTGACGATCGAATGGCAGCAGCTCTCACCGCGCCACGGCTACGACATGCCGACGGAGATCGTGGAGGCCGGGGCCCACGCCGACTGGGCCCGGACGATGCGGGAGTCCGAGGAGCTGTGGTCCGCCCTGGGCGACGCCGGCCTGGGCGACGCCTCGCAGTACGCGGTGGCCATGGCCCACCGGATCCGGTTCTTCATGCACATGAATGCCCGGGAGACCATGCACGTCATCGAGCTCCGTACGACCCCGCAGGGCCATCCTGTCTACCGGCGAGTGGGCCAGGAGATGCACCGCCTCATCGCCGAGGAGGCCGGGCACCGGGCCATCGCCGAGGCCATGCGGTTCGCCGATCACTCGCGGGTGGAGCTGGAGCGGCTCGACGCCGAGCGCCGGTCCGACGCCCGCCGGCGGGCCCTGGGGACCGCGTGAGCCGGCAGGCCGCCCTGCTCCTGGCGCTGGGGGCGGTGGCCGCCGCCGCGGCCCTGGTCTCGTTCGGCTCGTGGATCCTCCTGAGGCGAGGCCGCCGCCCCCCGGACGAGGCCGACGAACGTCGGGAACTTGACTCGGACCCCCCGCTGGGTTGAACTGTTCCCTCCAGACTCAGGAGGTCATCCATGAAGCGGATCCTGTCGTCCCCCTTCTTCCTGGTGGCGGCCGTGGCGTTCCTGCTCCCGTTCTTCTCGGTGCAGTGCGCCGGCGGCGGCGACCTGGGAGACCTGGGGATCCCCACGGGGGACGCCGAGCTGTCCGAGGAGGTGACCGGCCTGGAGCTCGTCACCGGCGAGGCCGAAGAGACCTTCGCGTCGACCGGTGAGACGCCGGCGCTCCCGGAGATCCCGGGTGTCGAGTCGCCCCTGCCCGAGATCCCCACCGGGCCCGCGCAGGTCGACCTGGGGACCGTCCAGATCTTCGCCATCGCCGCGGCCGCGATCGCGGTGCTGGGCATCCTCCTGGCGCTGTTCGGGGGTCGCGGCGGCGGCGCCGTGGCGCTGCTCCTCGGCGTTGCCGGAGCGGTGGTCCTGTTCCTCACGTTCACCCAGTTCGAGGACGCCATCCTTCAGGGCGTCGGTTCCGAGGGCCAGGCCTTCATCGAGGTGAAGCAGGAGCTCGGCTTCTGGATCGCCCTGGGCGGGTTCGTGGTGGCCGCGCTGACCGGCCTGCTCAGGCTGGTGATGCCGGAACGTGGCGCCCCGCCGCCGCGGCCTGCCATGGCGACCACGTCGGGAACCGGCTTCGGCCCGCCGCCCGTTGCGCCACCGCCGGCGACCCCGCCACCGGCCGTGCCGCCGCCGGCGACCCCGCCAC
>JBOGVU010000069.1:0-13864 GCA_050692915.1 Actinomycetota bacterium | reverse complement strand
GACCTAGGGAGAAGGACCGACCCGGAGGAGTGCGTGAGCGAGCCCAATCGGATCCTGGTGGTCGAGGACGACCGCTCGGTCGGCAAGGTGGTCGAGGTCTCCCTCGGCCTGGCCGGGCACGAGGTCGAGCTGGCCACCGACGCCGTGGCCGGCGAATCCGCCCTGCGGGCGAGCGGCCACAGGCTTGTGATCCTCGACGTGAACCTCCCCGGCGGGACCGGCCTGGAGCTCCTCCGCCTGGTCCGCCACGAGCTCGGCCGGACGACCCCGGTGATCATGCTCTCCGGCCAGCGGCAGGAGGACAACATCGTGCGAGCCCTGGAGTGGGGCGCGAACGACTACGTGACCAAGCCCTTCAGCCCTCGGGAGCTGGTGGCCCGCGTGAACCGATGGATGAAGGCGACGGACGATGTGGCGCCGGTACGGTGACGACCTCTACGCGCTTCTCGTCCTGGTCGTCTTCGCTTTCGAGGCCCTCACCCTCGGCTTCCTGACCTGGGGTTTCGCCCTGAGCGCCGCCCGGGCGCTCGAGGGTGGCGAGCTCATCACGATCCTGGTGGCCTCCGTGGCCGTGACGGCCCTGGCCCTGATCACGATCGGCTCGTACGTCATCGCCTACCACATGATCTCCACCCGTCGCGAGCGCAACCGCCGGGTGCGGCTGGACGAGTGGACGGGTCGCTGGGTGGCCGTGCTGTTCGAGGGCCGGACCCCGCCCCCGGGCCCCCTGTCCTCCGAGGGCGTGGAGACCCTCCTGGACCTCCGGGAGCACCTCACGGGCACCGAGGGGGAGCGGGTGGAGGGCCTGGTGCGCCGGTACGACATCGGCCGGCGGCTCCTGGAGCGGAGCGAGCTGGACGCTCCCGGCCGGGGCCTGGTCAGGTTGCTCCGGCCGTTGAGGCGCCGCCGGCTGTCCGGGCGCCTCGACGCCCTGGAGTCCCTGGCCAAGGCCCGGCTGGCCCAGTCGGTCGAGCCGTTGCTGCGGCTCCTCGACGATCGCGAGCCGGCAGTCCGGCTCATGGCCCTGCGGAGCCTGGCCCGGAGCCTGGCCCGGATGCCCGAAGGGCGCCGGTACGACCGGGCCGTGCTGGGGATGGCCGAGGCCGTGATGACCTCTGAGATCCCCGCCGGAGCGGTGGAGGAGGCCATGCTCCTGCTCGAAGGCGCCGCTCCCCGGGTGCTGGGGATGGTCCTGGCGGCCTCTCCTGCCAACCAGCGGGCCGGGCTCGTGGCCAGGGCGATCGACGCTGTGGGCCGGCTGAAGCTGCTGGGTCTGGCCGAGGACGTGGCCGCCCACGTGGCCGACTCCGATGCCGAGGTCCGGGCCGCCGCTCTGCGGGCCCTCGGCCGGCTGGGGATGCTCCCGACGACCGCGGCCGCCGGACTGGCCGACGCCATGGGGGACCGGGTCGAGTTCGTCCGGGTCCAGGCGGCCCGCACCGCCATGCTCCTGCAGACGGAGGTGGCCACGCCGGCGCTGTGGCGCGGCCTCGGGGACGAGTCGTGGTGGGTCAGGAAGGCCGCCGCCCACGGGCTGCTGGGGCTCGGGCTGAACGGGCCCGACCTCCTGCAGCGGGCCTCCCGCACCCATCCGGACCGGTACGCGCGGCAGATGGCGCTCCAGGTCCTGCTGGACGCGGGGCGCCTCGATGCGCACCAGGCCCGGGCACTTCGGGAGGCGGTGTGAGCGTTCTCGGGATCCTCCTGCTCGTCTACCAGCAGTTCGTGCTGGCGTACTTCGCGGCCCTGAACCTCCTGTACGCGCTCTTCGGCTATCTGGGCCTGCGTTCGGTGATCGTGTACTCGCGAGAGCTCCCGCAGGTGGCCCTCAAGGACCTCCTGGAGCGGGACTTCTACAAGCCGGTGTCGATCCTGGTGCCCGCGCTCAACGAGGAGGTGGGGATCGTGCCCAGCGTGCGGTCCCTGCTGTCGCTGCACTACCCGGAGTTCGAGGTCGTGGTGGCCAACGACGGGTCGTCGGATCGGACCCTGCCGATGATGATCGAGGCTTTCGCGCTGGTCGAGGTGCCCCAGATCTACCGCCGGCAGCTCGACACCGTGACCGTGCGCCGGGTCTTCCGGTCCCTCCGGCACCCCAACCTCACGGTGATCGATAAGGAGAATGGAGGACGGGCCGACGCCCTGAACGCGGCGGTGAACCTGGCCCGGTACCCGCTGGTGTGCCAGGTCGATGCCGACTCGCTCCTCGACGCCGAGGCGCTGCTGCGAGCGTCCCGCCTGTTCATCGAGGACGAGACGGTCATGGCCGTGGGGGGAACCGTTCGACCGATGAACGGCGCTGTGGTGCGGGAGGGCCAGGTCATGGAGATGCGGCTTCCCCGGAAGTGGATCGAGCGCTTCCAAGTGTTGGAGTACGTCCGGGCGTTCTTCACCGGGCGGGCCGGGTGGAGCCGGTTCGGCGCTCTCCTGATCATCTCCGGGGCGTTCGGGGTGTTCCGCCGGGAGGCCGTGCTGGACGCCGGGGGCTACGCCACGGACACCGTGACCGAGGACATGGAGCTCGTGATGCGTCTCCACCAGCGCTACCGGCGGGCCGGGACGCCCTACCGGATCATCTTCTCCCCGGATCCGATCTGCTGGACCGAGGTCCCCTCGGATCTCCGGACGCTCCGCCGGCAGCGGAACCGGTGGCACCGCGGGCTCATGGAGACCCTGTGGCGGTACCGGAGGATGACCCTGAACCCCCGGTACGGCGTCGTGGGCATGGTGGGGATGCCGTACTTCTGGCTGTTCGAGGCCCTGTCCCCGGTGATCGAGGTCACCGGCTACCTCCTCCTCCCGATCATGTTCGTGCTGGGGATCGCCGAGCCGTCGTTCGTGGCGCTGTTCGTGGTCCTGGCGCTCCTGTACGGCATCCTGCTGTCGGAGATGGCCGTGGGGATCGAGACGATGCTGCTCTCCCGATACCCTCGCGTCCGGGACCGCCTGATGCTGTTCGCCGCGGCGTTCCTGGAGTTCCTGGGGTACCACCAGATCCTGGCGGTGGAGCGGCTGGTGTCGATGTTCCAGATCCGGCGGAAGCGGGGGATCTGGGGCCAGATGCGCCGCACCGGCGCCGGGCAGGTCGTGCGCGAGACGGTGGGCGACTCCCACGACCCGGTTGGCTCGGAGCCCGCTCGCCTATAATCGCCGGGCGCCACAGCGCGCCCTCATGCAGACCAGCCTCGAAACCGTCGACAAACACCGGGTCAAGCTCAGTGTCGAGGTGCCCTCCGAGGAGACCACACCGGTCCTCGACCTGGCCTACCGGCACCTCGCCGAGCAGGTGAGCGTGCCGGGGTTCCGGAAGGGGAAGGTGCCCCGGAAGATCATCGACGCCCAGGCCGGCCGCGGCGCGGTCATCCAGGAGTTCCTCGACCACGCACTGCCTACCTTCTACCTCCAGGCGGTCCGGGAGCACGCGCTGGCCCCCATCGCCGACCCGGAGTTCGACGACGTGGACGTGTCGGACGTCGAGTCGTCGGGCCTGCGGTTCACCGCCGAGGTCGAGGTCCGGCCCCGCGTCGAGCTGGCCGAGGCTGACTACAAGGGGATCCGCATCGACCGCCCCCTGGTCGAGGTGTCGGAGCGAGAGGTCGACGAGCAGCTCGACCGGCTCCGGGAGCGGTTCGCGGAGCTGGAGAGCGTGGGCCGGCCGGCCGCCCGGGGGGACTACGTGGTCGCCGACATCCGGGCCACGCTGGGCGGCCAGGAGGAGGTGCCCGAGCTGTCGGGCCAGGGCGTGCTGTACGAGGTCGGCAGCGGCGGGCTGGTCCCCGAGCTCGACGCCGAGCTCGAGGGGACCCGCCCCGGCGGCATCCACAAGGTGGGGGCCAAGCTCCCGGAGCGGTTCGGCGACCGGGCCGGACAGGACGTCCTGTTCTCGGTGCTGGTCAAGGAGGTCAAGGCGAAGAAGCTGTCGCCGCTCGACGACGAGTTCGCCAAGACTGCCTCGGAGTTCGACAGCCTGGAGGCGCTCCGGGCCGACGTCCGGGCGAAGCTCGGCGACCTGAAGGAGGCCCAGGCAGACGCCCGGCTCCGGGACGAGGCGCTGGGGGTCCTGGCCGCGATGGTCGAGGACGTCGAGCTCCCGGACCGGCTCGTGGACGCGGAGACCGAGGCCAGGGTGGACTCGGCCCGGCGCCGGGCGGAGCGCCAGGGCGTCACGCTGGAGCAGTTCCTGCAGGCCGCCGACGTGGAGGAGCTCCGGTTCCGTTCGGATGCCCGGTCCCACGCGATCCGGGCCATCCGCGCCGACCTGGCCCTGGAGGCCGTGGCCCGGGCCGAGGGCCTCACGGTGTCCGACGAGGACCTCGACGGCGTGGTGAAGGCGCTGGCCGAGGACGTGGGCCGCAGCCCCAAGGACGTCCGGCGACAGCTCGAAGCCAGCGGACCGATCACTTCGCTGGCCGGTGATATTATCCGAGATAGAGCCCTCAACCTGGTCGTCGAACATGCTGAGGTTGCCAGGGCCGACTCCGAAGAGACCGAAGGGAAGGACGGATGAAGGACTACCTCGTTCCAGTCGTGATCGAGCAGACCAACCGGGGGGAGCGCTCGTTCGACATCTACTCGCGTCTTCTCAAGGACCGGATCGTGTTCCTGGGGACACCGATCGACGACCAGGTGGCGAACCTGATCATGGCCCAGCTGATCCATCTCGAGTCCGAGGACCCGGAGAAGGACATCAACGTGTACATCAACTCGCCCGGCGGCGACATCACCTCGCTGTTCGCGGTGTACGACACGATGCAGTACATCAAGTCCGACGTGTCCACGATCGTGATGGGCCAGGCGGCCTCCGCCGCGGCCGTCCTGCTGGCGGCGGGGACCGAGGGCAAGCGCTACGCCCTGCCGCACTCCCGGGTGCTGATCCACCAGCCGCACGGGCAGGCCGGGGGCCAGGCCGTGGACATCGAGATCCAGGCGAAGGAGATCCTCCGCTATCGGGCGCTCCTCGACGAGATCCTGGCCCGGCACACGGGCCAGGCCCTGGACAAGGTGAAGAAGGACACCGACCGGGACTTCATCATGACAGCCGAGCAGGCCAAGGACTACGGCATCGTGGACGACATCATCTCGTCACGAACCCTGGTCGAGATGCGGGCCGGGGGCAACGGACAGGCGTAGGATACGAGTCCGAGGACAGGGAGCCGACGCGAGGGAGCCGTGGCCAAGTTCGGAGATTCGGACCTTCTGAAGTGCTCCTTCTGCGGGAAATCGCAGAAGCAGGTGAAGAAGCTCATCGCCGGCCCCGGCGTGTACATCTGCGACGAGTGCATCGACCTCTGCAACGAGATCATCGAAGAGGAGCTGTCCGAGACCTCCGAGCTGAAGCTCGAGGAGCTCCCCAAGCCCCGTGAGATCTACGAGTTCCTGAACGACTACGTCATCGGCCAGGAGCAGGCCAAGAAGGTCCTGTCCGTGGCCGTGTACAACCATTACAAGCGGATCCAGGTGGGGCCCCAGGACGACGTGGAGCTCCAGAAGTCGAACATCCTGCTCCTCGGTCCGACCGGCTGCGGCAAGACCCTCCTGGCCCAGACGCTGGCCAAGATGCTGAACGTCCCGTTCGCCATCGCCGACGCCACCGCGCTGACCGAGGCGGGCTACGTGGGCGAGGACGTCGAGAACATCCTCCTGAAGCTGATCCAGGCCGCCGACTACGACGTCAAGCGGGCCGAGACCGGCATCATCTACATCGACGAGGTCGACAAGATCGCCCGGAAGTCCGAGAACCCCTCGATCACACGGGACGTGTCCGGCGAGGGCGTGCAGCAGGCGCTGCTGAAGATCCTGGAAGGCACCACCGCCAGCGTGCCGCCCCAGGGCGGACGGAAGCACCCCCACCAGGAGTTCATCCAGATCGACACCACGAACGTTCTGTTCATCTGCGGCGGATCGTTCGCCGGCCTGGAGAAGATCGTGGAGTCGCGGGTGGGAACCAAGGGCGTGGGGTTCGGGGCCGACGTCCGCCGGGTGGAGGAGAAGGACCTCGGCGAGATCCTGGGCCGGGTGCTCCCCGAGGACCTCCTGAAGTACGGGCTGATCCCCGAGTTCGTGGGCCGGCTCCCGGTGATGACTCACGTGCACAACCTCGACAAGCAGGCCCTGGTCGACATCCTGACGAAGCCGAAGAACGCCCTGGTGAAGCAGTACAAGAAGTTCTTCCAGTTCGACAACGTCGAGCTCGAGTTCCGAGGCGAGGCCCTGGAGTCGATCAGCGACCAGGCCATGCTCCGGGGCACCGGCGCCCGGGGCCTCCGGGCCATCATGGAGGAGGTCCTCCTCGGCGTGATGTACGACCTGCCCTCGCGGAAGGATGTCCGCAAGTGCGTCATCGACCGCGAGGTGGTCATGGACGGCGTGAACCCCACCCTGGTCCCGAAGGGCGAGGCCGCCTCCCGTCCCGCCCGGCCCCGCCGCGAGCGCACCGCCTAGCCCGGGTGGCTGCCCGGGACGCCGAGGTCCACGTCCTGTTCGAGGGGTACACCGGTGACCACACCGCCTGCACGGTGGCGTTCATCGGCGACGGCGATGCCCGGATCGTGTGGGACCCGGGAATGGTGCCCTCGCAGGGGATGATCGCTGAGCCGCTCCGTCGTCTCGGGGTCGAGCCCGAGGACGTCACCGACGTGATCCTGTCCCACCACCACCCCGACCACACGCTGAACGTCGGCATGTTCCCGAACGCCCGGGTCCACGACCACTGGGCCACCTACCGTGGCGACCTGTGGGTGGATCGTGAGTGTGAGGGCTTCGACGTGTCGCCGAACGTTCGGCTGGCCAGGACGCCGGGCCACACCGCCCAGTGCCTCACGGTGCTGGCCGCCACGGTCCAGGGGATCTCGGCGCTGACCCACCTGTGGTGGTCCGCCGAGGGGCCGCCCGAGGACCCCTACGCGGACGATCCGCGGGCCCTCCACGAGTCCCGGGAGCGGATCCTGAACGCGGCCGACATCATCGTGCCGGGCCACGGCGCCATGTTCCGCCCCGGCCCCGCGACGCCTCGCTGAGCGCGGGTACACTCCTCTGATGGCATCCGGGTCGATGGCGGCGGTGTACGAGCCGGCCGAGGTCGAGAAGCGATGGTACGCGGCCTGGCTCGACCGCGGGTACTTCCGGGCGGCCCCGACCCCGGACCGGAAGCCGTTCTGCATCGTCCTCCCCCCGCCGAACGTGACCGGGGCCCTGCACATCGGCCACGCTCTCGATCACACCCTCCAGGACGTCATCGTCCGGCGGAAGCGCATGCAGGGCTTCGAGGTCCTGTGGCTGCCCGGGACCGACCACGCGGGGATCGGGACCGAGGTCCTGGTGCGGCGCCAGCTGGCCGAGGAGGGGATCGATCCGCAGGAGCTCGGCCGGGAGGCATTCATCGAGCGGGTGTGGGAGTGGAAGGAGCGCTACGGGGACGCGATCGTCGAGCAGATGAAACGGCTCGGCAACTCGTGCGACTGGGACCGCCTCCGGTTCACCATGGACGAGGGGCTCCAGCATGCCGTCCGGGTGGCCTTCGTCCGGCTGTACGAGGACAGACTGATCTACCGAGGCGAGCGGATCATCAACTGGTGTCCCACAGACCAGACGGCGCTCTCCGACTCCGAGGTCGAGCACCGCGAGGTGGAGGGCGAGCTCGTCACGTTCCGGTACCCACTGGCCGACGGCTCTGGCCACGTCGACGTGGCCACCACCCGGATCGAGACGATGCTTGGTGACACCGGGGTGGCCGTGCATCCGGACGACGAGCGGTACCGGGGCCTGGTGGGTGGGGCGGTCCGCCACCCGTTCAGCGGCGACGAACTCCCGATCGTGGCCGACCCCGCCGTCGATCCGTCGTTCGGCACCGGGGCGGTGAAGGTCACGCCCGCGCACGATCCGACCGACTTCGAGATCGGCGAGCGCGCCGGGCTCGGCCGGACGAACATCATGAAGGCGGACGGGACGCTCGCGGATTCGGTCCCGGAGCCCTTCCGCGGGCTCGACCGGTACGAGGCCAGGAAGCGGGTGCTGGAGGCGCTGCGCGACCGGGAGCTGATCGTGTCCGTGGAGCGGCCGTACCGGCACGCCGTGGGCCACTGTTACCGCTGCGGGAGCGAGGTCGAGCCGTGGCTCTCGGGCGAGCAGTGGTTCGTGGCCGTGGAGCGGCTCACCGGCCCGGCCAAGGAGGCGGCCCTCGACGGCCGGATCCGGTTCTTCCCGGAGCGGTGGCTCGGCCCGTACACCACCTGGCTCGACAACCTCCGGGACTGGAACATCTCCCGCCAGCTGTGGTGGGGTCACCGGATCCCGGTGTGGTACTGCCCGAACGGCCACGAGTTCGCTTCGGTGGAGGATCCCGACGCCTGTCGCGAGTGCGGCTCGGCCGACATCGAGCAGGACCCCGACGTCCTCGACACGTGGTTCTCCTCCCAGCTGTGGCCGTTCTCCACGCTCGGGTGGCCGGACGAGACCGAGGACCTGGCGTACTTCTACCCGACCTCGGTCCTGGTGACCGGGTACGAGATCCTCTATCTGTGGGTGGCCCGGATGATCATGTCCGGCATGTACCTGGTCGGCGACGTCCCCTTCCGCCATGTCCTGATCCACGGCCTGGTCCGGGACGAGAGGAACCGCAAGATGTCGAAGTCCCTCGGAAACGTCATCGACCCCCTCGAGTTCATCGGGCGGTATGGTGCCGACGCGCTCCGCTTCTCGCTGGCCCGCATCGCCGGCCCCGACCAGCAGAACCTCCCGCTGGGGGAGCGGGACGTGGAGGCGGCCCGGAACTTCGCCAACAAGATCTGGAACGCGGCCCGGCTGGTCCTGGGGGCTCGGGACGGCCGGGGCCCGCCGGCCCTGCCGGCCGAGGCCGACCGCTCCCCGGTCGAGCGGTGGCTGCTGTCGCGCCACGAGGCCTGCCGCGAGGAGTTCGAGCTGGCCATGGAGGAGTACCGGTTCGCCGACGCGGCGCAGACCGTCCACCGCTTCCTGTGGTCGGAGTTCTGCGACTGGGGGCTGGAGATGGAGAAGCCCCGGCTCTACGAGGGTGGGCCGGGGGAGCGGGAGGCCGCGGCGGGCGTCCTGGCCTGGGTCCTGGAGCGAACCCTGCGCCTGCTGCACCCGATCATGCCGTTCGTCACGGAGGAGGTGTGGCAGCGGTTCGACGCCGGCGACTCGATCGTGGTGAGCGACTGGCCGGAGCCCCACCCCGAGCACCGCGACGAGGACGCCGAGCGGCACCTCTCATTCGCCGAGTCGCTGGTCGTCGCCGTCCGCTCGTTCCGCAGCGGCCACGGCCTGGGGCCCGGCGCGAGGCTGGAGGCCCGGGTGCGGGCCGACGACGTCCAGCGGGTGACCCTCCGGGAGCTGGACGAGGAGATCCGTCGGCTGGCCCGCCTCGATCGTCTGGAGACCGCGGACGACGCCGGTGACGCCGGCGGCCACGCCAGGCTCGTGGTCGATGGAGCGGACGTGCTGATCCCACTGGCCGGCGTGCTCGACACCGCCGCCGAGTGCGCCCGGATCCGCAAGCGGCTGGACGGTATCGGGGAGAGGGCGGAGCGGTCGGCCCGGAAGCTCGACAACGAGGGGTTCGTCTCCAAGGCGGCGCCGGAGGTCGTGGCCAAGGAGCGGGGGAAGCTGGCCGCTCTGGAGGAGGAGCGCGCCATCCTGGAAGCCCAGCTGGCCGAGCTGGGCTGCTGAGCGGGTGCGGTACCCGGAGGCCGTCGCCGACCTCGACGCCCGTCAGCCGTCGAGGATGGTCCCCGACCTCGACCGGATCCGGGCCCTGGCGGATCTCCTCGATCACCCCGAGCGCACGTATCCCTCCGTCCACGTCACCGGGACGAACGGCAAGACCACCACTGCCCGGCTGATCGGGCGGATCCTGTGTGCCCACGGGCTCGCCGCGGGCGTGTACACCTCGCCGCACCTGCACGCGCTCACCGAGCGGCTGGCGCTGTGCGACCAGGACATCCCCGAGAACGAGTTCGGGGAGACCTACACGCATCTGGCGCCGTACCTCCGGGAGGTCGACGGACGCGGGGGTGAACGAGTCACGTACTTCGAGGCGCTCACGGCCCTGGCGTTCCTGTGGTTCGCCGACAAGCCGGTGGACGCCGGGGTATTCGAGGTGGGCATGGGCGGCGAATGGGACGCCACGAACGTGATCGACGCCAGTGTGGCGGTGCTCTGCTCGATCGACATCGACCATCCCGAGCTCGGCTCGACGGTGAAGGAGGTCGCCCGGGAGAAGGCCGGGATCATCAAGGCCGGGGCCACCGCCGTGGTGCAGGATCCGAACCGCGACGCGCTCCCGTCGATCGAGGCCCGGGCGGAGCAGGTGGGGGCCTCGCTCCTCCTCCGCGACCGAGACTTCCGCCTGGTCGACCGGCGGCCGGCTGTGGGCGGCCAGCAGATCGCAGTGGCCGGGGTGCGAGACGTGTACGGGGACCTGATCGTGCCGCTCCACGGCGCTCATCAGGCCCTGAACGCCATGTCGGCGATCGTCGCCGCCGAGGTGTTCCTGGGACAGGAGATGGGCGAGGACACGCTCCGGGAAGCCCTGGCCGGGGCCACCTCGCCGGGGCGTCTCGAGGTCGTGGCCCGCCATCCGCTGGTCGTGCTGGACGGGGCCCACAACCCCGACGCCGCCCGGGCCCTGGCCGACGCCCTTCCCGAGGCGTTCGTGTGGCGGCGGCTCCACCTGGTGATCGCGGTGCTCGAGGCGAAGGACGTGGCCGGCATCGTGACGGCACTTGGTCCTCGGACCGCCCGGGCCTACGCGGCGGCGAACTCGAACCTGAGGAGCCGGTCCCCGGCCGACTTGGCCGAAGCGTGCCGGGCCGCCGGGATCGGCGACGTCGAGGAGCACCCGTCGGTCGGCGCCGCTCTCGAGGCCGCCCGGGCCGACGCCGCCCAGGACGACCTGATCCTGGTGACGGGCTCTCTGTACACTGTCGCGGACGCTCGCCCGCCCGCCTGAACGAGGAGCACATGGCCGAGGAAGCCACGCTGGTGATCGTGAAGCCCGATGCGGTCCGCCGCGGCCTGATCGGCGAGATCCTGGGCCGGCTGGAGCGGAAGGGCCTGCGGATCGAGGCGATGCGCCGGATGCGCATCGACCGCGACCTGGCCGAGCGGCACTACGACGAGCACCGGGACAAGGCGTTCTTCGGCGAGCTCGTGGACTTCATCACCAGCGGCGAGGTCGTGGTGGCCCGGGTCGTGGGCGAACAGGCCGTGGCGGTGGTCCGTACGCTCATGGGCCCGACGGACCCGGCGGCCGCCCCTCCAGGCACGATCAGGGGCGACTACGGCGTGGTCATCACCGAGAACCTCGTCCACGGCTCGGACTCGCCGGAGTCGGCCAAGCGCGAGCTGGACCTGTTCTTCGGCTGAGGAGCTAGGCCCGGCGGAACGCCAGGACGGCGTTCTGGCCGCCGAACCCGAACGCGTTCGACAGCGACAGCCGGACGTCCTGCTTCCGAGCCTCGTTCGGGACGTAGTCGAGGTCGCAGTCCGGGTCGGGGGTCTCGTAGTTCGTGGTCGGCGGGATGACCCCCTCGTGGATGGCCAGCGCGGCCACGGCCGCCTCGGCGGCGCCGGCGGCCCCGACCATGTGGCCGGTCATCGACTTCGTCGAGGAGATCGCCACGCGGTGGGCGTGGTCGCCCAGGGCCTTCTTGATGGCCCGGGTCTCCGCGGCGTCGTTGAGCTGGGTCGAGGTGCCGTGGGCGTTGATGTAGTCGACCGCCTCGGCGTCCTCGCCGGCGTCGGTGAGGGCCATCTGCATGGCGATCACGGCGCCGGCCCCCTGGGGCTCGGGCTGGGTGATGTGGAACGCGTCGGCCGAGGTCCCGTAGCCGGCGACCTCCGCGTAGATCGTGGCCCCCCGGGCCCGGGCCCGCTCCTCCTCCTCGAGGATCAGGATCCCCGCGGCCTCGGCCATCACGAATCCGTCCCGGTTCGCGTCGAAGGGGCGAGAGGCCTGGGCCGGGTCGGGGTTCCGAGACAGTGCCTGCATCTGGGCGAACGCGGCCAGGGCCAACGGCGTGATGGCGGCCTCGGTGCCCCCGGTGACGGCGAGGTCGGCCATGCCGTGCTTGATGTACCGGTAGGCCTCCCCGACACCGTGGGCCCCGGCCGCGCACGCCGTGGTGATGCACGCGTTCGGCCCGCTGAAGCCGAGCTCCATGGCGATCTGTCCGCTGGCGGCGTTCGGCATCATGGCCGGGACCGTGAACGCGGAGACCCGGCCCGGGCCGCGCTCGGCCAGGATGCGGACCTGCTCCTCCATGGTCTGGAGTCCGCCCACGCCCGTGGAGACGACCACCGCCGCCCGCTGCGGATCGATCTGCGGCGAGCCGGCGTCCTCCCAGGCCAGCCGGGCCGCGGCCACCGCGAGGTGGACGACCCGGTCGGTCCGCCTGGCGGCCTTTCGGTCCATCCACACGGTCGGATCGAAGTCCTTCACCTCGCCGCCGATCCGGACCGGGAAGTCCGTGGTGTCGAACAGCGTGACCTCTCCGATGCCGGAGCGGCCCGCCACCAGGGCGTCCCAGAAGTCGGCCCGGCCCACGCCCACCGGCGTGACCGGCCCGATCCCGGTGACGACGACCTTCCGCGTCACGCTACGCGCTCACCCCGAGCTTCCCGGCGGCCAGGTCGACGGCCTGGCCCACGGTCTTCACGCCCTCCATCTCCTCCTCGGGGATGTCGATGCCCAGCGCCTCCTCCAGGGCCAGGACCACTTCCACGAGGTCGAGGGAGTCGGCGTCGAGGTCCTCCTCGAACCGGGCCTCCGGCGTGATCTCCGCCTCGTCCCGGGCCAGCTGCTCGGCCAGGACCTTGCGAACCTTCTCCTCGATCTCCTGCTTCGTCATCGCTCCTCCCGTCTCCTACGCCGTGAGCCCGCCGTCGACGGCGAGCACGGCCCCGTTCACGTACGAGGCTTCGTCCGAGGCCAGGAACCTGACGGCGGCCGCCATCTCCTCCGCCGTTCCGACCCGACCCATCGGGATCCCCTCATCGAGGGCCCGCCGGACCTTCTGGGGGAGCCCCGATGTCATCTCCGTCTCCACGAACCCGGGACAGAGCGCGTTGGCCGTGATCCCACGGCCCGCGTACTCCTTGGCCACCGAGCGGACCAATCCCACGACCCCGGTCTTCGAGGCCGCGTAGGCGCTCTGGCCCGCGTTCCCGCGGAGCGCGATGGCCGAGGAGACTGCAACGATCCGTCCCCACCTCGCCTTCATCATGCCCGGGAGCGTGGCCTGGATGCACGCGAACACGCCGGTGAGGTTCACCCGAATCATCCGGTCCCAGTCCGCCAGGTCGTATCGAACCGCCAGGCCGTCCTTGTTCATCCCCGCGTTCGCCACCAGGATCACGGGCGGCCCGAGCTCGTCGGCCACCGCCGCGGTCATGGCGCGTATGGCCTCGGGGTCGGTCACGTCGGCCCGGAACGCGGCGGCGGTCCCGCCGCCCTCCTCGATCAGGCTCACCGTCTCCTTGGCCCCGGCGTCGTCCGAGCCGTACGCGCAGGCCACGGCCCGGCCATCCGCCGCCAGGGCCACCGCGGCGGCCCGGCCGATCCCCTTCGAAGCCCCGGTCACCAGGGCCACCCGCGCGGTCGTCCGGCCGGGGGGTCCGCTCGCCGTCCGATCCACGGCTTCGTCACTCATGGCGAGCTTCCCCCCCGGACCCCCCGGGCACCTCGGCGGTCCACCTGATCAGGTTCGCCCCCCAGGCCAGACCGGCCCCGAAGGCCGCGGTCAGGACGACGTCCCCGGGCTTCAGCACTCCCCGCCGCCAGGCGTGGTCGAGGGCGATCGGGACTGAGGCGGCGGACGTGTTGCCCACCTCCTCGAGGTCCACGAAC
>JBOGVU010000068.1:0-14132 GCA_050692915.1 Actinomycetota bacterium | reverse complement strand
CCGTTGAGGCCGCGATCACGGCTCACATCGACCGTCTCCCCAGCCGGGAGCGAATGGTGCTGCGACGAGCGGCCGTGCTCGGCTCGACGTTCACTGGGGACCTGCTCGGCGCGGTGATCGAGGACGCGCCCCGGCCGGAGGACTCCATGTGGGAGGGCCTAGCGCAGTTCATCGACAGGGACGCGTCCGGCACGTTCAGGTTCCGTCACGACCTCATCCGGGACGCGGCCTACGACGGTCTCCCCTTCCGGCTCCGACGCGACCTCCACGCTCGGGTCGCCGAGACGATCGAGCGGGCGGCCTATCCCAACCTCCACGACGAAGCCGAACTGCTCGCTCTCCATTACTTCGAGGCCGGTCGCTATGACGCCGCCTGGCTGAACGCTCGGCTTGCGGCGAAACGGGCCGAGACCATCTACGCGAACGTCGACGCGGCCGCCTTCTACGAGCGGGCTCTAGCGGCCGCCCGGCACGTTCCCGAAATATCCAGGGAGCTTCGGTCCGAGCTCCACGAGGCGTTGGGTGACGTCAGGGAGCGGCTGGGCGAGTATGCCAAGGCCGAGGCCGCCTATCGAGCCGCACGCCGGATGGTCGGCGGCGAGCCAGTGGCCGAGGCCCGGCTTCTCCTGAAACAGGGCTGGATCCCGGACCGGTCCGGCCGATTCACGGAAGCTCTCCGGTGGTTCACTCGTGGGCTCCGCCGACTCGAGGGGGTCGGCGGAGATGACGCGGCCAAACAGCGTGCCCAGCTCAGGGTGTGGTACGCGGCCGTGCGGCAAGCTCAAGGGCGCCACGCGGATGCGATCCGGTGGTGCCGGTCTGCCATCGAGGAGGCCACGGCCGCCGGCGAGCGGGAGGCCCTCGCCCATGCGTATTACCTGCTCGACTGGGCCCTAGTGGACTTGGGGAGGCGCGAGGAGGCGACGCACTCAGAGGCGTCCCTCGGCATCTACGATGAGCTGGGCGATCTCGGCGGCCAGGCCACGGTTCTCAACAACATGGCGGGTCTTGCCTACTGGGAGGGGCGTTGGGATGAGTCCCTCGAGCGGTACGGTCTGGCTCGGGAGGCTTGGACGAAGACAGGCGACCAGGTGAACGCGGCGGTGGCCACCGCCGGAACCGCCGAGATCCTCTTGGAGCAGGGGCGACTGGACGAGGCCGAGCGCACCTCGAGGGAAGCGCTCCGTGTGTGGCAGGCCGCCGGGCACCGGTGGGGCATGGCCTACGCCACGCTCCTCCTGGGCAGGATCGCCGACCGGGCGGGAGATCCGGGCCAGGCCCGTCCCCTGCTCGAGCAGGCGCGAGTCTGGTTCTCCCAAGTAGGGGCCGCGGACCTGGTCTTGGAGACCGACGCCCGACGGGCGGAGGGCTTTGTCCTCGAAGGGAAGGGTGCCGATGCCCTCGATCTGGTGTCGGAGCTGCTGAAGGGCGCACGGTCGGGGGGATCCGCAACGCACGGGCCTCTCCTCCACCGCGTCCGTGGCTACGCGCTGATGCAGGTTGGGGACCTCCACGGGGCAGGTGAGGCCCTCGAGCTGAGCCTCCGACTGGCCCGGGCCGGCGACGCAGGCCACGAAGCGGGCGCCACGCTCCAGGCCTCCGCCGAGCTCTGCAGGCTCCGTGGACTTCCCCCGCCGCCGGAGCTGGAGAGAGAGAGCCGTGAGCTGCTCACCCGCCTGGGGGTCGTGGCGGTCCCCACGGTGCCGCTGCCGGCCCCGGCTGTTGTTCGCTAGTGCTTCATCGGGGGATCACCGGATAGCCAGAGCGTCCTGGTCGTGATGACGCCGCCTCGGACGGTCACATCATCGAGGCACGGGGCCGGGTCGGCCACGCCCGGGACGATGCAGGGCGGGATCTCCACGATCACACTGTTCTTGATCGTGCACGGCCGGGTGTTCCCTCCCTGGGTCCCGGCGGACGTGTCGAGCATGACCGTCACGACGGCTGGGTTGCTCGGATCGGTATGGCCCTCGGGAGCGACGAAGTTGATCTCCTCATCGTCGGAAGCCGAACCGCACTCGAAAGCCGCAGGGAAGGTCTCGGTGATGAAGAGGACGCTCCCGTCGCCTCCGGCCTCCACATCCAGCTGCGTGATCGTGTTGTCCACCTTCATGGGGCCGGCGTTGAACGGGTCGGTGTCCAGGGTGCACCCCGTATCGGGACAGAACGAGATGGCGCTGTTCCTCACCGGCTGACCAACCGCGGTGGTCTCCGCGTCGGTGTTGTTCGCGGGAGCGGGATCAGCCTCGTTTGCTGAGACCTGCGCGTTTACCACGACGCTCGCGGCCTCCTGGGCCACCTGCACCACCAGGTTGATCGGAGCGGCCCCGGTGTTGATCCCGAGTGCGGTCGCCCGGGTACACGAGACCGTCGTGGCTCCTGTGAAGCACGACCACCCTGCACCTGAGCCCTGGTGGATCGTGCCTCCCGACACCGTGGCCGCGAACGAGACCCCTCGTGCGAGGCCGGGACCACCGTTGGCCACTGTGGCCTGGTGCAGCACGTAGGTGGGCTCGCCCGGTGACGAGGGCGACACCGGGTCCGGGGTATCGGTGATCGCCACCGAGACATCCGCCGCGGTCGCCGCTGTCAGCCCTCCGTCGACGGCCAATCCCTGCACGCTGGTCTTGGGGCCGGCGTTGAAGCTGGCCAGCACGGCTCCCGAGGCCATGGAGAACTTGGAGACGGTGGACGAGCAGCGATCGCCGGCCCAGAACGACGCGGTGGTGGTGTCGAGGCTGAGGGCCGTCCAGCAGTTCTGTCCCGGCTGGTCGAAGCTCTGGACGATCGCACCCGAGGCATTCAGTCGATGAATGGCCTCGGTATCGGCCACCAGGGCGCCCCCATCGATGAGGGCTTTCACGTCGAAGGCTTCCTTACCCGGCAGTCCCGAGGCGAAGGTAGGGAGCTGGGTATTCGTGCAGGCGTCGAAGCGCCGGATGGCCTTGCTCTGACCCGTATAGAAGATGGTGCACTGGTCGGTTCCGACGTCCAGCCGGTCGGTCCCCTTCCTTCCGTCAGCAGCGGCGTCGTAGGCCGCCAGGAGGGTACCGGCGGCGTCGAACTTCAAGATGTCCCGGCTGCCACCCTCCTGGCCCACGTAGGCATTGCCGAAGGTGTCGAAGGAGATGGACTCCGGGTGGGACTTGAACCCACCCCCGAACGTTCCCGTGGCAGCACCCGTCGTGTTGAACCGGTTGATGGCGTTGGACGTGTATCCGGTGACGTAGAGGTTGTGCGAGAGGTCCAGGGCCATCCCGGTCGTGGTCGGTGAGCTTACCGACGTGGTCATCGTCTGATTGAGAGTGCCGTCGGGATGTCGCCACTGGACCTGACTGCTCCCCACCCCCACGAACAGATCTCCCGTGGCGAATACCGTGTGGGACGCCTCCACAGCGGGGGCGACTGCGAGGATCGACAGAGCGATGGGCACGAGCAAGAATCGTGGTAGACGCATCAACGTGTTCCCCTCTTCCGGGCGCTCCTTTCAGGGCTCGCCCCGTTAGCGCCGGTCCATGCAGAGGCAAGCCATGCGGTCCGAGGACTCTCGAGACGGGACAACGCTCCTCCACCAACCAGGCTCCTGTCAACCATCATTCGGCGTGGTTGATGGTGATTTGTCCGAACCGGCCTCGGTCAAGTTGCTTGGGCCGTTGCCGGAGAGGGCCCGTGATACGGGGCTAGCCGGCGTTCCGGATCCTGAGGCGGGAGCCGTTGGCCAGCCGGTGGCACGCCTCGGCGGCCGCGGCCAGCACGGCGCGGTCGAGGTCGGTGCGCTCCGGGGCCACGCCCTTGCCCGAGATGAGGTCCACGAAGGCCTCCACGCACGCGGGATCGAACAGATCGCGGCTCCCGGCCACCAGGTGGGCCAGGGCCTGGTCCGCCGGCCACGCCGGCCGGTAGGCGCGGTCGGAGGTCAGGGCATCCCACACGTCCGCGACCGCGGCGATCCGGGCAAGCAGTGGTGTGTCGTCGCCGGACCGTCGGTCCGGATAGCCGCTCCCGTCCCACCGCTCGTGGTGGTGGCGGATCACGTCGAGGGCGCTCCGCAGCGATGGGGCCCTGCTGGCGATCTCCCATCCGACCACGGGGTGGGCCCGGATCAGGTTCCACTCCTCCGTGGTGAGCTCCGCGGGCTTGTTGAGAACGGCGTCGGGCACCCCGATCTTGCCGATGTCGTGCAGCTGGGCGCCCTGCGCCAGCCGCCGCAGGGTGTCCGCATCGAGGCCCAGTCGCTCCCCGATCCCCACGGCAACCCTGGCCACCCGCCCGGAGTGCCCGTGCGTGTACGGGTCCTTGGCCTCGACGGCGGCGGTGAGAGCGTGGAGGGCCTCGGGGGAACCGCGGTCGATGTGCTCCAGCACGTCGCCCACCGAGATGCTGCCGACCGCCTGCCGAGCGCTATGGCTCTCCCGGAGGCCCACCAGGACGGCCCACGAGGCCGCGGCGAAGCCGGCCAGGAGGTACGCGTGGTAGTCCCACCACGAAAGCCGCCACAGCTCGCCGAGCTTCAGGGACACCACCGCGTCCGCGGATAGCCACGAAGCGAGGACGAGCGAGAGCTCCACCCGGTCGCGTCCCAGCCGCCACCTCGTCCAGTGCCGGGCCCCCAGGACCAGCAACAGCAGGCCGCTTCCGAGTGCCACGAAGGTAGCCACACTCTCCTCGCCCGGGACCGGCGCCGATCCCCAGAGCCGCGTCGGATCCACCGCGACCAGCGCGGCGAACCCAGTGAGCGCCGAGGCGCCAGCGAGCAGGATGGCCCGGGGGTGCCGGCCCACGAACGTCTTCACGCGCCCCCGCTCCGATGCCGTGGCGGCCAGGAGGCAGACGGCGAAACCTGCGATGGCCAGGACGGGGAATCGGGCCACCCACATGTTGAGCGGACGGTCCCCGAAGCCCGGCGTGGTCAGCCCGTGTGCCAGCATCAGCGCTCCCACGCTCACGCAGCTCAGCGCCAGCAGCACCGGCGCGGGACGACGGTCCCGGGCGGCGGCCACCGTCGTCACCATGGCGATGAAGAAGGCCAGCCCGGCGATCCCGCTCACCACGAGCAGGTGGAAGGATGGCGACTCGTGGGCCAGGTCGAGGACCGGTACGGCCCGCAGCGCCAACGCCAGGAGGGTGGGCGCGATGAGCAGGGCGGCGAGCAAGGCCCACCCTCGCTGCCCCAGCGATCTTGACAGTCTCGGAGCGCTCGTCATGCCTGATCCGCCCCGGTGGCGGACTCCTGAAGGGAGGTTTCGGCGTTCCGGGGCCCGGCATTGAGCGCCTGTTTCACCCCCCCTCGAGCCGCTCCTGCTGCCCCAACTGGGGTCCACGGTTACCCTGGGGCGTGGCCCGAACGGAGGAAGGGCTCCTCCGGAGCCTCCGTGCGCTTCCCCGCCCGGTCTGGTGGCTCTTCGCCGGGTCGTTCGTCAACCGGTTCGGATCGTTCGTCTCCGTCTTCCTGGTGCTGTACCTGGTCGACCGGGGGTACTCGGCGCCGGAGGCCGGGGCCGTGGCGGCGGCGTACGGGGTGGGCGGGCTCGGCGCCGCGGTGATCGGCGGCTACCTGGCCGACCGCCTCGGCCGGCGAAACGCCATCGCCCTCTCGATGTTCTCGGCCGCGGTCACCGCCCTGGCCCTGTCCCAGGTGGAGGGCCTGGTGGCGCTGTGGACGCTCACGGCCCTGTTCGGGCTGACCGGCGACCTGTACCGGCCGGCGTCGGCGGCGCTGCTTACCGACCTGGTGCCCCCGGCACGGCGCCTGGTGGCCTTCGCCGGGTACCGGCTGTCCATCAACGCCGGCTTCGCCATCGGACCGGCAGTGGCGGGCTTCCTCGCCGAGCGGTCCTTCGTCTGGCTCTTCGTCCGAGGCCGCCACCTCGGCCGTCCTGGGCGTGCTGGCCCTCATCGTCCTGCCCGAGGGGGTCCGAACGCGACGGCGCGAGGAAGATGCTGGCCCGGCGTTCCGAACGATCCGCGCCGACCGCCCCTTCCTCGTCTTCCTGGTCGCGGTGGTCCTGTCGGGCTTCGTGTACTTCCAGTCGGGTGCCGCGTTCCCGCTCCACGTGCGGGACAGCGGGCTTCCGACCTCCGCGTACGGCCTGCTGATCGGGCTGAACGCTGCCCTCATCGTGGCCCTGGAGCTTCCCGTGGTGCGGTTCGTCCGGCGGTTCCCCGCTCCTCGTGCCGTGGCCGCGGGCGTGCTGCTCACCGGCATCGGCTTCGCCCTGACCGCCCTCTCCGGCTCGTTCCTCCCGCTCGCCGCCACTGTCGTGGTGTGGACGTTCGGGGAGATGGCGGCCGCGCCGACGAGCTCGGCGTACGTCGCGGAGCTGGCCCCAGCCCGGCTCCGAGGACGCTACCAGGGCGCGTACGGATTGACGTTCGCCCTGTCGTTGATCCTGGCCCCGGCGGTGGGGACCCGGCTGTACGCCTGGTCCCCCACCGGTCTGTGGCTGATCTGCGGGGCCGTCAGCGTGATCTCGGCGGCCCTGATCGTCAGGCTGCCCGGTCGGCGGATCACAGAGCCGTTCGTCGAGCCGCCGGACGTCGGCCCCGAGGTCCCGGGCGCGGAGCGCTAGCTACGTCTGGAGCGGTGTGGAGGTCCTGATCACCTCGCGGACCCGGTGCCACGGGATCACGCGAAGGGTGCCCTCCTCGAACACCTCGACCCCGTGATCACGCATCTTGATGGAGTCGTCGGTCCCCTCGACCGTCTCCCGCCCGTCCTCGAGCTTCCCTTCGAGGAGCACCTCGATCCGAGCCATGGTCAGAGGGTACGGCCGGCTCGCGGCCCGTTCAAGGACGCCGCTGGTGATCCTTCTTCACCACGAACGTTCCGGTGGCCCTGGTGGTGACCACCGGCTGCTCCAGGAGGTCGGCGGCGCTGTCTGAGAGCTCGTAGCGGGGTTGGATGTACTTCCGGCACTCGAACTCGCACGTGCGGCTGGTGCTTCCCACCCGAAGGATGCGCCCGGTCGCCTCCAGGAAATCCCCCGCGTACACCGGCGCCAGGAACTCCACCCGCTCGTAGCCGGCCAGCAGCCCCTCGTCCCCGTCGTGCCGGATGGCCAGCTCGGTGGCCAGGTCGCCGAAGATTTCCATGACCTTCGCCCCGGCCACCAGGTTCCCGCCGTAGTGGGCATCGGTCTGAGCCATCCGAACCCGGAGCGTCGCCTCCATCAGTACGTCACCACCCGATCGCTGTCGGCCATCAGCTTCACCAGCACCGGCGGCATGGCCATCTCCGCCGGCTTGCCGGCCAGGGCGTCCTCGCCGATGCCCCGGGCCTTGCTGCTCATCCCGGACAGGAAGACCCGGCCGCCGCCTTCGGCGAACGCGTCGAAGTGGTCCCTGAGCTTGCCCGTGCCGACGCCCTCGAGGCGGTCGAGGACGTCGTCCCGGATCAGGTTGACGCCGTCGCCCGCCAGGAACACCTTGACGTCGTGTCCTTCCTCCTGCGCGGTCCTGGCCACCAGGAAGCCCAGGGCGGCTCGGGTCGGGTCCTCCGGCCCGCAGGTGATGTGAACCAGGAACGTCATGTCTCCTCCCCTCCTTCGGGCGGCGCGGCACGGCCGCCGAGGGCCCAGGCGAGGTACGAGGCCACCTCGCCGGGCGTGGTTCCCTTGCCGAAGATCCGGTCGTAGCCGAGGTCCTCGGCGACCGCCGGGGCGAGACCGGGTCCCCCGGCGATCATCAGGAACCGGCCCCGGAGGCCCCGACGGTCGACCTCACCGGCGAGCTCCCTGAGGTGGTCGATGTGGGCGTCCCGCTGGGTCACGGTCTGGCTCACCAGCACGGCATCGGCCCGCTCCTCCACCGCTCGATCGGCCAGGTCCCCCGCTCGAACCTGCGACCGCATGTTCACCACCCGAAAGGCTCGGTAGGACTCCAGGCCCTTGTGGCCCGCCCACCCCTTCACCGACAGGATGGCGTCGAGCCCCACGGTGTGCGCGTCCGTTCCGAGGGACGCCCCGACGACGACGGCCGCCCGCCCCAGGGCCGCGGTGACCCGCCGGTCCACCTCCCGGTGATCCAGGATCGGGTACGGGCGCTCCTCCAACGTGAGCGAGTCGAGGTCGACGGCGGCCTCCACGCTCCCGTACACGATGAAGAAGGTGAATTCCGGACCGAGCGCCTTCTGATGCACGACCATGGGCCTCTCGATCCGCATCTGGCGGGCCAGGTCCGTGGCGGCGGCCTCCGCCCGGGCGTTCGATGGGATCGGGAGCGTGAACGAGACCTGGACCTTGCCGTCGCCGGTATCGTCACCGTACGGCCGGACCAGCCCCCACTCGGTGGCTTCGACCGGCGCGTCGGTCATGTCCCGGGAGATCTCGCCGGCGTCACGTCGGGCCTCGTTCACCGGGCGGCGGAAGCAGTTGCCGCGGTCCGGGTCCCCCGCTCCTCGCGGATCAGCTCCGTGGCCCGGCGCACCAGCAGCACGGAGATCGCCACGATCAGCAGCGCGTTGACGGTGTGGAGGGCCGCGATCGCCGGCGACGTGTCCCGGGCGAACGTGAGGTTGGGCTGAAAGAACGTGATCAGCGTCAGCACCACGCCGAGGAAGATGGTCGTCGCCCCCGCCCGGGCCAGGGCCGGGAGCACCAGGAACAGCGCGCCGGCGGTCCCGAGGATGTAACCGGTCCCCTCGTGCAACCCTCGCCCACCCTCCTGGCCGAAAAGCATCAGCCCCGCGAAGTACACCTGAACCACGATGGCCGCCAGGAACAGCCACGTGAAGCCGAGGAACGCATAGCGGAAGAACCTCCTCATGGTGGCGGAGGCTATCAGCAGGCTTCGAGGCGCGCCAACCTCACGGCTGGACCGCCCGGCCGTGGTCCCACAGCTCGAGGAACGGGTTCTCGTAGCCGTCCTCGATGCGCATGACCCCGTCGAGCCCGTGGCCGCCGTCCGGGGACCGGGAGGTGTCGGCGAACTCGGCAGCGAGGATGGCCTCGAACAGCCCCATCTCCTCGATCCGGCGAAGCAGGGTCAGTGTCTCGCCGAGCACCTCGTTGGCCCGGGTCCGGATCCGCCCGTCTCCCGGCGGCCACCACTCTGCGGCGACGCCGCGGGCGGTGCGCACCATGTACCGGGCGTTCTCGATCGCCAGGTCGCGGTCGGACAGGAACGGCGTGTGGATGCCCTCGGTCATCATCCCGATCAGGAGGATCTCCTGCTCGGTCAGCACGCCGGTGAGGTGGAACATCCCGTCGAGCAGGTAACCCATGAACACGTTGCCGGTCATGTGTTTCGTCGGCGGCATGTACTTGAGCGGCGCCTCGGGGAACAGCTCCCGGACGAGCTGGGCGTGGGCCAGCTCGAGCAGCCACTGATCCGGGAGCTCAGGGTCGATCTCGAAGGCGTGACCCAGCCCGAGCTGCCACGGCTCCAGACCGGCTTCGAGCCCGAATCGCTCGTTCAAGAGCTGCGAGGCCACCACGGTGTGGGCCTCCTCGACCGCGTCCGCCGTGGTCAGGTAGTTGTCCTCGCCGGTGTTGATGACGATGCCCGCGCGGGCGTGGATCATCCTGCTGAAGCGCTGGTCGATGAACGTCCGGCGCATGTTGATGTCCCTGAAGATGATCCCGTACATGCAGTCGTTCAGCATCATGTCCAGACGCTCCATCGCCGCCAGCGCGGCGATCTCGGGCATGCACAGGCCGCTGGCGTAGTTGGTCAGCCGGATGTACCGCCCGACCTCCTCGCCGACCTCATCGAGCGCAGCCCGCATCAGCCGGAAGTTCTCCCTGGTGGCGTAGGTCCCCGCGTACCCGGTGGTCGTGGCCCCATGGGGAACGAAGTCGAGCAGGGACTGGCCGGTCGAACGGATCACCGCCACGATGTCGGTCCCCGCCCGGGCCGCGGCCTGGGCCTGGGGGATGTCCTCGTGGATGTTTCCGGTGGCCACGATCAGGTACAGCCACGGCTTCTCCGGATCGCCGAGCCGGCGGATGTGAGCGTCGCGCTCGCGGCGTCGGTCCAGGACGCGCCGGTCGGCCTCCCGAGCGACCTCCGTGGCCGCCTCCGCGGCCTCGGCGGGGTCGTCCGGCCACCGGAACCGGGCCTCTCCGGAGACCACCCGTTGGGCCACGCCCTCGATCGACAGTCCCTCCCGGATCATCAGGTCGAACACGGGGACGGCCGCCCCTCGGCCCAGCCCGACCTGGTCGCGCACCGCCTCGACCACGAGGTTCGGGAACGGCCGGGCGTCGACGCCCTCCCCCACCGCTCCATCGAGGCCGCACAGCCGCAGGACCGCGCGCTCGATGCTCACGGTCGTGTGGGCCTCGATCATCCGCTCGACCGGGCGGACGATCCGGGTCGCAAGGTCCCGGGCCTCGGTCACCATTGCCTGGTCGAGGTCGAGCTTCTTCACGGCGCCTAAGTCTCCCATGGGGCCGGCGCGGCCCGCCCGGATAGAATCCGCAGGTCGTGGGGACGAATCGGTACGACGCCGTCATCGTTGGCGGGGGGCACAACGGGCTCGTGGCGGCCGCGTACCTGGCCCGGGCGGGGCGGCGGGTGGTCGTCCTGGAGCGACGCCACGTGGTCGGCGGGGCCGCTGTGACCGAGGAGGTGTTCCCGGGGTTCCGGTTCTCGGAGGCCTCGTACGTCGTCTCCCTCCTCCGTCCCGAGATCATCCGGGACCTCGACCTGCCCCGGCACGGCTTCGAGCTGCTCCCCCTGGACGGCACGCTCACTCCCCTCGAGGACGACTACCTGTGGCGGGTGAACGACCACGGCCGGACGCTCCGGGAGCTCCGGCGGTGGTCACGGAACGACGCCGAGGCCTACGAGGAGTACGGCCTGCTCATGGTGGACATGGCCCGGTTCATCAAGCCGGTGCTCTCGCTGGTCCCTCCGGACCCCGGCCGGATCGATCCTCGAGAATGGCTGCCGGTCCTCGAGCTGGCCCAGGACTTCCGGGAGCTTTCGCGGCGGCAGAAGGCCGTGTTCGTCCAGCTGATGACGATGAGCGCGGCCGACTTCCTGGGCCAGTGGTTCGAGACCGACCCCCTGATCGCCACGATGTCCGCCTCCGGGATCATCGGCACCTTCCAGGGGATCCGATCCCCGGGGACGGCCTACGTCCTTCTCCACCACTACATGGGCGAGATCGATGGGGCGTTCCGGGCCTGGGGGATCCCCCGCGACGGGACCGGCGGGGTGAGCGAGGCCATCGCCTCGGCGGCTCGCTCGCTCGGCGCGGAGATCCGGACCGAGGCTCCGGTCGGGCGGGTCCAGACCCGGAACGGCCGGGCCGTCGGCGTGGTCCTCGAGTCCGGGGAGGAGATCGCCGCGGACGTGGTGCTGTCGAGCATCGATGCTCGGCAGACGTTCCTGGGCCTCCTGGAGCCCGGGGCCCTCGACCCCGCCGTGGAGCGGGCCGTCCGCCGGTACAAGTTCCGGGGTTCGTCGGGGAAGGTCAACCTGGCCCTGGACGGCCTGCCCGAGTTCACGTGCCTCCCCGGTGAGGGCGAGCATCTCCGGGGTGCCATCAGCATCTCGCCCTCGGTGGCGTGGATGGAGCGGGCCTACGACGACGCCAAGTACGGCCGGTTCTCCCGGCGCCCGTACATCGACGTGGTGATCCCCACGCTCGTCGATCCGTCGATGGCCCCTCCGGGCAAGCACGTGATGAGCTGCTTCGTGCAGTACGCGCCGTACCACCTGGTGGAGGGCGACGAGTGGGACGCCGCCCGGCGGGATGCGTTCGGCGACACGGTGGTGGAGACCCTGGCCACGTTCGCACCGAACCTGCCGGACCGGATCCTGCACCGGCAGGTGTTCACTCCCCTCGACATCGAGCGGACGTTCGGGATGTCCGAGGGGAACATCTTCCAGGGCGAGCTGTCGCTGGAGCAGCTGTTCTGGACCCGCCCGGTCCCCGGCTGGGCCCGGTTCCGCACCCCGGTCCGGAACCTGTGGCTGTGCGGGTCGTCCGTGCACCCCGGCGGCGGGATCATGGGAGCCCCGGGCCGGCTGGCCGCCCTCGAGGTCATGAAGGCCCAGCGGTGGCGGCGCCGCTCGCAGCGAGCCGTGGGGAACGGTGACGCGGCGTGAGCCGGTACGACGCCGTTGTGATCGGGGCCGGGCACAACGGCCTGGTGTGCGCCGGCTACCTGTCGAAGGCGGGGATCCGGGTCCTGGTGCTGGAACGGCGGGACCGGCCCGGCGGGGCCGCCGACACCGCCGAGATCGCGCCGGGCTTCCGAGCGCCCGTGGCCGCGCACACGGTGGGGCGCCTTCGGCGGTCGGTGGTCCGGGACCTCGGCCTGGAACGGCACGGCCTCACGCTGATCGAGCCGGAGGCCAGGGCGTTCGTCCCCGGCCCCGAGGGCCGTGGCCTGACGCTGTGGGCGGACCCGGCCCGGACGGCCGCCGAGCTGGCGCCGTGGTCGCGGGCTGACGCCGAGGCCTGGCCCCGGTTCGACCGAAAGGTCAGGGCCCTGGGGAGCTTCCTGGCCCGGCTCCACGCCGAGACGCCCCCGGACCTGGCCGCTCCCTCGGTCCGGGACGCGGTGGCCGGCCTGCGGCTGGGCCGGTGGGTCCGGCGGCTCGGCGGGCCGGCGAACACGCGGGAGACGCTCCGGGTGCTCCCGATGGCGGTGGCCGACTTCGTGGCCGACCACCTCGAGAACGACCTTCTCCGGGCCGCCGTGGCCGCCCGTGGCGTCCACCTCACCGCGATGGGGCCGTGGTCGGCGGGCACCACCCTGGTGCTGCTCGGCGAGGCTGCCGCCAGGGGCTCCGGGGCCGCGGGCCAGGCCACCGTGGCGGCCGGGGGCCCCGGGGGCGTGGCCGATGCCCTGGTCGACGCCGTGCGAAGACTGGGGGGCGAGGTCCGGCTCGGCGCCGAGGTCGCCGTGGTTCGCGACGGCCGGGGCGCGGTGACCGGGGTGACGCTGGTCACCGGCGAGCAGATCGACGCGCCCGTGGTCGCCTCGGGCGCCGACCCCAAGGCCACCCTCCTGGGGCTGGTCGATCCGGTGACGCTGGGGCCCACGCTGTCCTGGGAGGTGGACAACCTCCGGACCCCCGGCACCGCGGCCAAGGTGAACCTGGCCCTAGACGGGGTCCCAGCGTTCGACGGCGCCGAGGCGGAGCGCCTTCACGGCCGGATCGTGGTGGCGGGGGGCGTGGACGAGCTCGAGCGGGCCTTCGACGCGTGGAAGTACGGCGAGACCTCCGACGCCCCGCTCCTGGAGGCCACGATCCCTTCGCTGGTGGACCCGTCGCTGGCACCCGAGGGGAGGCACGTGATGAGCGTTGTGGCGCAGTGGGTGCCCCACGCCGAGGAAGACGCGGGTCGCGTCGGCGACGTGGTCCTGAAGCGGCTGGAGGACGTCGCTCCGGGCGTCACCGGGCTGGTCCGAGAGCGGCAGGTCCTCCTCCCCTCGGACCTGGAGCGTGAGTACGGCCTCACCGGCGGCCATCCCCTCCACGTCGAGCCGGGCCTCGACTCGTTCTTCGCCTGGCGGCCCCTTCTCGGGTTCGCCCGCTACCGGATGCCCGTGCGCGGGCTGTACCTGTGTGGCTCGGGCGCGCACCCAGGCGGCGGGATCACCGGCGGTCCGGGGGCCAACGCGGCTCGGGCGATCCTTGCGGACCGCCGCCGCTCCTCCCCGGCGCCCTAAGCGCGCTTCCGGGGAGGGTCGAGGAAGGGCAGCTCCACCACCTCGGCGTCGATCCGGCGGCGCCGGGCTTCCACGGTCCACTCGATCTCCAGGTGGGTCCCCGCGGGCTCGTAGGGCGCCAGGACCGAGGCCAGGGCCACGTTTCGCTTCAGCGAGGGGCTCCACGTGACGCTGGTGGCCCTGCCGACCTGACGGCGACCCTCGTACAGGGGAACCGCCGTCCTCGATGCGGCCGCGGGAACCTCCGGCGTGAGGCCGTACGAGAGGTGGAGGAGCTCAAAGGCGTCCCAGTCCATGTCCAGCCCGACCAGCCGTCGGGCCGGCCCGCCGGCGGCCGCCTCGGCCTCCAGCGCCCGCCGCCCCACGTACTCGGCGGCCTTGGTGAAGCTGGTGAACCGCCCCAGGATGCCCAGCTCGAAGGGCGAGTAGGCCTGCTCGGGGATGAGGGCGTGGCGGGAGCTGGAGTAGTCGACGTCGATCAGGATCAGGCCGGCCTCGATC
>JBOGVU010000067.1:0-14333 GCA_050692915.1 Actinomycetota bacterium | reverse complement strand
GCCCCGCTCCGGCGGGGCCGTCGCCGTGCGGCCGACCGGCTGGGGGAGGGACGGTATCCCGCCACTCGGGAAGTTATACCGTGAACGTTATAGATTCCCAGGTCCGGGCGAGGACCAGAGTCGCTGGGCTCAGTCCTCAGGCTGCTGGGCGATCTCGATCGTGTTCCCCTCACTGTCCTTGATGAAAACGACCTTGTAGCCCCCGGCCTCGTACAGTCCGCCGCCCCTGTGCATGCCGGTGAACGGCTCGAAGTCGTACTCCTCGAAGGTGACCCCTCGGCCCCGCAGCTCGTGCATGAGCTTCTCGATGTCCGTAACCTGGAAGTGGGCCTGGGTGTTCTGTGCGGTTCCGGCGGCGCCCGTTGGATACACCAGGAGCCAGGTGCCGTCGGCGCACTCGTACCACAGGCCCTGCTCCTCGTCGATCGACGGCGTCATTCCCAGCTTCTCCTGGTACCAGGCCTTGGCCCGGCCGAGATCGGACGCGGCCAGCACGGGGTAGATCGGGAACCGCTGCATCATCCCTCGCACCTCCTCGGGATCCTGCTACAGGACCCCGGACTCCTTCAACGCGACCTCGATGCGAGTCGTTTCGTCTTCGTTCGCCTCGAGGAGCGGCAGGCGGGGCCGGCCCACGGGCTGGCCGATCAGCTCCATGGCCTTCTTCAGAGGGATCGGGTTCGACGTGATGAACATCGCATCGAACACCGGGAGCAGCTCCGAGTTGATCTTCCGCGCGCTTGCCAGATCCCCCCCCTCGATCAGCGCGATCATCTGCCCCATCCGCTCCCCCGCGACGTGAGCGGCGACCGAGATGACGCCCGAGGCGCCCAGGCACACGGAGCCGAACGTGGCCCAGTCGTCGCCCGTGTACACCTCGAACCCGTCCGGCGCCTCGGCGATCAGCCGGGCCAGCGCTTCGAAGTCGCCGGTGGAGTCCTTCACCGCCACGATGTTGTCGACCTCCCCCAGCCGCAACAGGGTCTCGTGGGCGATCCGGGTCCCCGTCCGGCCGGGGATGTTGTAGACGATGTTGGGCAGCCCGGTCGACTGCGCCACCCGGGTGAAGTGCTCGACCAGGCCGCGCTGGGGCGGCTTGTTGTAGTAGGGCGTGACGATCAACAGGCCGTCGGCGCCGGCCTTCTCGGCCTCCTCACTGAGGTGGATCGAGTGCGCGGTGTCGTAGGTCCCGGTGCCAGCGATCACGGTGGCCCGCTCCCCCACGGCCTCGGACACGGCCCGCCACATCGTGACCTTCTCCTGGTCGGTGAGGGTGGCGGACTCCCCCGTGGAGCCGGTGACCACCAGCCCGTCGCTGCCGTGGTCGACGAGCCAGCCCGCCAGCTCCTGGGCTCGATCGACATCGAGCGAGAGATCCTCGGTGAACGGGGTGACCATCGCGGTGACGACGCGGCCGAACCTGGCCATGGTGGTGCCTCCTCCCGGGTCAGCGTTCTTCAGATGATAGTCCCCGTCACCCCTTGAAGCGGGCGGCCTCATCCGAGCCCCCGGTGGCGTCGCCGGCGCTGTAGGAGTGGGCCCCGGCGCCGGCGAGCTGCCCGCCGTCCACGATCAGGTACTCCTCGCGGATGGGACGTCCCTCGAACCAACATTCCAGGATCTCGCGCGTTCCGGCAGCGTAGCGCGCTTGCGCGGAGAGAGAGGAGCCGGAGATGTGGGGGGTCATCCCGTGGTGCGGCATGTGCCGCCAGGGGTGATCCTTCGGGGCGGGCTGCGGGAACCAGACGTCGCCCGCGTAGCCGGCCAGCTGTCCGCTCTCGAGGGCCCGGGCCACGGCGTCCCGATCGCAGATCTTTCCCCGGGCGGTGTTCACCAGGTACGCGCCGCGCCTCATCGCGCCGATCATCGCGTCGTCGAAGAGATGCTCCGTCTCCGGGTGGAGCGGGGCGTTGATGGTCACCACGTCGCAGACCGGGACCATCGATGCCGCGTCGGGATGGAAGGTGACCCCGAGCTCGGCCTCCACGTCCTCGGGCAGCCGATGGCGGTCGGTGTAGTGCAGCTCGACGTCGAAGGCCTTGAGGCGCCGCAACACGGCGGTGCCGATCCGCCCGGCACCGACGGTGCCGACGGCCATGCCCTCCAGGTCGTAGGAGCGGGCCACGCAGTCGGCGATATTCCATCCGTCCTTCACCACCCACTGGTAGGAAGGGATGTAGTTCCGCACCAGCGACAGGATGGCCATGACCACGTGCTCGGAGACGCTGATGCTGTTGCTGTACGTCACCTCGGTGACGGTGAGGCCGTGATCCATCGCCGCCTGGAGATCGACGTGGTCGGAGCCGATCCCCGCGGTGATGGACAGCTTCAGGTTCGGCGCCTTGGCGATCCGCTCGGCCGTAAGGTACGCGGGCCAGAACGGTTGGGAGATGACCACCTCGGCGTCCGCCAGCTCGCGGTCGAGCACGGAGTCGGCGCCGTCCTTGTCGGAGGTGACCACGAGCGTATGTCCCTGCTCTTCCAGGAACGGCCGCAGTCCGAGCTCACCGGAGACGCTGCCGAGGAGCTCGCCGGGGGTGAAGTCCACCGCCTTCGGCGACGGCATGGTCTGGCCGCCGGGGTACCGCTCCAGCGTGGGGATGTCGTCCCGGGCGTAGGACTTGGGATATCCGTCCACGGGGTCGTCGTAGAGGACGCACACGATCTTGGCCATGGCTCTCCCTCCATGCAGGTGACCAGCCCGCACGGTAGCACGGAGGGTGGTTCGGCCGAAAAGAGTGACAAAACCGCGCCGGGGGCTTGCGCCTCGGCGGGGTCCGATGTACAAAGCGCATGGAACCGCTGGAGCCTTCGGGCTCTGGCGGTTCCATTTATGCGGGCCGCAGCTCGACCCGCGTCACGCCCTCTCGATACGAGGCCACCCACACCGACCGGGGGGCCACCGCCAGCGCGATCGCTTCCCCCGGAATCTCAACCCGCGCGTCGACCTGCCCCTTGACGGGATCGAACCGGACGATGCGATCCTGGCCACGGCGGGCCACACCCCAGATCCCGCCCTCCCCAACATCCAAAACGAATTCGAGGCTCTCGGAGGGGATGGCAATCAACTCGTTCGTGAGCGGATCGAGCCGATTGATCATGTTCCCTGCCTCGGAAGTCCATGAAGGGGCCCAAATGGACCCCTCCACAGCAGTGACCATCCCCGCGCCGCCGCGAAGCTCCACTCTGGCCAACACACTGCCCGTCTCAGGATCAACTCTGGTGAGCCCGCTCCCTCCCACAGTGGCCCCGTGAGTACGCCTCTCGTGCAGCCACAAGGTCCCCTCCACAGCGAGCACCTCTCGGGCGTAAGAGCTCTCCATACGGAAGCGTGCCTCCTCGTCCCCCGATTCAGGGTCAAGGCGGACCAGGTCGATGGCTCCCCCTCCTTCAACGAACACGGAGACCCACACGCCGCGCTGGTCGACTGCAACATCCCCGAGGAACCGTCCCTGCACGGAGATCTCCTGGACCACCTGGTTCGTGGCACTGTCGACGCGCACCAGCCGTCCGCTGCTGCCACCTCCGGCGACCCACAGGTCGTCCGCGACCTCCATGGCCCCGCCACCGGTCTCCCAGCCGGGGACCACAGGCGAGGGGATCTCGGCGAGGATTGCGGCCGTGTCTGGGTCGATTCGGTAGATGGTTCCGGCAGGGGTCCCGTCGTTCGCAGATGCGGCGACCCAGATGCTGCCCTCGCCGTAGACGATCGAGGAAGGCCACTTGATCGGCAGGGTCACGTCGACCACTGGATCGACGGCCGCAGGTGGCGTCACGGCCGGCCTGGCCGGCCGCTCGACCGGGCGGTCGCTTCCCAGGAACGCCCGGGCCACCAGCACCGCTCCGCCGGCTGCGAGGGCCAGAGCCACGGCTGCGGCTGCCACCCGGCGCGTCGTGCCGCCCTCGGACACCGGCCGGGGCTCCCGGGTCTCGATGTCGGGCCACAGGTCGGGCGCCCGGACTCCCTCAAGCCCACGGAACCTCGTCTCCAGATCAGGCATCGTCGCCTCCCAGCAGGTCGCGGAGCCGCCGGCGGCCCCGGCTGAGGTGGACCCGCACCGCCGCGGGCGTGGAGCCGATGATGGCGGCCACCTCTCGCACCGGGTAGCCGGCGCCGTGGTGGAGGACCACCGCGGCCCGCTGCTTCGACGGCAGCCGCCGCAGCGCCTCGATCAGTTCCACGGTCTCCGTGCCCATCCCGTATCGCTCCTCTCGAGCCGGGAGGCCCTGCCGGACCCGTCGCGCCTTCAGCTCGCCCCGGGCGATCCGGAACGCGGCCCGCCAAACCCACCGATCCGGCTCCCGGACCTCATCGCCCCGGCGCAAGGCCTGGGCGAACGCCTCGGCCACGGCGTCGGAAGCGACCTCGGCGTCCCCGGCGAAGGCCAGGACCGCCCGCCACAGGCGGTCCCCGTGCTCCCGGTACACCCGCTCCAGGCGGGCGGCCGGCCTCACCGGCGCCTCCCGCACTCCACCCGTATAGGACGTCGCCGGACCCGAAAGGTGAACTCAGGTCGGCGAAGTTCCGAGGGCCGCCCCCTCCTCTTCGGACCGGGCCAGCGGGCGGAGCAGGAGCCAGCACAGGGCCGGACCCACGGCCAGCCCCCAGAACCCCACCCGCCACGAGGTGACCGACACGAGCCACCCGAACACGGGCGGGGTGATCGAGGCCGCTCCGAACAGCGCGGTCTGCTGGATGGCGATGGCGGTCCCACTGCGGCCCTCCTCCGCTAGCTCCGCCGCGGCGTTGAACGAGAGCCCGTTCCACCCGAACGTGATGGCCCCGGCAGCCACCACGACCGGCACCACCACCTGGAGCGGGAGGTCGAGCAGCAGCGGGGTCACCAGCCACGTCGCGGAGATCGTGGCCGCGGCCCACCGGAGCGGGAGCACCCTGCGGGCCAGCCGATCCGACCACCGCCCCGCGGCGATCCGGAGGCCCACACCGACCACCTGGATCGCGGCCAGCACAGCGCCGGCCGCCACCTCGGCCACGCCCCGCTCCTCGTGGAGGAACAGCACCACGAACCCGACCACCGCGGCCTGCGATGCCACCAGGAGCCCGCTGGCGCCGGCCTAGCCTGTACACGCGGCGGTCACGGAGGGGCCCCGGGCCGGGGGGCGACCGAGGACCGCCCGGCTCCCGCAGCCACACCCCGCACGCGGCCGCCGCCACGAGGCAGCCCGCCGCCAGAGCAACGAGCCCGGCCCGGGCATCGGCGGCCGCCACGAGCGCCGGCAGGGTGAACGCTGCCACGGCACCGCCCAGTGGCACGGCGGCCTGCCGGAGGCCGAACGCCATCCCGCGCTCGGCGAAGCCGAACCAGCCCATCACCACCCGGCCGCTGGCAACGTTCGCCACGGCACCGAAGGCCCCGGCCAGGAGCAGCATGGCGGCCAGCAGCGCGCCCCCGCCCGTCGCCGAGACGGCCAGCGCGGCGGCGGCCCCGGCCAGCCCGAACAAGATCGAGATCCGCTCCCCGATCCGGTCGGTGAGCAGGCCCCACGGCACCAGCGTGAGCGTGGCACCGGCGGTGATGGCCCCGAGAAGTCCCCCGAAGGCCGACAGCGACAACCCGTACTCGTCCCGGATGGCGGGACCGATCGCCGGGAACCCCGTGAGCAGCGCGGCGAACGCGGCCTGGGCCAGGATCCCCAGGCCGAGGACGACCCAACGGTACCGCGCGCTCACCGCGCGGCGGCGGCGTCGACCGCTCGGGCCCGCAGAGCTCGCTCGATCCGGTCCCGGCCCTCGAGGAGCAGGCGGCGGATCGGCCCGGGCACGTCCTGGCGAGCCAGGTAGCGGCCGGTGGCCTCGACGGTGGCGTCGGACACGACCCACCTCGGGTAGAGCTGCTCCCCGAACTCCAGGACGAACTCGAGGTCGCGCTCCTCCCACACCCCGGGGAGCGCCTCGAAGTACCGCTCGGCGTACGGCTCCAGGAGCTCGTCCTGGCCCGGCTGCTGGAACCCGCGCATGGCCGCGCCGAGTATGGCCTCGGACAGCGTGCGGTCCTCGAGGATCGTCCGCCACGCCTCGGCCTTGGCCTCGGGCGTGGGCCGGGCCGCCCGGGCCCCGATGGCCTGTCGCTGCCCGCGGTCGGTCGGGTCGCGTTCCAGCTCCGCGTCCACGAGTGCGTCCGCGTCCTCGACCCCCGAGGCGGCCAGCGAGGTAACCGCGAGCCACCGGAGGTCCGTGTCCACCGCGAGCCCCTCGAACGACACGGAGCCGTCCAGCAGACCCCGCACCGTGCCCAGGTGCTCGTCCGAGTGGGCCACATCGATGAACGCCCGCGCCCAGGCGAGCTGGTGGTCGCTCCCAGAATCGGCCCGCTCCAGCTGGCTCACCGCCGTCACGGCCAGGGCCTCCCTGGCGGGTTCCCGGTTCGCCGGATCCCCGTAGAGCGGGATGGCCGCGCCGGCCTGGGCCAGGGCCCGTTCCAGCGTCCCTACCTCGGACTCCCCCCCGCCGTGACGGAGCACCAGGTCGACGTAGTCGCGCGCGGCGAGCTCGGCGTCCCTGGTCATGTCCCAGCATGCCGTCCAGCACACCGAGCGGGCCAGCGTGTCCTCCAGGTCCCCCAGCCGATCCAGCACCGTCCGGAACGACCGCTCGTCGAACCGAACCTTGGCGAACGTGAGGTCGTCATCGTTCACGAGCGCCAGCGCCGCCACCGGCTCGCCGGCGAGGTCCCCCACTTCGGTGAGCTCGCCGACCACGTCGAGCTCTGAGCGAGCGCGCCGGATCAGGCGGCCGTCCCGGTCGTCGTACAGCCCCACGGCCACGCGGTGCGACCGGAGGGTCGGCCCCGCCGCCGGGGCCTCCTGGCGGATGGCGAACGTCGCGTACCGATCGCCGTCCACGACCGCATCCGGCCGGAGCGTATTCACCCCCGCCGCCTCCAGCCACTCCTTCGACCATGCGTCGAGGTCCCGACCGGACGCCTCCTCCAGCGCCCGCAGGAAGTCACCGAGCTCCGTGTTCCCGAACCCGTGCCGGGCGAAGTACGCCTTCATGGCCTCCAGAGTCCGGTCCAGCCCCACCCACGCCACCAGCTGCTTTAGCACCGACGCGCCCTTGGCGTAGGTGATCCCGTCGAAGTTCAGGTGGACCGAGACGAGGTCGGGGATCTCGGCCACGATCGGGTGTGTGGTGGGGAGCTGGTCCTGCTGGAGCGCCCAGGTCTTCTCGGAGTTGGCGAAGATCGTCCAGCCCTCAGTGAACCTGGTGGCCTCGACCTGCGAAAGCACCCCCACGTACGACGCGAAGCTCTCGTTCAGCCACAGGTCGTCCCACCATCGCATCGTCACCAGGTCGCCGAACCACATGTGGGCCATCTCGTGGAGGATCGTGCCGGCCCGCATCTCCCGCTGGGCGCGGGTCACCCTGGACCGGAAGATGTAGTGCTCGTTGAACGTGACGCAGCCGGGGTTCTCCATGGCCCCGGCGGCGTACTCCGGCACCACCACCTGGTCGTACTTGTCGAACGGGTAGGGGTGGCCGAACGCTTCCTCGAACCAGTCGAGGCCCTGCCGGGTGATCTCCAGCCACTCCTCGGGCTCGAGGTGCTCGGCCAGGCTCCGCCGGCAGAACAGCCCGAGGTCGATGTTCCGGTGGCGCTCCCGGACCGCGTGGAACGGCCCCGCGGTGACCGCGGTCACGTACGTGGATATCGGTGGGGTGGTGGCGAACGTCCACCTGGCCCGGCCGTCACCCTCCGGGACCCCCTCGGCCCGGCTGTTCGAGATGACCTCCCATCCCGCCGGCGCCGTGGCCGAGAACCGGAACGTGCCCTTGATGTCCGGCTGATCGAAGCACGGGTACCAACGGTGCGCGTCGAAAGGCTCGGAGTCGGTGTGGACGTACACGGTGCCGTCCACCGGGTCGACGAAGCGGCTCAGGCCCTTTCCCGTGTTCGAGTACTGGCCCGTGGTGACCAGGCGGACCTCGTTCGGCTCGGCCAGGCCCTCGAGGCGGACCCGGAGGCCATCGTGGGCGTCGAGCGGGCGGCCGTTCAGCTCGGCGGACACCACCTCGACCTCCGCGCAGTCGAGGAAGGTCTCGGCCCCGGGCTCGGCGCACCGGAACCGGATCACGGTCTCGGCCCGGAACCGGTCCTCGCCGGTAAGGTCGAGGTGGACCTCGTACTCGGGCTCGGCCACCAGCCGAGCCCGCCGTCGGGCCTCTTCCAGGGTGAGGTTGTTCGGGGGCACGGGCGCCAGCCTACCAAGGGGTGAGTCGCCCCAACCTGCCGTTTCCCCCGGGGGCTGGTCCGGCCGTACGATACGGCCCCGGACCAGGAAGGGGCCCACATGACGTTCCAGCGGTTCGCGGGAGCCAGCGCGTACGCGGTGGCGGCCGGCGGGGTGGCCTACGCGGTCTCGTTCGTGGTGGCCGTGAAGGCCGACTCTGGGGTGGCTCAAACCCTCGCGGCCCTCCTGCTCCTGGCCGGCGGGATCCTGGGGACCGCGGTGCTGGCCGGCCTGTACCAGAGGATCCGGGAGGCGGAGCCGGGCTTCGCCCTGTGGGGAATGCTCCTCGGCATGGTGGGGGTGGTGGGCTCGGCGATCCATGGGGGGTTCGACCTGGCCCGCCAGGTCCACCCGGCGTTCGACCTGCCCGGGATCCCCAACGAGGTCGACCCCCGCGGCTTGCTGACGTTCGGGGTCACCGGCCTCGGTGTGCTGGTCCTTTCGTGGGTGATCCGGCACGGGTCGGGCCTGCCGGCTGGGCTGGGGGGGCTGGGGATGGCCCTCGGTGTCCTCCTGGTCGGGATCTACGTGGCTCGACTATTCATCCTCGACACCAGCAACCTGTTCCTGCTGGGGCTGGCGGGGGTGACCGGTGCGGTGGTCCACCCGATCTGGTTCGTCTGGCTGGGTCGGTCGCTCCGGCGCGGAGAAGAGCAGGTATCATCCTCCTCCCCCCGGGGTACGTAGGAGCCCGGTCTGGAGATCCATGGCATGAAGGTGCTGGTGGTCACGAACGACTTCCCGCCCCGCGTCGGGGGCGTGAACGGCTACGTGGCCGAGCTGATGCGGCGGTTCCCCCGAGGCGACGTCACCGTGTTCGCCGCCGATTGGCCCGAGGCGGACGCGTTCGACGCCCGGTACCCACAGCGGGTGGTCCGGTGGCCGGCCCGGGGGATGTACCCCACCGCGCCGGTGCGGGACCGGGTCGAGGAGCTCGTGCGCGAGCACGGAGCCGACATCGTGCTGTTCGGGGCAGCAGCGCCGCTGGCCCTGATGGGCCGGTCGATCCAGCGGCGCACCGGCGTCCCGTACGCCACGTTCACCCACGGCGTCGAGGTGTGGGCCGGCCAGGTCCCGGTCACCCGGGGGCTGCTGGGCTCGGTGACCCGCGGGGCGGTGCTGACGATGGGCGTTTCGGCATGGGCCGTGGAGCAGCTCCGGCAGGTGGTGGGTCCCGAGCCGTGGATCGAGCTCCTGCCTCCGGGCATCGACCGAACCAGGTTCCATCCCGGCATACCGGACGCCGACGTGCGGGAGCGCCACGGCCTGGACGACCGCCCGGTGATCTCCTGCGTGGCCCGCCTGACGCTCCGCAAGGGCCAGGACAAGGTGATCCGGGCCATGCCGTGGATCCTCCGGGAGGTCCCCGACGCCCGGTTCCTGGTGGTTGGATCGGGGCCAGATCGGGAGCGGCTGGAGGGACTGGCCCACCGGAAGAAGGTGGCTGACCGGGTCGTGTTCGTCGGCGAGGTCCCCTACGACGTCCTCCCCCAGTACTTCCGGGCCGGCGACCTGTTCGCCATGCCGTGCCGGACCCGCAAGCTCGGGCTCGAGGTGGAGGCGTTCGGCCTGGCCTTCATCGAGGCGTCGGCCGTGGGCCGCCCCTGCGTGGCCGGCGACTCCGGCGGCGCCCCCGAGGCCGTGGTCCACGGCGAGACCGGCCTGGTGGTCGACGGCAACGAGGTCGACGAAGTGGCCGAGGCGGTGCTGGAGCTCCTCGGCGACCCGGACAAGGCCGCGAAGCTCGGCGCCCGGGGCGCCGACCGGGTCCACCGCGATTTCACCTGGGAGGCCCTGTCCGCCCGCCTCCGCGGCCTCCTGGTCGACGCGCTGGCCCGCTGATGCCGTTCGCGACGGCGCCCGACGGCGCCAGGCTCTTCTACGACGTCGCCGGGTCGGGTCCGCCTGTGGTCCTCGTCCACGGAGGACTCTGGGACCGACGACTGTGGGACGACCAGTGGGAAGCGTTCACCACACGGTTCCGGACGATCCGGCCGGACTTCCGAGGGTTCGGACGTTCCGATCCGGCCGAACGGGAGTTCAACCTCACCGAGGACCTGCTGACCGTGCTGGACGCGGAGGGCGTCCTGCGCGCCGCGGTGGTCGGGCTCTCGCTCGGGGGCTACGCGGCCATCGATCTGGCCCTGACCCATCCGGACCGAATTTCGACGCTGGTTCTCGTCGGCGCGGGGGTAACGGGGTTCGACGACTGGGGTGAGGACATCAGGCGGCATCGGAAGGAGACCGAGGCGGCGGTCCAACGAGGTGACCTCGGGGCGGCCCTCGAGCTCGATCTGGAGCTGTGGTGTCCGCTCCGAACGGGCAGCGACGACCGGCAGCGGCTGATCGCCCGCGAGAACCTGAACGCCCCCCTCGCCGAGGACCTCGCGGACGTGTTCGAGCAGAGGGCCATCGACCGCCTGGGCGAGATCTCCGTCCCCACGCTGGTGCTGGTCGGCGACCGGGACATCCCGGAGATGCTCCGCCTCGCGGACCTGTTGGCCACCGGGATCCCGGGCGCCCGGAAGGCCGTCATCGAGGAAGCCGATCACGTCCCGAACGTCAGGAAGCCGGAGGTGTTCAACGGGCTGGTGATCGGGTTCCTGGAGGAGGTGGCGGCCTGACCCTCCCCGTCACCCCGCCGCTCGAGCCGATGCTGGCCAAGCTCGAGCCGGAGATCCCCCGAGGTGACGGGTGGCGGTACGAGCCGAAGTGGGACGGGTTCAGGGGCATCGTGTTCCGCGACGGCAAGGACCTCACGATCGGGAGCCGGGGCCGGAAGACCCTAGAGCGGTACTTCCCGGAGCTGGTCGCGGCACTCCTCGAGATCCTTCCCCGCCGGTGCGTGGTCGATGGCGAGATCGTGGTGGCCGGCGACGGCACCCTCGCTTTCGAGGTGCTCCAGCAGCGCATCCACCCCGCGGACTCCCGGGTGCGGCGGCTGGCCAAGGAGACCCCGTCGTCCTACGTGGCGTTCGACCTGCTGGCCGAGGGGTCGACGGACCTCCGGAAGGAGCCGCTGACGAAGCGGTGGGGGCGGCTGGCGACCATCGTCGAGCCGAAGCCCACCGCCAGGACCATGAGGGCGATCCTGGCCCACCGAACGCACGTCGTCCTCACGCCGCAGACCGAGGACGCGGACGAGGCCACCCGGTGGTTCGACGAGCTCGAGGACTCCGGACTCGATGGGGTGATCGCCAAGCGAGACGACCTGACGTACCAGCCGGGGAAACGGGCCATGGTGAAGGTGAAGCACGCCCGCACCATCGAGTGCGTGGTCGGCGGGTACCGGATCCACAAGTCCGGCAGTGGGGTGGGATCGCTGCTCCTGGGGCTGTACGAGGAGGACGGCGCGCTCCACAACGTCGGGGCGTGCGGAGCGTTTTCGATGAAGACCCGGCTGGAGCTCGTGGAAAAGCTCCGGCCGCTCGAGGGCGGCGAGGGGTTCCCCGGGGGCACGATCCTGGGCGGCCCCAGCCGGTGGCGCCAGCAGGAGAAGGACTGGATCCCGCTGGAGCCAACGCTGGTGTGCGAGGTGGCCTACGACCACTTCCAGGGCGGCCGCCGGTTCCGCCACCTGGCCCAGTTCCTCAGGTGGCGCCCCGACCGCAAGCCGAAGGACTGCACCTTCGCCCAGCTCTCCCCAACTCGCGGCTGATGAGAGGAGCGTGATGAACGAACCGGTCTCCATCCCGGATGCGGCAGCGGCGCTGCCAGGACCGTTTCAACCGCAGGATCTGGCCGAGGCGAACGAGGCGGTCGTGAGGATCGCCCGAATCGTGGGCGAGTTCCCCTGGCACCATCACGAGGAGGATGAGGTGTTCCTCTGCTGGGACGGCGAGTTCCGGATCGAGATGGAGGGCCGCGACGCCGTGACGCTCCGCACCGGGGACCTCTACGTGGTCCCGCGAGGCATCCGTCACCGTCCGGTGGCTGAGGCTGCGGCGCATACCCTCCTCCTGGAGCGACCCGAGACGAAGCAGTACGGGAACTAGCTTCGCTCTACCTCGGCGAGGATTCTCGTCGCCGGACCGCGCTCATCAAGAGGCCTCCGATGACGAACACGTTCGGTTCGGTTTCGACGGGTTGTGGCCTCATTTGGCCTTGCGCGCGCGGCTGGGGGCCACCCGGGTGGGTTCACCGGGCATCTTCGGGTGGTGGACCGGCCAGGGCGCGTCCTCCATACCTTTGGCCTCGTCGCGCTCCGACCACTCCAGGAGCGTCTCCAGCGACCCCGCATGCTCGTCGATCCCCTGAAGCGCGTCGCCCCGCTCCGCCACCAGCTTCGGCACCGTGTCCAGGCGAAACTCCTTCGGGTTCACGTCCTCGACGTCGTCCCATCGGATCGGGAACGACACCCTGGCGTCCTCGACCGGCCGGATCGAGTAGGCCGAGGCCACCGTGCGGTCCCGGGCATTCTGGTTATAGTCCACGAACACGCCCCGGCGCTCCTCCTTCCACCACGCCGTGGTGGCCAGGTCGTTGCGGCGCTCCACCTCCCGGGCGAACGCCAACGCGGCCCGACGGACGTCGGGGAACTCCCACCGCGGCTCGACCCGGACCAGGATGTGGATCCCCCGCTTCCCGCTGGTCTTCGGGAAGCCCCGGAGACCGAGCTCCTCGAGGAGGCCCCGGCACACCAGCGCCACCTTCCGCACGCTGGCGAACGGGATCCGCGGCGTGGGGTCGAGATCGATCCGGAGCTCGTCGGGGTGGTCGACGTCGGTCTTCCGAACCGGCCATGGGTGGAGCTCCAGGGAGGCCAGGTTCGCCATCCAGATCAGGTGGGCCACGTCGGCCATGACGAGCTCGTCGGCCTCCCGGCCGCTGGGGAACGTGATCCGCACGGTCTCCAGCCATTCCGGGCGGGACTTCGGCACCCGCTTCTGGTAGAAGGCCTCGCCGAGGATGCCGTCGGGGAACCGCCGCATCACCGTGGGGCGGTCCCCGGCGCCGTGCACCACGGCCTCCCCCACGGCCAGGAAATACTGGACCACGTCCATCTTCGTGTGGCCGGCCTTCGGGAACAGGACCTTGTCAGGGTTGCTGACCCGGACCTCGCGCCCGGCGACCTCGATCGTCTCGGCGTCCGGGCTCAGGAAGCCTCCCCCAGCTCCTTGAGCCCCGCGGCCAGCGCGCGGAGGTCCGCCACGAACCGCTCGTACTCCTCCCGCCGGGCGTCGTCGTCGGGGGCCCGGAGGATCGACGAGGGGTGGACCGAGGCCATCACCAGCGGCGCCAGGTCCGAGTCGAGGGAGCGCCCCCGCTGCTTCGTCACCCGGAACGACCGGCCGAACAGGTCCTGGGCCGCGGTGGCCCCCAGCGCCATCAGGGCGGTCGGCCGGATCGCCTCGAGCTCGGCGTCGAGCCACGGCCGGCACGCCGCGGTCTCGGCGGCCGACGGCCGCTTGTGGATCCGGCGCTTGCCCCGCGGCGTGAACTTGAAGTGCTTGACGACGTTCGTGATGTACACGTCGGCCCGATCGATGCCGGCTTCCTCGAGGGCCTCCCCGAGCACCCGGCCGGCCGGCCCCACGAACGGCTTGCCCCGTCGGTCCTCCTGGTCGCCGGGCTGCTCGCCGACGAACACGACCTCGGCCGCCGCCCTGCCCTCACCGAACACCGTCTGGGTGGCGTCCCGGTACAGCGGACAGCCTCGACACGAGGCGGCGGCCTCACGGAGGGCCGTGAGCGAGCGTCGCAGGGGAAGGAAGTCGGCCGCGGTCACGGCCACCACCCTACCGGGCGGATGCTACCTGGCGGGCGCCGGGGTGCCCTCGAGGTGCAGGAGGTTCCGGACCCCGCGAACTCCGCCCACGCGGCGGACCCGCCGCTCGATCTCGTCGACGTCCTCGGACCGGGCCACGGCACCGCGGAGCACCACCACGCCCTCCTCGGCGTTGACGATGATGCGGCCCGCCAGCTCGCGGAGGGCCTCGCTCTCCACCTTGTGGGCCAGAACCACGTCATCCTCCGGCAGCATGGCGTCGCCGACGTGGGTCGCCGCCTGCCACGTGCCGTAGGCCTCGGCCCCGGCAGCCCGACCGGCGCGTCGCGCCCGCCGCCCCACCCCGCGGGCC
>JBOGVU010000066.1:0-14373 GCA_050692915.1 Actinomycetota bacterium | reverse complement strand
CTCCTGGTGCTGTTCCTGCTGGTCTCGGCCGGCGCGTACGTGGGGCTGGTCTGGTACCCGGAGCGGGCCGCGGCCGATCTCATGGAGGGACCGTCGAGGGCGTTCGAGGCCTCCCTCGGCGCCTATCGAACCACCGTCTCCGCGTTCCCCCCGGGAGCCACCGATCCCCAGGCGCTGGTTGACGGGTGCAACGCCGTCCTGACGACCTCGGGGCCGACCCGGGACCAACTGGGGGCGGACACGATCGAGCTGGAGCGCCAGGGCCCGCCCGACGTCCCGGTGGTGTCATCGCGACCCCCCCTCCAGCAGGCCCGGGAGCTCCGTGACGTGATGCTCGACTTCAACACCAGTGCCCAGGAGGCCCTGGGCCGGCTGGAGGCGGTGTGCGGATACGTGACCCAGGTAGCCGAAGTCCTTCCGCAGCTCGATACGCTGGGCTCTACGCTGGCTGACCTCCGGGACCTGGGGGCGATCAGGGCGTCGGTGGCGGCTGCCACACCGATCGCCGAGCAGCTCCTGGCCGACCTGCGCGCACTGGCGCCGCCACCCGAGCTGGGGGGTCTCCACAGCGGGCTCCAGGCCATCGCCCGGCGGATCCGGATGGACCTCGACGAGATCGATCGGACCGCCCAGGCCGGAGCCGCCCCGGTGGTCCGGGCGCTCCTCGGCGACATCAGGTCGTCGTTCGACACGTTCCGGGAGACACTCGGCACGGCGCCGCGGGAGGCCGGCGCGGCGGGCTTGGCCACGGCCCTGGAGGAGGCGGAGGGCCTGGCCCAGCGGATCGTGGAGGGCCTCCGGGCCCTCCGCGAGGTACACGGCCTCACCGGCTTGTCGGTGCCGGAACGCTAGACCCGCTCGATCAGCTCGAGCCGGTTGCCGAATGGGTCCGACACGTGGACGCGGCGGTGCCCCTCGAGCTCGACGTCGGCGACAGGTTCGGCGCCGGCGGCGCGGAGCCGCCCCTCCAGCCCGGCCAGGTCGTCGACCAGCAGCGCCGGATGGGCCTTCCTCGCCGGGACGAACGGCTCCTCCACGCCGAGGTGGATCTCCACGGCTCCGGACCGGAACCAGCGGCCTCCCCTGCCGGCCAGCTCCTCGGGCTTCGGGACCTCGTCGAGGTCGAGGACCCCGGCGTAGAACGCCACCGCCTCGGCTTCCCGTCCCGACGGCATGGCCAACTGGACGTGGTGAAACGCGAGGAACGGCACCTGGCTACGAGCAGCCGCTGGTGGCGCCGCAGCTCGAGCACACGTAGCATGAGCCGGACGGCTGCATCTTGGAGCCGCAGGCGTAGCACAGCGGGGCGTCGAGGATCCTCGCCGCGGGCCGGTCGGCCTCGGCCGCCTCCGCTCCCGGCGCTGCCGTCAGCTCGATCGGCTGGGGTTCGCTCGGGGCCGCCTCCGTGGACTCGGCGGCTGCCTCGGCAATGTCGCCCGTCCGGGCGGCCTCGCCGTGCCCGTTCCCGCTGTCGATCTCAGCCTTCCGCTCGGCGATCGACTTCACCCCGAGCCCGGCTCGCTTGTCCTCCGGGAGGTACTCCAGCGCCAGGCGTCGGAAGATGTAGTCCACCAGCGAGGAGCCGAACCGGATGTCCGGGTCGCTGGTCATCCCCGAGGGCTCGAACCTCATGTTGATGAACTTCTGGGTGTACGCCTCCAGCGGCACGCCGTACTGGAGCCCCAGGGAAACCGAGATGGCGAAGGCGTCCATGATCCCCGACAGCGTGGAGCCCTGCTTGGCGACCTTGAGGAACACCTCGCCGATCCCGTCCTCCGGGTACTCCCCGGCGATGATGTAGCCCTCCGCGTCGCCGACCGAGAACGAGAACGTCTTGGACGGGCGGGTGGCCGGGAGCCGGTGGCGCACCGGGGCGCCGGCCGCGCTGATCGGCGCCGCATCCTTCGACCGCTTGTCCGCAGACAGCGGCTGGGCCACCTTGCAGTTGTCCCGGTAGATGGCCAGGGCCTTCAGGCCGAGCCGCCAGCCCTCCACGTACAGCCCCTCCACGTCCTCCACCGTGACGTCCTCGGGCATGTTCACGGTCTTGGAGATGGCCCCGGAGATGAACGGCTGGACCGCGGCCATCATCTTCACGTGCCCCATGTAGTGGATGGTCCGCTCCCCCATGGCCGTGTCGAACACCGGCTCGTGCTCGGTCTTCAGGTGGGGGGCGTCGGCCACGGTGTTGTGCTCGGCGATGTAGTCGACGATGTCGGCCGCCTGCTCCGGCGAGTACCCCAGCCGGACCAGGGCCCGGGGCACGGTCTGGTTCACGATCTGCATCGTGCCCCCGCCGACCAGCTTCTTGTTCTTCACCAGGGCCAGATCGGGCTCGATCCCGGTGGTGTCGCAGTCCATCATCAGGCCGATCGTGCCGGTAGGAGCCAGCACGGTGGCCTGGGCGTTGCGGAACCCGTGCCCCTCGCCTCGGTGGATGGCTTCGTCCCAGGCCTTCTTCGCCGAGGACAGCACGGCCTCCGACACGTACTCGGCATCGATGTCGTCTGCGGCGGCCCGGTGCTTGCGGATCACCCGAAGCATGGCATCCCGGTTCGGCGCGTAGCCGGCGAACGGCCCCATGTGCTCGGCGATCCGGGCCGAGGTGGCGTAGGCGTGCCCGGTCATCAGCGCGGTGATGGCCCCGGCCCAGGCCCGCCCGCCGTCCGAGTCGTACGGCAGGCCCCGGGCCATCAGCAGGGCCCCCAGGTTCGCGTAGCCCAGGCCGAGCTGGCGGAACGCCCGGGCGTTCTGGGCGATCTTGTCGGTCGGGTAGTCCGAGTTGCCCACCACGATCTCCTGGGCGGTGAACACCACCTCGACCGCGTGCTTGAACGAGGCCACGTCGAAGTTGCCGTCCTCGTCGAGGAACTTCATCAGGTTGAGGCTGGCCAGGTTGCACGCCGAGTTGTCGAGGTGCATGTACTCGCTGCACGGGTTCGAGGCGTTGATCCGCCCCGAGGCCGGGGAGGTGTGCCAGTCGTTGATGGTGCTGTCGTACTGCATGCCCGGGTCGGCGCACTCCCAGGCGGCCTGGGCCACCTGGCGCATCACGTCACGGGCCCGCATCGTCTTCAGCGGCTCACCGGTCAGCACCGCCTTCAGCTTCCAGTCGCGGTCATCGAGGTACGCCTGCATGAACTCATCCGTGACCCGGACCGAGTTGTTCGCGTTCTGGTACTGGACCGAGTACGCGTCCTTGCCGTCGAGGTCCATGTCGAACCCGGCGTCCCGGAGGGCCCGCTGCTTCCGCTCCTCCACGGCCTTGCACCAGATGAAGTCCTCGACGTCGGGGTGGTCCACGTTCAGGATGACCATCTTGGCGGCCCGACGGGTCTTGCCCCCGGACTTGATGGTGCCGGCCGAGGCGTCGGCGCCGCGCATGAACGACACCGGCCCGCTGGCGGTCCCGCCACCGGCCAGCGGCTCCTTCGAGGACCGGATCCGGGAGAGGTTGATGCCCGAGCCGGATCCGCCCTTGAAGATCGTCCCCTCCTCCACGTACCAGTTGAGGATCGAGGACATCTCGTCGTCGACGGCGAGGATGAAGCACGCCGAGCACTGCTGGGGCGTGTTCGGGACGCCCACGTTGAACCACACCGGGGAGTTGAACGCTGCCTTCTGCGTCACCAGGATGTGGGTGAGCTCGTCGGCGAACACGTCGGCGTCGCGGTCGGAGGCGAAGTACCCGTCCTTCACTCCCCAACCCTTGATCGTGTCCACGACCCGGGAGATCAGTTGGCGGACGCTCGACTCGCGCTGGGGCGTTCCCAGGGGACCGCGGAAGTACTTCTGGGCCACGATGTTCGTGGAGTTCTGGGACCACGTCTTGGGGAACTCGACGTCGCGTTGCTCGAACGCGTTCCCGCCCTCCTTGAAGTTCGGGATGATGGCGTCGCGGGTCTCCCACTCGACCTCGTCGAACGGATGCTTGCCCTCCGTGGTGAAGGAGCGCTTGAACGTGAGACCCGTGGTGCGGACATCGTGTTCCCTGGTAGCCACCGTCTGCCTCCTTGGTGCGAGGGGAAGAATGACAGGAACTACAGCCCTGTGATTCTGCTCCCCGGGCGCCCCGGTGTCAAGGGACTTCACCCGAGATTGTCGCACTATCTTGCGGTCGCGCCCACCCGAGACCACAACATCTAGTGGTCCGAGGCCCACCGGTCAGCGACGGGGGGCAGGGCGCTTCGGCTTCGGCTTCGGCTTCGGCTTCCGCTTCTGGAGCATCAGCCCGAGCTCCCGCTCGAAGTCCGTGACCTCCTGGAAGTCCTTGTACACCGAGGCGAACCGGAGGTAGGCCACCTCGTCCAGCGGGCGGAGGTGGCTGAGCACCTCGAGGCCGAGCTCCTGGGTGGTGACCTCGGGGCCCGCGCGCCGGAGCGTCTCCTCCACCCTGCCGGCCAGGGCGGCCACCTGCTCCTCGGTGACCGGGCGGTTCTTGATCGCCTTGCGGACGCCGTCGACGAGTTTCTGCCGGTCGTAGGGCTCCTTGGCCCCATCACGCTTGATGACCCGGAGGAACGCGCCCTGGCCCCGCTCGAACGTGGTGAACCGCCGGCCGCAGGACGCGCACTCCCGGCGGCGGCGGATGGCTGTGCCGTCCTCGGCCGGCCGCGAGTCCACGACCCTCGTGTCCGGGGCCCCGCACCACGGGCATCGCATCCATGCCCTCCTTCCTCCGAGCGCAACATCTTGGACCGGTGCCGAAGGGACCGCAACATCTGGTGGTGCCATAATCCCGGCATGCCTCTCGACGTGGAGCTGGTCCTCCGCTTGCTCGGGGCCGCCGTGGCCGGGGCGCTGATCGGCTTCGAGCGTGAACTCCGGGACCAGCCGGCGGGTTTCCGGACCCACATGCTGGTGGCCCTGGGGTCCTGCGTGTTCACGGTGATCTCCGCGTACGGGTTCGGCGAGCTCACCGGGCGTGGCGACGTCCGGACGGACCCCACCCGGATCGCCGCGCAAATCGTCACCGGGATCGGGTTCCTGGGGGCCGGCGTGATCTTCAGGCAGGGCCTCACGGTCAGGGGCCTGACCACGGCGGCCAGCCTGTGGGTCACGGCGGCCCTGGGGATGGCGGTCGGCGCGGGCGCGTACCTGGTGGCCGGGGCGGGGACGGCCATCGCCGTGCTGACCATCGTGGCCCTCCGTCCGGTCCGCAGAGCGGTGCGGGGGCTCCGCACCGAGCAGGAGGAGCTGGTCCTCGAGGTGCGGCCGGAGGTCCCCCTGGACCGGCTCATGAAGGACCTGGGAGCCGCCGGTATCCGGGTGGACAACCTCCGGGTCGTGGACGAGGGCGAGGACCAGATCGAGCTGGTCCTGTCCGTGCGGATCCCCGCGGAGAGCTCCCCCGAGGAGGTCATGGTCCTGATCCGGGCGATGCCGGGCGTCCGCGGCGTCGAGTGGAGCCGATGATCGGTGCCCCCGGAGGCGTCCCCGGGGGCACCCCACCCCGCCTATGGTCCGGGCGGAACCGTCCTCAGCGAGTCGCACCCGAAGAACGAGTGGACGCCGCCGCTCCCGTCGACCCAGTCGCCCTTGACGCACGCCTCGGTGTCGCCGGCGACCAGGCCGGTCTCATTGGCCCGGAAGTGCAGGACCATGTCGAGGTCGCCGTCCTTGGTCACCTCGTCGAGCTCGAACGAATCCTCGATGTGCCCTCGACGGTGGAACTCGAACGCGCCACCGGTTTCCGCGAACACCTCGTCGGCCGGCCCGAACCGCACGCTCAGCGGGTCGATCGACGTGGCATCGAACGCCACGGGTAGTCCGGCCTCCCCGGCCGCGGTGGTCAGCACCGCCACCGGGATCGCCCCCCTGTTCCCCACGTTGACCGAGTTCGGGAAACTGCCCGGCTTGATGTTGATGAGCACCGGGACCACGCACTCGATCTCCAGAACCACCTCGGCCTCGTTGTTCGCCGGGTTCGGATCGGTGTCGGCCGCGTTCGCCGGCGCGATGACGTTGGTGAACGTGAAGGTGTGGGAGCTCGGCTCGTCACAGCTCACCGTGAACTCCTCCTCGACCTCTCGAAGCTCCCCCAGCTCCAGGGCCGGCTCGGAGAGCACCAGGTTGGTCGGAGTCACGGTGGCCCCCGGGCTGGCCGACGCCGTCAGCGTCAACTCGGCGTCGATCGGAGACGAAGGGCCGTTGTTCGTGATGACCTTGTGGAACGTGATCGAGGCGTCCTCGCCCACCAGGATCTCGGTGGGGGGATCCACCGCTTCGAAGGAGACGATCTCGAGGTCGGCCTCCGCCACCACGGTCGTGTCCTCAGAGTCGCTGTTGTCCGACGGATCGGGATCCAGCAGGTCCGAGGTGACCGAGGCCGTGTCCGTGATCGTGGTCGGCCCGCCGGCATCAAAGACCAGGTCAGCGTCGACGAGGACGGTGATCGTGAAGCTCGTCGATCCCCCGTTCGGGATGCTGCCCAGGGTGCAGGTCAGCGTGCCCGCGGGTGCCTCGACGCACGGGGCCGTGGAGGACACGAAGGTCACGCCGGCGGGCAGCACGTCCGTCACGACCACGTTCGTGGCCGCGTCGGGACCGTCGTTCTGTACCGCGATCGTGTAGTCGAGCTCGGTTCCGGCCGCCACGGGGTCCGGGGAGTCGCTCTTGGCTATCGACAGGTCCGCGGCGAAGGGGAGGATCCTGGCCGTGTAGATGTCCACCGTGGCCAGGGCGCCCGCTGGGTTGTCCCCGGTACTGTTCGAGTTGTCCGCCCACGCCGGGTGGGCCACCCCGCCCTGGAAGGCCAGACCGGTGTAGTCGCCGTAGTCCAGATCGGCGCAGCAGGCGGCGGGCGGCTCGGCCCCGTCTTCATCTGACGTTCCCGCGCTCACCTGGAAGTTCGGGAGGAAGGTGGCCCCTCCGTCGACGCTGAACGAACCCCAGAGCTGTGCGTCGTTGTTGGCCGTGCCGTCGACGTCGTTGGCGTTGGGCCCGGATCCGTCGTCGAGACGCGAGTCGTGCCAGGAGAAGGCGACATCCCCGGTCGTCTGGTCGAGGGCGATCCGGGGAAGGAACTGGCTGCGGGTGGTGGCGTCGTCGTTGACCTGGGCCGGAGCCGACCACGTCGTCCCGTTGTTGTCCGAGAACCTGAGGAAGATATCCATGTCGTTGCTCTCGTCCGGGGCCTCGTCCGTGTAGACGAGGTACACCCGTCCGTTCTGCGGTCCCCCGGATAGGTCGTATGCCAGGCCCGCCTCCGCATCCACCGAGCGGTCGGGCTGGGGTGGGATGAAGTCGAACCCGCCAACGTTGGTGGCCGTTGCCGCCACCGCCGCGCCGAACCCCCCGGCGCCCAGGCCGTCCGCGTCGGCGTTCGTGAAGATCGTGGCCGGTCCCTGGCCACCCGAAGGGATCTGGTAGGTCACCAGCACCTGTCCCGCAGGTCCGATGGCGATGTCACCGAAGTTGCCGCCCGCGGAGCCGGGCGCGGTCTGTGGCGCGGTGAACGCGCCGACCGTCCCCAGCCCGGTAACCGTGGCACCGGCGGCCTGGATGCCAACCGCCGCGCTCTGCCGCCACGTCACCCACACGGCTCCGGCCCCGGTCGTGACCGTGGGCTGGTCAAGCGAAGGCCCGGTGGCCACCGGGCCGAGGTTGGTGAACGTGGCTCCGCCGTCGGTGCTGACGAGCACCTCGATGGTCCGCCCGCCCCCCGCCGGGAAGCCGAGGTATCCGACGAAGAGGTTGCCGAACGCGTCCCAGGACGTGGTGGGGTCACAGCATGCCGGGGTGAGCCCATCCCCGCCGGCGCCCGTCCCCAGGGCCCCGGTGGTCCAGGTGGCTCCTCCGTCGGTGCTCCGCGCGGTGAAGATCCCTTGCAGGTTCCTGGTCTCGTCGTTGGAGCCCACGAACACCCGCTGTGTGTTGGTGGGATCGATCGCTACCGCGGCCTCGTGCTGGTTCCCGGCGGCGCGGCTGACGTTGACGTTGGCACCGACGACGGGCGGGATGGCGGAGGCCGTCCCCATGGACAGCGCCGTGGTGGCCAAGAACGTGCCCACCGCGGCGAAGATCGATCGAACCCGGAAGGAACTTCCCATCCCAACCCACCCCCTTTTCCCGACAACCGGGCCCACTCTGATCGCGGGCGCGCGCGCCCGTCAAGCGGTATTTTGGGGGACACGGTAGGACGATCGTCGTGACTCTGCCCGGGAACCTTTCTCCCCGCGTCACCGTCCAAGCCGACACGAGGGCTGAGCCATGCAGGACGCCACGGCCGATCGAAGCGTAAGGATGAAGGTGGTTGCCGTGGTGGCGGCCGCGCTGTCGACGTCGACGGTCGGATGCTCGGAGCAGACGGACTCGGCCCCGCAGGACGCCCCGGCGATCTCCTCGGCCGGGACACCGGCCTCCCCCACCGCGATCGAGGAGGCAGACGGGCCCGCCCTGACCATCATCTCGCCGGGCTCCGGGGAGACCGTGACCGCGCCGGTGACGATCCGCTACGAGATCCTCGGCGTCGACGTCGCCCCGGGGATGCACCTGCACGCGTTCGTCGACTCCACAACGGCCACCCCCATCGAGATCCCACTCCGGGGCTCATCCGGCTCGGCGGTCCTGCCGGGCCACCCCCTCCTGGGAGGCCGCCGGGACCTCATCCTCCAGCTGGCCAGGGCGGATCACCGACCGGTCGAGGGCGCCAGGGTGGTCCTGCATGACCTGATCATCGAGGGAGAGCGCGTCGGCTGAGGACCAGGGCGCCGCTCGCCGGCGCCCTCGTGGTTAGGTCCTGGGGAGGATCAGGGTCTGGCCCTCGACGATGGCGCTGCCGCCGAGCCGGTTGCTGACTCGGATCTCCTCCACCACCGGGCGGGGGTCGCCCTCGGGGCCGACCAGCCCTCGGGCGATCTCCCACAAGGTCTGGCCCTCGGCGACGACGTGGCGCCGGACGGGCCCGGGCTCGGCCTGGGAGCCCCCGACGGCCCGGCCGGCCGCCCACAGCGTGCTCACCAGCACGACCGCCAGGACCGCCAACCGGTCCCATCGAACCCGTGTTCGAGTCATGCCCTCATTATGTCGAACGGGCGTTCGGCCGTCAAGCTCGAACAGGTGTTTGATTCCATGGCCCGGCCATGCTAGCCTCCCCCTCTGACATGGACGATCTGACGCCCAGGCAGCAGCGCATCGTCGAGTTCATCCGGCGGACCGTGCAGGACCGGGGGTACCCGCCCACGGTCCGCGAGATCGGGGAGGCGGTCGGCCTGACCTCCTCCTCCAGCGTGCACGCCCAGCTGGCCAACCTCCAGCGGAAGGGCCTCCTGCGGAAGGATCCGGCCAAGCCCAGGGCCATCGAGGTGGCCGGGGCCAGGCCCCGGGGTTCGGCCGCGGTCACGGTCCCCGTCCTGGGCCGGATCGCGGCCGGGGCCCCCCTCCTGGCCGAGGAGAACGTCGAGGACCACGTGGCCATCGACGTCGGCCTGGCCGGGGACGAGGAGCACTTCGCGCTCCGGGTGGCCGGCGAGTCGATGATCGACGCCGGGATCCTCGACGGCGACCTGGTGGTGATCCGCCGGCAGGACGTGGCCGAGGACGGCTCCATCGTGGCCGCCCAGGTCCCCGGTCCGGCCGAGGAGGAGGCCACCGTGAAACGGCTCCGCCGCCGGGGCCGACGGGTGACGCTGGTCCCCGAGAACCCGACCATGGAGCCCTTCGACCTGCCCGAGGGCGGCCGGATCCTCGGCCAGGTGGTCGCGGTCCTCCGCCGCCTCTAGCCCAGGCGGGACCGGCGGGACACCGGGCGGACCGCGAAGCCGCCGGCCCACCCCAGCTGGTCCTCCCGCACCCGCGCCCGGACGCTCGTGCCGGTCGTGTTCGGCTCGGCCGCGATGACCTCCGCCTCCCGGTACAGGCGGGCCACCACGTCCTGCCGCTCGTACGGCACCAGGAGCTCGACCTCGATGGGCGGCCTCGGGAGCGCGGCCTCCACCCGCTCCAGGAGCGGGTCGAGCCCCTCCCCCCGCAGTGCTGAGACCGGCACGCCCTCGGGGTGGCGCCGTCCCGCCCTGGCCCGGTCCACGTCCGACAGCAGGTCCATCTTGTTCAGCACCAAGACCTCGGGGATCCCCCCGGCCCCGATCTCGGCCAGCACGTCCCGGACCGCGGCGACCTGCTCCTCGACGTCCTCCGCCGAGGCGTCGGCCACGTGAAGGATCAGCGAGGCCAGGGCCACCTCCTCGAGGGTGGACCGGAACGCCTCCACCAAGTCGTGGGGGAGCTTGCGCACGAACCCGACGGTGTCGGACAGAGTGGCGGTCCTGCCGCCGGGGAGCCGGAGCCGCCGCACCGTGGGGTCCAGGGTGGCGAACAGCTGGTCGGCCACCAGGACCCCCGCCCCGGTCAGCGCGTTCATCAGCGTCGACTTGCCGGCGTTCGTGTACCCGACCAGGGCCACCTGGGCCACGCCCGACCGCTCCCGTCCGGCCCGCTTCACCGAGCGGGTCGTGGCCAGGTCGGCGATGTCCCCCCTCAGCTTGCTGATCCGGCGCCGGATCCGCCGCCGGTCGACCTCCATCTTCGTCTCGCCAGGACCTCGCCGGGTCCCGATGCCACCGCCCATCCGGGACATGGCCTCGCCCCATCCTCGGAGCCGCGGCAGGAGGTAGTTCAGCTGGGCCAGCTCCACCTGGGCCTTGCCCTCCCTGGAAGCGGCGTGGAGAGCGAAGATGTCGAGGATCAGGGCGGTCCGGTCCACCACCTTGACCTTCAGCCGCTCCTCGAGGTTGCGGAGCTGTGCCGGCGTGAGCTCGTCGTCGAACACCACCAGCCGGGCCCCGGCCCCGTGGATCATGGCGTGGAGCTCGTCGAGCTTCCCCCGGCCGATGAACGTGGTGGGGTCGGGCTCGTCCCGACGCTGGACCAGCCGGCCGACCACCTCGGCCCCGGCGGTGTCGGCCAGCGCGGCCAGCTCGTCGAGGGAGGCCTCGTCACCCCGGCGATCGATCCCGGCCAGGACGGCCGGCTCGAGCACGGCCGGGCGCCACACCGCCGAGAGCGGCGACTCGGAGACCCGCCGGCCGGTCACGTCACTCCAGAACGGAGCGGAGCCGGTCCATGGCCTCGGCCAGCCGGTCGTCGGACACCGTGAGCGCGAACCGCACCCACCCCTCTCCCAGGGCCCCGTAGCCGGGCCCGGGAGCGGCCACCACACCTGCCCGCTCCAGGAGCAGCTCGCAGAAGTCCGCCGACGACATCCCGTCGCGGGCGGGGAACCACACGTAGAACGACCCCAGCGGGGCCTTGAGGTCCCAGCCGAGCGAGTTCAGGGTGTCCACCACCAGGTCCCGGCGCCGGCGGTACCGCTCCCGGGACTCCACCAGGTGATCCAACGGGCCGGTCAGCGCCACGACGGCGGCGCGCTGGATCGCGTTGAAGATCCCCGAGTCCATGTTCGTCTTCACCGTGGCCAGCGCCTTGATCGCCTGGGCGTTCCCCACGGCCCAGCCCACCCGCCATCCGGTCATGTTGAACGTCTTCGACGTGGAACCGAACTCGACGGCCACGTCCTTGGCCTCGGGGATCTGGAGCACGCTGGGAGCCTCGTACCCGTCGAACGTGATCTCCGAGTACGCCGCGTCGTGGGCCAGGAGGAGCTCGTGCTCTCGGGCGAAGGCCACCGCGGACTCGAACAGCGGCAGCTCGGCCACCGCCGCGGTCGGGTTCGACGGGAACCCGAGCCACAGCACCTTGGTGCGCTCCGAGACCCGGGCCGAGCCGAGGTCCGGAAGGAACCCGGTCTCCTCCGGGTGCGGCAGGGACACCGGGATCCCTCCGGCCAGCCGGGTCCCGGTCTCGTACACGGGGTAGCCGGGGTCGGGGACCAGGGCCTCGTCGCCGGGGTCGACGAACGCCCAGGCCAGGTGGGCGATGCCCTCCTTCGACCCGATCAGCGGCTGGACCTCGGTGTCGGGATCGATGTCCACGCCGAACCGCTGCCGGTACCAGTCGGCCACCGCCCCCCGGAGCTCGGGCAGCCCGTAGTACGAGGGGTACTGGTGGGTGGTGGGGTCCTCGGCGGCCTCCTGGAGCGCCTCGACCACGTGCCGCGGCGTGGCCGTGTCCGGATCGCCCACGCCGAGCGAGATCACATCGACCCCCGCCTGGCGCTTCGCGGTCACCTTGCGGTCCAGCTCCGCGAACATGTACGGGGGGAGGTCCACGACCCGGCGGGCGATCCTCATCGCCGAGCTTCCTCGGCCAGGACCTCCAGCCACGCCGGCGAGAGCTCCCCGTCGTACACGTGGACGGCGGGACCGCCCAGGTACACGTGATCGTCCTCGCCCCATTCGACGTCGAGGTCACCGCCCTCGAAACGGACCACGGCCCGGCGGCCGGCCAGGCCCATCAGGCTCGCGGCCACCAGCGAGGCGCACGCCCCGGTGCCGCAGGCCAGCGTCTCCCCCACGCCGCGCTCCCATACCCGGACGTCGAGCCGGCCGTCCTCGACCCGGACCCATTCGATGTTCGTCCGTGCCGGGAAGTCGGGGTGATGCTCAAGCGCCGGCCCGATCCGGGGGAGGTCCAGGGCGGCCAGGTCCTCGGCGCCCACCAGGACCAGGTGAGGGTTCCCCATCGACACCGCGGCCGCACGGTAGTCGGCCCCGGCGTCGGGGAACGGGCGGTCCACGAAACGCTCGCCCTCCGGGCCGGCCATGGGGATCTCCCGCCGGGTCAGCCCGGGCGGGCCCATGTCGACCCGAGCCCCGGTCATCTCCCCGTCCTCCATGGTGACCTCGATCCGCTTCACGCCGGCCGGGGTGTCCACCTCGATGACCTCGTCGCCCGTCAGCCCCCGGTCGAGGAGCAACCGGGCCAGGCAGCGCATCCCGTTCCCCGAGGTCTCGGCCCGGCCCCCATCCGCGTTCCACAGCTCCATGGCGAACGGTGCCCGCCGACCCCGGGTCACACGGATGACGCCGTCGGCCCCGACCCCCCGGAACCGGTCGCACATCGCCGCCGCCAGGGCAGGCGTCAGGGCGATCCCGTCCTCCAGGTCCTCGATCAGCAGGAAGTCGTTCCCGACGCCGTGATACTTCGAGAACCTCATCCCAGGTACCACTCCTCGATCTCGTCCACCAGCTCGGCGGCGCCCTCCGGCCCGGCCTCGAACCACCGGATCCGGGGATCGCGGCGGAACCACGCCAGCTGGCGGCGGGCCAGGCTCCTGGTCCGCCGGACCATCCGCTCCGCAGCCTCCTCCAGGCCGCACCGGCCGGCCAGGTGCTCGGCCACCTCGACGTACCCGATGGCCTGGGTCGCCGTGACGGCGAACCCACGGTCGAGGAGACCCCTGACCTCGTCGACGAGACCATCGTCGATCTGCCGGCGAACCCGGGCCTGGATCCGGGCCCGGAGGACGTCCGGCGGCATCGTCACGCCGGCCGCGCGCACCCGGTCACCAGGATATCGGTCCCAGGCCCGGGCGAACGAGGAGAACGGCCGGCCGGTGAGGGCGGCCACCTCGAGGGCCCGGACCGCGCGCCGGGCGTTCGACGGCTCCATCCCGGCCGCGGCCCGGGGGTCGAACCCGGCCAGCCGGCGGTGGAGCGCCTCGGGACCGATGGCCACGGCCTCGGCCTGGAGCACCCCCCGCACGGCCGGGTCGGTGCCGGGGAACTCGAGGTCGTCCACCACGGCCCGGTAGTACAGGCCCGAGCCGCCCACGAGCAGCGCCGGGCGGCCCCGATCCCTGATCCCGGCCAGGGCCTCCCGGGCCAGGGCCTGGAACCGGACCACGGAGAACGGCTCCACGGGATCGGCCACGTCGAGGAGGTGGTGCGGCACGCCGGCCCGCTCCTCCGGCGAGGGCTTGGCCGTGCCCACGTCCATCCCCCGGTACACGGTCATCGAGTCCACCAGGACGATCTCGGCGCCCAGCCGCCGGGCCAGCCGGATCGAGGCCTCGGTCTTGCCCGAGGCCGTGGGCCCCACCAGGGCCAGGGGGACGTCGGTGCGGATGCGAGGATCGAACGCGCTCGCGGCGGTCCGGACCGCGCTCACGCCGGCACCGGGGCGAGGACCCGCTCCCCCACCAGATGGTGGGGATGGGCCCGGGAGATCCGCACGTCGAGGAGCTCGCCGGGCGTCGTGGCGCCGGGGAAGTTGACCACCTTGTTCGTCCGGGTCCGCCCCTGAGCGCCGCCCTTCCGCCCGGTCCCCTCGACCAACACCTCGACCTCCGTCCCCTCCAGGGCCCGGTTCCGCTCCAGCGAGATCCGCTCCTGGAGCTCCACGAGCCGGTCGAACCGCTCCTGGACGACCTCCTTGGGGACCTGCTCTTCGTACCCGGCCGCATCGGTCCCGGCCCGAGGCGAGTACTGGAACGTGTACGCGGCGTCGAAGCCGGCCGCCTCCACCACCCGGAGC
>JBOGVU010000065.1:0-14467 GCA_050692915.1 Actinomycetota bacterium | reverse complement strand
CAGGCGCGGCGACCAGATCATGTCGGTGGCGTGCCCGACCAGCTCCCCGTCGGCGAACGCCGGCCAGAACCGGGTCAGCTCCCACTCCAGGGCGTCGCCCTCCATCTCCACGCCGACGAGCTTCCGGCGAACCCCCTCGGCCCGGATCCGCTCCAGGGCGGCCTTCCCCACGTAGCCGGCGTCCTGCTCCTCGACCAGCCGCTCCAGTCCCGTCACCTCGAACGGGTTGTTCGCCAGCGTCATGTCGGATCGGTAGTTGAAGATGCCGGCCTCGATCCGCCGGGCCTCACACGGGGCGATAGGCCGGATCTCGTACGCTCGCCCGGCGTCCATGATCCGCTCCCACAGCTCGTCGCCCCGGGCCGGATCGCGGAGGTACACCTCGTAGCCGATCTCGCCGGTCCACCCGGTCCGGCTGATCACCACGGGGATCCCGTCGAGGTCGGCCTCCGTGCACCAGTAGTACCGGAGCTCGAGCTCACCGAACAGGTCCCGCATCAGGTCCTTGGCCTTGGGGCCCTGCACCTGGACCGGGTACACCTCGGGCTCGTCGATGGCCACGTCCATCCCGCTCCGCCAGGCGATCCCCCGGACCCAGAGCCCCGCATCGCTGTCGGCCAGGGCCAGCCAGAAGCGGTCCTGGCCGACCCGGAGCAGCACCGGGTCGTTCACGATCCCACCGTCCTCGGCGATCAGCGGCGCGTACTTGCACTGCCCCACCGCGCATCGGGTGAGATCGCGGCAGGTCAGCAGGTTCGTGAACGCGAGCGCGTCGGGGCCGGCGATCTCCACGATGTGCTCGGCCCCCACATCCCACAGCGTGACGTGCTCGAGGAGGTGCCAGTACTCCTTGACGGGGTCGTCGTAGTACGCCGGGAGGTAGGTGTGGTTGTAGATGTCGAAGGCCCGGCAGCCGTGGCGCAGGGTGGCCTCGAAATAGGGGGTCCTGCGATACCAGGGGCCGAAGTATAGGGTGGTCTCCGTCGGGCCGGCCATGATTCCTGAATCATCGTTCAAACAACCCGGAGAGGCAACGAGGGGGGCTGCGGTGCGTCAGGCGCCGGGCTTCAGGACCATGTCGGCCACGATGAGGAGCAGTCAGGACGTCGATCCGGCTCACCACGAACAGCTGACGGATCAGGGCCCGGGCCCGCTCGCTCTCGGCCCCCTCGGCCTCGAAGGCCTGGGCGATCCGCTTCGACTGCGGGCCGAAGAACAGCGCTCCGCCGATCGCGCTGATGGCGATCCCCACCAACGCCAGGATGATCCACAGCTGCCCGATCGACCAGGCGTGCATGATCTGCATGGTGATGGCTCCACCCACCCACGCGATGGCGGCCAGGATGTGGCCCAGCAGCAGCCAGTCGTAGAGCTCCACGGCTACGCTCCCAGCTCGTAGAGTTGGCCGGGATCCTGGTCCAGGCCGTTGGCCACCTGCCACAGGGCCGCCAGGGCCTTCAGGGCGTTTCGCTCCGCGAACGGCGGAAGCTGGTCGCGCTGGGTCTCCAGCACGCCGGCCAGGGTTCGGTAGCACTCCACCACGGTCCGTTCCGCCTCGTTCAGCTCCACGGTCATGTCTGCCTCCGCTCGCTCTCGGTCCCGATCACGATCCGCTCGTCCAGCAGGCGCTTCGCTTTCAGCTCGAACCGGGGCAGGCTTCCGTCCTCGGCCCGCTTCACCCCGAACCGGAGTCCCTCGTGGGCGTCGGCCAGCTCCTTCCCCAGCCGGGACAGGATCGCCTCGGCGTCCACGTCGGCGCCGGGGATCTCCACCAGGACCTCGATCTCGTCACGGATCCCCTCCTCGGTGTACAGGTGGATCTGGAACTCGTCGATCTCGGCGTGCTCGCGGATGATGGCCTCCACCGCCCGCGGATACACGTTGGTCCCCCGGACCAGCTTCATGTCGTCCACCCGGCCCCTGATCCCGCCCTCGTAGATGTCGAAGGTCCGGCCGCACGAGCAGGTCGACCCGGGTACCCGGACCACGAAGTCGCGGGTCCGGTACCGGAGCACCGGGATGAACCCCCGGCCGAAGCTGGTCACCACCCGCTCCCCCATCTCGCCGTACGGCACCGGCTGGTCGGTCTCGGGGTCGACGACCTCCTCGATGTAGTGATCCTCGATGATGTGGGTCCCGCCCGGCTGGGCCTCGCACTCGAAGACCATGATCGTGCCGAGCTCGGTCATCCCGGCGGTGTCGCCGGCCCTGGCCCCCCACTGCCCCTCGATCAGCTTCTTCGTGGCGGGGATCGAGCCCGCCGGCTCGCCGGACAGGATCAGGCGCCGCACCGGGCTCCCGGCCAGATCGACGCCCATCGACCTGGCCTCCTGGGCCATCCGCAGCGCGTATGTCGGCGTGGAGGCCACCACCGCGGCACCCATGTCCACGATCTGGGTCACGCGCTGATCGGTCTGCAAGGCGCCGCCGGGCAGCACCAGGCAGCCGAGCTTCTCGCCCGCGTAGTGGAGGCCCCAGAAGCCGATGAACGTGGAGTAGCCGAACGCCACGAACAGAGTGTCGGCCGGCCGGACACCGAAGCCCCACAGGCCGTAACACCACATCTCGGCGATCCACTCCCAGTCCTTCATGCCGTCGAGCACCCTGATCGGCGTCTTGCCGGTCGTGCCCGAGGTCATGTGGTACCGGATCGCCTTCTCCGGCTCCTGCGCCAGCACGGTCCCGTACGGCGGGCTCTCCATCTGGCCCTGCATCCACTCGTCGCGGGTCATGAACGGGATCCGCCGGAGGTCGTCAAGGGAGTTGATCGCGTCGGGTGTCACGCCGGCGTCGGCGAACCGCTTGGCGTGCCAGGGGACGGTGGCCCCGGCCCACTCCACGAGGTTCCGGAGCTTCCGGACCTGGAGCGCCTCGATCTCCTTGCGGGGCATCGTCTCGTGCCGCGGGTTCCAGTAGGGAGACTCGGCCATCCTTGACCTCCTCGTCCGTGCGGCCGTCATGGTACCGCGGGGCCCGGGGCGGGCGAGCCCTGCTAAGGTCCGCGCGTGACCCGCACCGAGGCGCAGGCCGCGGTGGTGAAGGAGGCTCGGCGGATCGGCCGGGACGCCCTCGAGCCGATCGCCGCCGGCGGCGAGCCGGGCCGGGTGAACCGCCCGCTGGTGGAGGCCCTGGGCCGGGAGGGCCTCCTCCCCCGGCTGTTCCCGGAGGACGGCGAGGCGTCCGCCACCACGCTGTGCCTCCTCCGCGAGGCCCTGGCCCGCGAGTCGACCGAGGCCGAGACCGCCCTGGCCCTCCAGGGGCTGGGGGCGTACCCCATCCTCCAGTCCGGTCCGCCCGCGCTCGCGGAGAGGTGGGTCCCCGAGGTCGTCGCCGGGCGAGCGGTGGCGGCGTTCGCCCTGTCCGAGCCGGAGCACGGGTCCGACGCGGCCCGGCTGGAGCTCGCGGCCGACCGGGACGGGGACGGGTGGCGGCTCACCGGCGAGAAGACCTGGATCTCGAACGCCCCCGACGCCGACGTGTACACGGTGTTCGCCAGGACCACCCCCGAGGCCGGCTCGAAGGGGGTGACGGCCTTCTCGGTGCCGGGCGACGCGGACGGTTTGTCCGGCGAGCCGCTCGATCTCCTGGCCCCCCACGCTATCGGACGTCTGCGGTTCGACGGGGTCCGGGTCGCTTCGGACCAGGTCCTCGGCGAGGTCGACGCCGGCTTCCGGGTGGCCATGCGGACCCTGGACCTGTTCCGTCCGAGCGTGGGCGCGTTCGCCGTGGGGATGGCCTGGGCGGCCCTCGACGCGGCCCTGGAGCACGCGGCCGAGCGGGAGGCGTTCGGCCGGCCGATCCGGGAGTTCCAGGCTGTCGGCCACGCCCTCGCCGAGATGGCCACGAGAACCGAGGCCGCCCGGCTCCTGGTGTACGCGGCCGCTGCCGGGTACGATGAGGATGCGCCTGACGTCACCCGCCGGTCGGCCATGGCCAAGCTGTTCGCCACAGAGACCGCCCAGTGGGTGGTGGACTCGGCCGTCCAGATCCTCGGGGCCCGGGCGCTGGAGCGTGGGCACCTCCTGGAGAAGCTGTACCGCGAGGTCCGGGCCCCCCGGATCTATGAGGGCACCAGCGAGATCCAGCGCGAGGTCATCGCCCGCGACCTGTTCCGCTGACCGGGCCGTCCCGGGCACCGACGGGTACCATCTTCCCGTGAGCCAGGCCATCTCGACCCGGTACTCCCCCGGCACCAGGCTGGGCGGGCGCTACGACGTGGTCCGCGCGCTCGGGTGGGGCGGGATGGCCGAGGTCTACCTGGCCGTGGACCGGCAGCTCGGCCGCGAGGTGGCCGTCAAGGTGATCCGGGAGCGGTTCGCCGAGGACGAGCGGTTCGTCATGCGGTTCCGCCGGGAGGCCCGCGCCGCCGCATCCCTCAGCCATCCGAACGTGGTGGCCGTGCACGACGTCGGCGTCCACCAGGGCAGCCCGTTCATCGTCATGGAGCACGTCCCGGGGTGGACCCTGGCCGAGCTCGTCCGGGACGGCGGGCCCATGGACCCCGGCCGGGTGGCCGAGATCGGCGAGGCCGTGGCTCGGGCGCTCGGCGCAGCGCACGCGGCGGGCATCGTCCACCGGGACGTGAAGCCCGGCAACGTGATGGTCACCGCGGACGGCCGGGTCAAGGTCCTCGACTTCGGCATCGCCCGGGCGCTCCGGTGGACCCCCCTGACCGACACGCCCGCGGTCCAGGGCACCGCGGAGTACATGGCCCCCGAATACGTCAAGGGCGACGGCGCGGACCCCCGCTCCGACATCTACTCGCTCGGCGTGGTCCTGTACGAGCTGCTGGCCGGCCGGCCGCCGTTCACCGGCGACTCCCCTCTCCAGGTGGCCTACAAGCACCTCGAGGAGGCCCCGGCCCCGCCGGACGCGGTCCGCCCCGGCCTCCCGGCGAACCTGACCGCGGTGGTGATGCGGTGCCTGGCCAAGCATCCGGGCGACCGGTACCGGCGGGCCGAGGAGCTCGCCGCCGACCTGGGCCTGCTCCAAGGCGGGCGCCCCGCCGCCACCGCCCCGATCCCCCGGGACCGGACCAGCGTCCTGCGGACGGCCGGCATCGACGAAACGCCCCGCCCGCACCGCCGGAGGCGGAAGGTCTTGGTGGGCATCGTGGCCGGGGTGGCGGCTGGTGCGGTCCTGGTCCTGGCCTTGGTCCTGCCCGCATTCCTGGCGGACGCGGACCGGAACCGCCCGGGGCGCCGGCCCCTTCGCCCGCCCACCGCCCTGGAAGCCGACGGACGATGCGGTGGGTTCCTCCAAGCCGAGGTGGCCCTCCAGTGGGACCCGACGGTGTCGACCTTCGCCGACGGCTACGAGATCTACCGCTCCACTGTCAGCGGTGGGGGGTACCGGCGGGTGGCGTTCGTGCCGGGCCACGGGACCACGGCGTACGTCGACGACGACGTCAGCATGGGCGCGGACTACTACTACGTGGTCAAGTCCACCACCGGAAGGCGGGACGGCCCACCCAGCGAGCAAGTGGGGGCCGGCACGCCGGTGGGCTGCTTCTTCTGAGGCCGAGCCGTCAGGTTACCGGCACCTCCCTGGCGGAGGCGAAGCCCGGCGGGTCCTCGGGGCCCGGCACCCGGCACAGGTTGGCGCTGACGTCCTCCGTGGCCTCCGCCCGAGGCGGTCCGGGGACGCGCGTCCTCACGTCCACCTCGACCACGCCCACCCGCACCCGGACCGCCAGCCGGTCCAGACCTCGGGACACCGCACCCTCGAGCACGTGGCCGAAGCGATCGAACACGGCCCCCTCCGCATCCTGGAACGCGTCCGCGAACGGGCAATAGACGACCCGCTCGCCGGAGCCGGGCGTCCGCGCGGAGAGCGCCACCGGCGCCTGGTCGTCGTGAACCACGAACACCTGGAGACCCGCTCGGTAGATCACGCCCTCCGACTCGAGATCCGGCGCTGTCGCCACCGGCCGCCAGTCCCCGCCACCGACCGAAAGGAGGTAGGCGGTCGGAAGGGCCACCACCAGGCCGGCCAGCACGATGAGGGACCGCCGCCGGCCGGTCCCCGGGGGTGGCAGCGCCTGGCGATACCCGTTGCCCCGGACCCAGTCACCCACCGCAGGTCAGGGGACGACGGCGACGCCCACGAGCTCGACCAGGGCCTCGGGATCGAACAGCTCCGTGGTCCCGATCAGGGCCATGGCCGGGTAGTGCTTCCCGAAGCGCCCCCGCCACGCCTCCCCCAGCTCGCGGAGCCTCTCGCGGTACGCGCCGACGTCGGTGGCGTAGATCACCAGGTGGACCAGATGCTCCGGTCGCCCCCCCGCGCCGCGAAGGGCCTCCAGGACGTTCGCGCACGCTTGATCGAACTGCTCCACCAGGTCCGAGGCGATCGAGCCGTCCGGCCGATGCCCGGCCTGGCCGCCCAGGTACACGGCGGTCCCCGGAGCGGCTACCGTGGCGTGGGAGTAACCGCTCGGCGGGGGCAGGGAGTCGGGGTTGACCTGGCGGTGCGGGAGCTCGGTCATCGGCCCCGCCACGTCGGGTCCCGCCCCTCCCGGAACGCCCGGTAGAACTCCCGATGATCCTCGCTGGTCATGAGCAGGGCCTGGGCCATGGCCTCCAGCTCGAGGGAGCCGGCCAGGTCGAGGTCCTGCTCCCGGCTGAGCAGGAGCTTCGTGGTGGCGTGGGCCAGCGCGGGCCCGTCCGCCAGTCTCCGGGCCACCGCCAGGGCCTCGCCCGCCAGGGCCTCGTCTTCCACGACCCGGTACGCCAGCCCGAGCTCCTCGGCCCGCTCGGAGGACACGTCGTCGCCGAGCAGCAGCAGCTCGGCGGCCCGCCCCAGCCCGACCAGTCGCGGCAGGAGGTAGGCCGCCCCCATGTCGGCCCCGGCCAGCCCCACCCGGATGAACAGGAACGCCAGCCGGGCCGACCGGGCCAGCACCCTGATGTCGGCGGCCAGGGCGATCGCCGCGCCGGCGCCTGCCGCCACACCGTTCACGGCGGCCACGATCGGCTGGGGGCACTCCCGCATCCGTTGAACCACGGACCCGGTCATCCGGGTGAACTCCAAGAGCTCCTTCGTCCCCATCTCCTGGAGCGCGCCGATGATGTCCTCGACGTCCCCACCGGAGCAGAACCCCCGGCCGGTCCCGGTGATCAGCACCGACCGGACGCCGTCCCGGTGAGGCAGCTCCGCGAGCAGGTCGCGGAGATCCGCGTACACGTCGAACGTAAGCGCGTTCAGGCGCTCCGGCCGGTCGAACGTGATGGTGGCCACGCCGTCCTCGACCTCGAAGCGGAAATGCTTCCAGTCCTCGGTGAAGGGCACCGAACCGCGGAACGGGCTCACGGCTCAGTCGAAGGCGTCCAGGCCCGTGAGGGCCTTCCCCAGGATCAGCGTGTGGATCTCGTGCGTGCCCTCGTACGTGTACACGGACTCGAGGTTGTTCATGTGCCGCACGATCGGGTACTCCAGCGTGATCCCGTTGGCGCCGAGGATCGACCGCGCCTCCCGGCAGATCGCCAGCGCCTCGTGCACGTTGTTCAGCTTCCCCAGCGAGACCTGCTCCGGCCGGACCCGTCCCTCGTCCTTCATCCGGCCGAGGTGCAGGGCCAGCAACATGCCCTTGTTGATCTCCACGGCCATCTCCACGAGCTTCTTCTGGGTGAGCTGGAACGCCCCGATCGGCTTGCCGAACTGGGTCCGGGTCTTCGCGTACTCAAGCGCGGCCTCGAAGCACGCTCGCGCCGCGCCCATGGAGCCCCACACGATCCCGTATCGGGCCTCGGACAGGCAGGACAGCGGGCCGCGCATGCCAGTGACCTCCGGCAGGACGGCGTCCTCGGGCAGCCGGACGTCGTCGAGGACAAGCTCGGAGGTCACCGAGGCCCGAAGCGAGATCTTCCGCTCGATGTCGTTGACCGTGAACCCGGGCGTCTCGGTGGGAACCACGAAGCCGCGGATGCCGTCGTCGGTCCGGGCCCACACCACGGCCACGCCGGCCACCCCGCCGTTCGTGATCCACATCTTCGTCCCGTTCAGCACCCAGTCCGCGCCGTCCCGGCGGGCCGAGGTGCGCATGCTGGCCGGGTCGCTCCCCACGTCGGGCTCGGTGAGGCCGAAGCACCCGATGACCTCGCCGGTGGCCATCCGGGGCAGCCACGCCTCCTTCTGTTCCTCGGAGCCGAACTTCCAGATCGGGTACATGGCCAGGGATCCCTGGACCGAGACCAGACTCCGGACGCCGCTGTCGCCGGCCTCGAGCTCGTGGCAGGCCAGGCCGTACATCACCGCGCCGGCCCCGGCGGTGCCGTAACCCTCCAGGTGCATCCCCAGGAGCCCCATCCCGCCGAGCTCCCGGGCCAGCTCGCGGGAGGGCAGCTCCCCGCGCTCGAACCACTCCCCGATCTCGGGGAGGACCCGGCTCTTCACCCAGTCGCGAACCGTGTCCCGGACGGCCCGCTCCTCGTCCGAGAGCAGGTGGTCGAGATCGAGGAGGTCGAGCGGCCTGAGCGGCTCGGCGCGAGATCCCTCGGCCATGCGCTACACGATAGCCGACCACGACGAGGCGGACGCCTCGATCACCCCACGGCTTAGGTGATCCCGCCGGCGGTCAACCGGTGGGGATCTCCATCGGCACGCTCTTCAGGCCCTCCTCGAGCCTGGCCTCCTCGTACTCGACCTCGGGGAGACGCCCGTTCAGGTAGTCGTCGTACGCCTGCATGTCGAAGAACCCGTGCCCGGAGAGGTTGAACAGGATGACCCGCTCCTCCCCGGCCTCCTTCGCGGCGTCGGCCTCCTCGATCACGGCCCGGATGGCATGGGCGGGCTCCGGCCCGGCGATGATCCCCTGAGCGTGGGCGAACCGCTGAGCCGCCTCGAACACCTGGTTCTGCGTGTACGCCCTGGCCTCCATGTGCCCGTTCTCCACGAGGAGGGAGAGAGACGGCGCGTCGCCGTGGTAGCGGAGGCCGCCCGCGTGGACCGGGGCCGGCACGAAAGTGTGCCCCAGCGTGTACATGGGCAGGAGCGGCGTCATCTGCCCGGTGTCCCCGAAGTCGTACGCGAACCGGCCCTTCGTGAGGGTCGGGCACGCGGCGGGCTCCGTGGCCACGAACCGCGCGTCGAGCTCGCCCCGCAGCTTCTGTCCCATGAACGGGTAGGAGAAGCCGGCGTAGTTCGAGCCGCCGCCGACGCACCCGATGATCACGTCGGGCTTCTCGCCCGCCAGCTCCATCTGTTTCTGGGTCTCCAGCCCGATGACGGTCTGGTGGAGGAGCACGTGGTTCAGCACGCTGCCAAGCGAGTACTTCGTGTCGTCGTTCTGCGCGGCGACCTCGATGGCCTCGCTGATGGCGATGCCCAGCGAGCCCGGGGACTCCGGATCTTGCTCGAGGACGTTCTTCCCGGCCTCGGTGGTGGAGGTCGGGGACGGCCGGACCTCCGCGCCGAACGTCTCCATGAAGATCCGCCGGTACGGCTTCTGCTCGAACGACGCCTTCACCATGAACACCAGGCAGTCGAGATCGAAGAACCGGCAGGCCATCGCCAGGGCCGAGCCCCACTGGCCGGCGCCGGTCTCCGTGCTGATCCGCTTCGTCCCCGCCTCCTTGTTGTAGAAGGCCTGGGCCACGGCCGTGTTCGGCTTGTGCGAGCCCGCCGGCGAGGTCCCCTCGTACTTGAAGTAGATGTGGGCCGGGGTCTCCAGGGCCCGCTCCAGCCTGGTGGCCCGGAACAGCGGCGTGGGCCTCCACAGCCGGTAGACGTCTATGACCTGGCCGGGGATGTCGACCCACGGGTCCGTGGAGACCTCCTGCAAGATCAGGGCCTCCGGGAACAGCGGGGCCAGGAGGTCGGGCGTGACCGGCTCCCTGGTGCCCGGATGGAGCGGCGGGAGCGGCTGCATCCCCGCTCCGGCGATGTCGGGCATGACGTTGTACCAGGCGGAAGGCAGGTCCTCGGGCTGCAGCAGGAACTGGGTCCGTTCCTCCATGTCGGCCTCCTTCCGCTCGGGGGAGCAGAGTATGCGTGGGTCCTCATCGGGGAGTCAACCCAAGGGCGTGCCGTCGCGCATACGCCGAACGGCCGAATGCGACAAAAGAAATTGGGGCGAAAGGGTGATTCCATCGGCCATCCGGCCGTGGCATCCTGGCCCCGCATGAACGGAACACGCCCGGCCATGTCACTGACGCCTCGGCAGCGGCAGGTCCTGTCGCTGATGGCCGAGGGCAAGACCACGCGTGAGATCGCGTACGAGCTGGGACTCTCCCCCTTCACCGTGAAGAACTACATCGAGCGCATCTACGAACGGCTCGGTGTCCTGGACCGCGTGCAGGCCGTCTCGTTGGCGATGCGCGAGGGCCTGATCGACTAGAGCCCGGGCCCTGCGGCCTCCCTCCCCCGGGCCCGGGGTACACTCCCGCAGCGTGGAGCTCGACGGCGCGCGGGTCCTGCTCACCGGTGGCTCCCGAGGCATCGGCCCGTTCATCGCCCGCGCCCTCCTGTCTCGGGGCGCCAGGGTGACACTCGCCGCCAGGTCGGCCGACGACCTCGAGGAGGTTCGCCACTCCATCGGATCGGACCGAGTGGCCACGGTTGCCGGCGACGTCACCAGCGAGGAGGACCGCGAGGCCATGGTCGCCGGGGCGGAGGCCGCGTTCGGGCCCACCGACGTCCTGGTCAACAACGCCGGCATCGAGGCGATCCTCCCGTTCCCCGAATACACCGAGGACGACATCCATGCCTTGGTGGCCACGAACCTCGACGCGCCGATCCAGCTGTGCCGGCTCGTGGTCCCGGGGATGCTGGCCCGAGGCCGGGGACACCTCGTGAACGTGGCCTCCCTGGCCGGGAAGGCGCCCACGCCTTACAACACCGTGTACGCGGCCACGAAGCACGGCCTGATCGGCTTCACGTATTCCCTGCGGGCCGAGCTGCACGGGACCGGGGTGAGCGCCTCGGCGGTCTGTCCCGCGTTCGTCGCCGAGGCCGGCTTCGTCACGGCCTACACCGAGCCGAACGTCAGCAGGGGCCTGGGCACGGAGACCAGCCCCCGGAGGGTCGCCCGGGCCGTGGTCCGGGCCATCGAGCGAGACAAGCCGGACGTGGTGGTGGCCGGGGCCCTGCCGCAGTTCGCGGACGTGTCGCTGGCGATCTCCCCGAGGCTCACGACCTTCCTGGCCCGGCGGCTGGGCGGGTACGATTCCCTGCGACGAGAGGCTCAGGCTCGAGCGCGAAGGAGGGACGCCAGGTGACCGCGATCTTCGTACGGGTGATCATCCCCGTTGCCGCGATCCTCCTCCTGATCTTCGCCCTGGTCGACGCGATCCGCGTGCCGGACGACTCGATGTATCGGGCCGGCAACAAGCTGATCTGGGTCCTGGTGATCGTGCTGCTCCCGTTCTTCGTCGGCCCGATCGTCTACCTGGTCGTGGGGGCGCCGCAGACGCAGCGCCGACCGCGACGACGGTGGGGGAACCAGACGCCGCCAGACGACCTGATCTGACCTCGGAGGAGGTGGACGCATGCTGACCGAGTTCAAGAAATTCGCCCTGCGCGGCAGCCTGCTGGAGCTCGCGGTGGCCGTGATCCTGGGGTTGGCCTTCAGCGCCGTGGTCCAGTCGTTCGCCAACGACGTCCTCATGGCGCTCATCGGCGGGATCTTCGGGCAGCCGAACTTCAGCGCGCTGACGGTGGAGATCGGGGATGCCGTGGTGGCCTACGGCGCGTTCATCAACGCCGTGGTCAACTTCCTGATCGTGGCGTTCGCGCTATTCCTCGTGGTCAAAGCGGTCAACCGGATGATGGACGTTCGCGAGGAGACGCCGGCGAGGATGCGGGAGTGTCCGTACTGCCGGACCTCGATCCCGGCGGCCGCTTCGCGCTGCAGCGCGTGCACCAGCGAGGTGGAAGCCCAGGCGGCCTAAGAGGAGAGCCGCTCGCGGAGGAGGCGCTGGGCCTCCTGTGGGTTCGCGGCGCCGCCGGTCTTCTTCATGACCTGACCCACAAGGAAGCCGACCACGCCCTCCTTGCCCCCCCGGAACTGCTCCACCGGCCCCGGGTTCTCCGCGATCACCTCGTCGATGACCCCGCCGAGATCGGAGATCTGGCGAAGCCCGCGTTCGTCCACGATCTCCGAGGGCGACCGGCCCGAGCCTACGGCCTCCACGAGCACCTCCCTGCCCGCCGTGACCGAGATCTGGTCGTCCGAGACCAACCGGAGGACCTCGGCGATGGCGTCGGCCCGTCCGGCCGCCTGCTCCCGCGGCACCTGCGGCATCAGGGTCTGCGTGAACCAGTTCGCCACCGTCCGCGGGGGCCGCGGAATCGCCTCGACCGTCTCCTCGAACAGGTCGGCCCACGCAGGGGCGGACGTCAGGATCCGGGCCTGCTCGGGCGGCACCTCGAGCGACTCGACGAACCGGCGGCGGCGGGCCGCGGGGAGCTCCGGCAGTTGGGCCCGGAGCTTGGCGACCCATTCCTGGTCGGGCTCCATCGGCGGGAGGTCGGGCTCGGGGAAGTACCGGTAGTCGAAGGCCTCCTCCTTCGAGCGCAGCGAGGTGGTCACGCCGTTGTCCTCGTCCCAGTGGCGGGTCTCCTGGACCAGCGGCTCGCCGCGCTTGAGGGCCTGGCGCTGGCGGTCGATCTCGTACCGCACCGCGCGCTCCACGCTCCGGATCGAGTTCATGTTCTTGATCTCGACCTTGGTCCCGTACTCGGCGCGGCCGGCCGGCCGGACGCTCACGTTCGCGTCGCAGCGCAGCGAGCCCTCCTCCATCCGCACGTCGGAGACACCGAGGGCCTCCAGGAGCGCCCGGAGCTCCACCAGGTACGACCGGGCCTCCTCGGGCGAGCGCATGTCGGGCTCGGACACCACCTCGACCAGAGGCACGCCGGCCCGGTTGTAGTCCTCCAGGGCGTACTCGGCCTCGGCGATCCGGCCGGTGACGCTGCCGTGCACCGTCTTCCCCGTGTCCTCCTCGAGGTGCACCCGGTTCATGCGTACCGGCCGAACCTCGCCGTCCACGTCGACATCGAGGTGCCCGCCGGTGCCGATCGGGAGGTCGTACTGGCTGATCTGGTAGTTCTTCGGCATGTCTGGATAGAAGTAGTTCTTCCGGTGGAACAGCGAGTGCGTGGCGACCTCGCCGTCGAGGGCCAGGGCGATCTTCATGGTCCGCTCCACGGCCTCGCGGTTCGGCACAGGGAGCGTACCCGGGTGGCCCAGGCAAACAGGACAGGTCCGGGTGTTCGGCTCACCGCCGAACTCGTTGGGGCACCCACAGAACATCTTCGTGGCCGTGGACAGCTCCACGTGACACTCCAGCCCGACTACCGCCTCGTACTCGGTCACGCCGCGGCCTCCTCTACCAGTGGGGGTCGGGCGGCGAACCCGAGGTCCTGCTCGAACGCGTGTGCCCCGCGCAGCACGGTGGCCTCGTCGAGGTGGGGCCCCAGGAGCTGGAGGCCCACCGGCAACCCCTTCTCGTCGAGCCCGCACGGCACCGAGATCGACGGGTTCCCGGCCAGGTTCGACGGGATCGTGAAGATGTCCGAGAGGTACATGGCCAGGGGATCGCCGGCCTTCTCCCCGATCCGGAACGCCGTGGTCGGCGAGGTGGGGCCGAGCAGCAGGTCGAACCGCTCGAAGGCCGCCTCGAAGTCCCGGATCACCAGCGTGCGGACCTTCTGAGCCTGGCCGTAGTACGCCTCGTAGTAGCCCGCCGACAGCGCGTACGTGCCGAGCATGATCCGCCGCTTGACCTCGTCGCCGAACCCCTCCCCCCGGGTGCGCGAGTTGAGATCGATCACGTCCGCGGCGTCGGCGGCTCGGTGCCCGTAGCGCACGCCGTCGTACCGGGCCAGGTTCGAGGAGCACTCCGCCGGCGCCAGGATGTAGTAGGCGGAGAGCGCGTAGTCGGCGTGCGGCAGGGTGGCGTCCTCGAACGTGGCCCCCAGCCGGCCGAGGCGCTCGATGGCGGCCTCGATTGCGGCCTTCACCCCCGGCTCGACACCCTCGCCGAGCCACTCACGGACCACGCCGATCCGCATCCCGGCCACGCCGCCGTCGATGCCCTCGGCCAGGTCGCGCGGTTCCGTTGGGAGCGACGTGGCGTCCAGGCGGTCCTTCCCGGCGATGGCCGACACCAGCGTCGCGCCGTCCCGGACGGTCCGGGTGAACGTCCCCACGGTGTCGAGGGAGGAGGCGAACGCGATCAGCCCGTACCGGGAGATCAGCCCGTAGGTCGGCTTGAACCCCACCACGCCGCACAGCGCGGCGGGCTGGCGGACCGAGCCTCCGGTGTCGGTCCCCAGGGCCCACACGGCCTCGCCCGCGGCCACGGCCGCGGCCGAGCCGCCCGACGAGCCGCCCGGCACTGTGTCGAGGTCCCAGGGGTTGTGGACCGGCCCGAACGCGGAGTTCTCGTTCGAGGAGCCCATGGCGAACTCGTCGCAGTTCGTCTTGCCGAGCAGCACCGCACCCGCCTCGCCGAGCCGGGCCCAC
>JBOGVU010000064.1:0-15069 GCA_050692915.1 Actinomycetota bacterium | reverse complement strand
CGTCGCGGGTTCGTGCTCTTTCCTCCTTCCCTAGCGGTCCGGCCGTTCCGCCACCCGCATCGCGTTGATCACCGGCGGCAGGTAGCCGCGGCGCGCCGCCAGCCGGACGTTCAGCTGGCCATCCGTGACCGGCACGAAGAACGTGTGGTCGTCCGCCGCGTACGCTCCCACCTCGGCGGCGATGTCGTGGGCGGGTAGGACCGTGTCGCCTTCGATGATCACGTCGTGGAGGCGCGTGTTCGGGTTCCCCGGGCCGGAGATATCTGCGAAGCGGAGATCGACCTGGTAGACGCCCTCGGGCAGCCCGTCGAACCGGTACTCGAGCGGATCGACCCGCTGTGTCTGGTAGAGCGGGTCGTCCTCCGTCCCGGCGATCGGCCGCCGGGTGGACGCGGCTCGGGCCTTGGTGTCGACGTAGCCCCAGCTCCCGGCCGAGTACGCCTGGTCGGGCCCCCACGTGTCGCCGAGGCCGTCCACGTAGCCGGGGCCGTCACCGGCGTTCGCCGCCTGGTAGTAGGCCGGCACGATCAGCTTGACCGGCACCCTGAGCGTGGGCTGGCGGCCGCTGTTCGTCAGGATGAAGATCGTGGCGTTGTACTCTCCGGGCTCGAGGCCGGTCGTGTCGATCGTCACCTCGATGTCCTGCGAAGCATCCGGTGCGAGCGTGCCGCTCTGCGGATCCTCGGACAGCCACGGCACGTCGACGAACGCCGGCACCCCGCTCTCGATCAGGTAGACCGTGTTCGGATCCTGGTCGATGATCCAGAGGTTGCCCTCCTCGTCCATCTCCATCCCGGCCCCGTCGAAGCCCGGGCTCGGGTGGCCCAGCGTGGAGAGCACCTCGCAGGTCTCCGGATCGAGCTGGTACATGGTGTCGGTCGGGGTGTTCGTGGCCTCCCAGACGATCTCGAAGGCCGGGTTCCAGGCCAGCCCAGAGATGTTCCCGTCGGGCGGGCTGCACTGGGAGATCACCTCTCCCGGCGTCCCGTGCGAGAGGCCGCGGACGTGGTAGAGGATGTCCTGGTTCCAGCCGCCGATGTAGAAGGTGTCGTCATCGGCGCGGTAGGCCAGGCCGCGCTGGGAGATCGTCGTCCACGGGAAGCTGCCGGTGATCGAGTACTGGACGCTGCCGTCGTCCAGGCTCCAGCAGTAGATCCCGTTGTCGCCTCCGACGTTGACCTGCGCCATGCAGTCGTTCGTGGTGTCGAGCGCCATGTCGCCCGGCCATGCGCCGGCCCACGGAGCCGAGAAGCTCGCGCCGGTCGGCGTCCCCTCCACGGTGAACTCGTGGTTCCGGTTGTTCGACGGTATGTCGGAGAGCCAGACGTTCCCGGTGAACCCGACGCCCCACGCGAGCGAGAGGCCGGTGGGCGGCCAGCTCCGGATGACGTCGCCCGGGGCGTCCGGGGTCCAGCCGGCCGGCGTTCCGCCTCTGTACAGGCCCTCGGTCGTGGGGGAGTTCGGGTCGTAGTCGGGATTCTTCTCGAGTCCGACGGTCGTGCTGGCGCTCGCCGCGCCGCCGCCGGTCTCCTTGATCTCCCAGGTCATGTCGAGCGAGCCGGTGTTCTCGAGCGTGAGGGTCCGGGTCCGCAGCTCGCCCTGTGGGATGACGAGCTCGAGCGAGTCCGGCGAGACCTCACCCCGCGGGGTACGCAGGGAGAAGTCCTGCGTCACCGTCTCGTCTTCCTCGTCCAGCACCACCGTCTCCGAGCCGGTCTCGTAGTTGGTCTTCGACGCCTCGACGGTGTAGGTGCCGAGCGGCACGTGCATCCTGTAGATCCCGTCGGCGTCGGTCGTGGTGGACCGCACGACCGAACCGTCCTGCACGACCTCCACCCGAGCGCTGGACACCGGCAGGTCGTCGTTGGCGTCGGTCACCGTACCTTGCAACACGCCCGACGGAGGCAACCGGTACAGCACCGCGAACTCGGGGCTGTCGACCACGGCCTCGTTGAACGAGTACTGGAGGGCGTCCGAACCGTCGGCGTTCTCGACACCGATGGTCGCGGAGTTGCCCTGCTCCCGCCCGTCTTCGGCGATGTTGCGGTACTGGGTGAGGATCCGCCCGCTCCCCTCGTGCAGGATGATCTCGACGTCCACCCGCCGGCTGGAGTCTCCGAAGAAGCTGACGTTCCGCCACTCGATCACGAACCGGCGGTTGGGCGCCTCACCCAGGGTGGCCTTCCAGGTACTGGCCGCCGAGTCGACGTTCAGGTCGTCCCAGAAGGCGTAGATCGCCCCGTTGGGAGGCCCCGACGAGGGGATCGCGGAGTTCACGAAGAAGACGTTGCCCTGGAGGAAGTTCACGTAGGCCTTCGTCGAGGCGAAGGTGGTGTCGTAGAACTCCCCGTAGAACGGGAACTCGAACGGCAGGGGCACCTCGGTCCACGCGTCGAGCCCGGACAGGCCGAGCGGTGTGTCGCCCTCGATGTAGTTGGGCTCGACCACCTGGCAGAAGTAGCCGAAGTCGTCGGTCCGCAGGGGCAGGGTGAAGTCGAGCGTCTCGTCGCCGTCGACGACGAGCTCCTGCGTCTGCGGGTCGAAGCAGCGTCCTGACTCTGCTCTCACGTCGTACGTGCCCTCGGGCACGCTGTCGAACGAGTAGAAGCCGTCCGCGTCGGTCGTGGCCGGCGGGATCGGCGTCCCGAGGATCGTGACCGTCCCGTTGGCGACCGCTTCGCCGTCCGTGTCGCGGACGTGGCCCGAGACGGTGTGCGACGGTGCCGGCTGCAGCGCGAAGTCCTGGGTCGTCGTCTCAGCCTCATTGACCTGGACCGTGGCGGTCTGGCTCAGGTATCCGAACTTGCTCGCCGTGACTTCGTAACTTCCGACGGAAAGCACCGGGAAGCTGTAGTGCCCGGTTGCGTCGGTCATCACCGTGCGGGTGATCGGGCCGACGGCCTCGACCCTGGCCCCCTCGATGGGGCTCCCGGTGGCCGCGTCGGTCACCGTGCCCTCCACGCTCCCGACCGGCCCGATCGGGGCGTTCTCGACGGCGGCGAGGGCGTCGAGCTTGCCCTCGCCCCAGACGTTGTTGTCATCGGCGGTGCCCCCGCACGTGAGGTTGCTTGTATCGACGGCCGTGTCATCGAGCAGCGTGCGCGTGGCGTCGATCTGTCGCTCGATCGCGGGTGCCGCGGACCAGATGAGCGCCACCGACCCCGTGACGTGCGGAGCGGCCATCGATGTGCCGCTGAACGACGCGTAGCCGTTGCCCGGAACGGAGCTCCGGACCCCCACCCCCGGGGCGGCGATGTTCGGCTTCAGCTCGCTCTCGAAGGCCGACGGTCCCCGGCTGGAGAAGCCGGCGATGTTGTCGTTGATGTCGAATGCGCCGGCGCTGTAGCTCTGGACGTAGTCGCCGGGAGAGCCGGACGAGCCACAGCTCGGCCCGCTGTTCCCGTTGGAGAAGGACGGGAAGATCCCCGAGGCGATCCAGGCGTCCACGGTGGGCTGATACCAGGGGTTGCCCCCGCCGCCGCCCCACGAGTTGTTGACGACGTGGGGACGGAGGTCGGGACGGGGATTCTCTCCCTGGAGGTCGGTCGGTGCGAGCACCCATTGGCCGGAGGCCAGCAGCGCCGCGGTGGAGCAGAAGTTCGTCTCGCACCCCTTGGCCGCGATCCAACGCGCGTGCGGAGCCACGCCGATCTGGTTCGGCCCCGGGTCCCCGTCGTCGCCGACGGCCGTTCCGGTCGTGTGCGTGCCGTGGCCGTTGTTGTCACAGGGGACGAGGGAGGGGTTCCCACAGACGTTCGACGGGTCGAACCAGTTGTAGTTGTGGTCGAAGCTCCCGCCGCCCAGGTTGCCCCGGTACTGCTGCACCAGCGCCGGGTGGTCGAACTGGGCGCCGGTGTCGATGTGGGCGACGACGATCCCCTCGCCACGGACGCCGAACCCCGCCCACACCTCGTCCGCCCGGACCCGGTCGATGTTCCACTCGACCACGTTGATCCTGGGAAGGTCCTCACCCGGAGCCGGCTTCGGGAGCTCGAACCTCCGGTCGGCCAGGATCCGTTCCACGTCCGGCCTCGCCGCCACCTCACGGAGAAGAGCCTCGTCACCCGTGATCTTGATCGTGTTCGCGATCCAGAAGGGCTCGAAGTCCACTCCGCGTCTCGTGAGGAACCGGCGGAGGTCGGCCTGGGTGCGGTCGGCCGTCGAGGTGAGCTCTCGATAGACGAACTCCCCTCTGGCATCCGAGTCCTCGATGCTCGGTGCGCGGTCGAGATCGGCCTTCTCGCGCATCAGCGCCCAGAAGGTGGCCGTCCCTCTTCCCGCCTCGAGATCGTCGAAGACCTTCTGCTCGATCTTCGCGTTCGGCTCCTGCGCGCCAGCGTCGGGCGCCGCCGACGAAGGGGCCACGAGGGCCATCGACAGCGCCAGAGCGAGCGATGCGGTCCATCGCCTCCCGACGGACCGCCTCCTTCCGAGCGAACGGAGAGCACCCATGCTCGTCCCTCCTTTGGGGTCGGGAAAAGGCACGGGGCCCATCCTTCGGGGCGTCCCCCGGTCCGGTCAATGGATCGGCGGGTCCCTTTTGGATCTATCGGAGATCTAGATCCGAGCCTCCGCGAGCGCCAGGGCTTCGCTCTCCGGCCGCCCGTCCGGGTCTCCGCCGGCGAACGCGCGGGCCAGCGCAGCCGCCTCGTCGCGGTGGTGAACCCCCAGCTTCGTCAGGACGTTGTGCACGTGGTTCTTGACGGTCGCGAGCTGGATCGACAGCGTCCGGGCGATCTCCTTGTTCGACAGGCCGCGGCCGACCAGTTCGAGGATCTCGAGCTCTCTCGACGTCAGGCGACCCGCGAGGGTCTCCCTTGGGCCGGCGCGCGCAGCGAGCTGCGACACCGCTTCCAGGAGCAGGGGTGCCAGGAGCGGAGGACAGACGAGCTCGCCGTCGGCCACCCGCTCGATCGAGGCAGCGAGCTCGCTCAGAGGCTGCTCGCCCGTCACGAACCCCGACACCCTCGCCTCCGCGAACGCGATCACGTCGCTCTCGCTCCCATCGATACCGAGGACGAGAACCCTGGCCCGTGGCGCCTCGCGCGCGATCGCGTTCGCCGCCCAGGAAGCGGTCGGAAGCGAGGAGTCGAGGACGACGACGTCCGGCCCGACCGTGCTGACCTGCCGGACCGCGATGGCAGCCTCTCCGGAGGCCCCAACGAGGGCGATCCTCTCCTGCCGCCCCAGGGCCTCGGCGAGGGCTTCACGGGTGCTGCGAGAAGGGGTCAGGAGGAAGATGCGAACCAAGTCCCCCCGCCCAGGGGACGGAGCGACCTCATGGGCTTCGTCCATCGGCACTCGTCTTGTCATCAGGCAGGCAGACAACTGCGTCAGATGTCGTACCATACCGTGACGAATCGGGACAAGCGGGATCGCCAGCCTGTTCCCGTCACTGACGGAAAACCGCCAGGGAGGCGAGGACGATGGGGGAAGGACCGCTTACCGGGAGGCTCCTTCAGCCGGTGGGGCTCACCGAGGCCGAAGAGGACGTGTACCGGGCGCTCCTGAGCTCCCCCGGAGCCCGCCCGGCCGAGCTCGGTCGGGCGGCGGGGGTGGGGCGCGGGGTGGCCAGGCAGACCCTGGAGACGCTCGCGGAGAGGGGCCTGGTCAGCCGCTCTCCGGGCCGGGCGCTCCGGTTCGTCCCCGCCCCACCCGAGGTGGCCCTGGAAGCCCTGATCCTTGCCCGACAGGAAGACCTCGATCGGGCCCGGCTGGCCGCCCGCGAGCTCGAGAGGATCTTCCGCCGCGCCGCGGGTCGGACGGCGACCGCGGACCTCGTGGAGGTGGTGGTGGGCCAGCGGGCGGTGGCCGACCGGGCGGCCCAGATCGAGCGGATGTGCGAGCGGGAGATCCTCGAGCTCAGCATGCCCCCCTACGCCGTGCCGCCGGGGAGTCAGACCGCGGTGTTCCAGGCTCTCAGGCGGGGGGTCAGCTACCGCACGGTGTATGACCGGTCCGCCCTCGAGTATCCGGGGGTCCTCGAGGAGCTGGCCCTCTTCGAACGAGAGGGAGCTTCATCCCGGGCCCACCCCCGGTTGCCGATGAAGCTCCTCCTTGGGGACCGGCGGATGGCCCTCGTTCCCCTGAAGCTCGAGGAGCCCGACCAGGTCGAGGGGGCCCTGTTCGTCCACCCTTCGGCACTCCTCGAGGCCCTGGTCGTGATGTGGGAGATGTGCTGGGAGCAGGGTCTGCCGATCCGCTCGGATGGCCCCCACGCGGGCGGGATCAACGCAGAGTCCCCCGCGCTCTCCGACGACGACCGACGACTCGTCACTTTCCTCCTCGGCGGCCTCAAGGCCGAGGCCATCGCCAGGAGGTCCGGGATGTCGGTGAGCTCGGTGGAGCGGCGGATCCGTCGCCTCCTGCGCACGGTGGGCGCGGAGACCCGGTTCCAGGCTGGGTTTCTCCTGGCCAAGCGGCTGCTGGGTGGGGAAGGGTCGGGTGGCGCCGACAACGGGGAGGATGGCTCGGCCCACGCGGAGGGGGCTCCGGAGCCCGCCGTCGCCGACGGAGAGGGGGCGTAGCTCCGCTAGAACCCTCCCCACACCCCCGGCGAATCACTGATAGAGCCCGGCCAGGGTTGTCTGACAGCCTGGCCGACTGGCATCAGAAATATACTGGGGTCCGTGAAGGCCGACGACGAGGGAACTGAGGCACTGCTGGGGCCCGTTTCGAGTCCCCGTCTTTCCGACGTGATCGCCGAACGGATCGCCCGCCTGATCAGCGAGGGGGGTCTCAGGCCCGGAGAGCGGCTTCCAACCGAGCACGAGCTCGCACGCCAGCTCGGGGTGGGGCGCACCTCTGTGCGCGAGGGACTCCAGAAGCTTCGCACCCTCGGGATGATCGATGTGCGGAAGGGACTTGGGGCCTTCGTCGCCGCCGACCAGATCGAAGACCCGCTCGCCGAGTTCGCCCGGTGGACCTCCGCTCAAGCGCTGGCCATCGGGGAGCTCGTCGAGGCTCGGATCGCCCTCGAGGCCCTGGCCGCCGCCCTCGCCGCCCTCCGGGCCACCGACGAGGAGATCGAGGCCCTCGGCCGCCACCACCGGGCTCACGCCGACGCGCCGCCAGACCTCGATGCCCTCGTCCGGGCCGACGAAGCCTTCCACAGCACGGTCATGGCAGCCAGCAGGAACCAGTTCGTCACGCGGTGCTATGACATCCTCATCCCCGAGATCACCGACTTCCGCCGCAAGACCCTGGCCGTCCCCTGGTCTCCTCCCCGGTCGGTCCGGGCCCACGAGGCGATCCTCGAGGCGATCCGCCGCCGCGACCCAGCCGCCGCCCGGGAGGCCATGGTCGACCACCTGTACGTCCTCTACGACGAGATCAGCCGGACCGCGGCCGGGAGGGGCGAGACGGGCGCCCCTCCGCCACGAGAAGCCCTCGCCTGACGTGGGCGGGTCACTGGCCCGTCCGCCTAGCCGACCGGGAACTCGATGTTGATCTGGCCGGTGCCGGTGCTGGGGAAGTACGGGGTGATGGTCTCGGCCTTCCCCCGGTACCCGTCCCAGCCCAGCACGCCGAACAGCATCGCGGTGTCGGCCATCCGCTGCTCGCCGTAGCACCGCTCGGCGTAGCTCGGGAACATCGCCAGGAACTTGTCGGTCTGGCCCTGCTCCCAGAGCTCCACCACCCGCAGGTCGACCTGGCGGTTGAACTCGTCGGTGATCTCGTTCCGCTTCTGGTCGGCCACCTTGTTCGGGGCGAACTCGTGGGACATCGAGCCGCTGGCCAGCACCGACACCTTCCGGTCGCTGGTCTCGATGGCCCGCCTGATGGCCTGCCCGAAGGCGGCCTGCTCCTCCATGGTGGCGTTCTCGTTGCAGGCCACCGGGAGCACCCGCATCGCGCCCTCCGGGTTCATATGGCGCATCGGGATCAGCGTGCCGTACTCGAGGGCAAGCCCCGGGTACTGGTGGACCCGCATGTGGAGCCCGTCGGCCTCGCCGTGCTCGCCGATCAGCTTGGCCAGCTCGGGGTCGCCGGGGTACTCGTAGGCCAGCCCGTTGATGAAGTGGGGGAGCTCGTGGCTGGTGTACTCGCCGGCGTGCCGCTCGTTCGCGTTCAGATGGAACCCGATCGTCACCGCCCAGTGGACGTCGAGGACCACGAACGTGTCGCAGCCCCGGTCCGCGGCCCGGCGTCCCAGCTCCCTCAGCCCATCGATGGCGTGCTGCCGGATCCCCTGGGTCGGCCCGGGCTGCTCCGACAGGTAGATCGACGGGACGTGCGTGATCTTCGCCGCCTGGATGACCTCGCCCATCGCTTCGCCTCCTCGCTCAGCGGGTCGCGATGGGGCCGTCCTCGTCGAGGAAGGCCCGGACCCGTTCCGTGTACGGCGACCGGTCGTACGACCCCACCACCGCCTGGGCCATCCGCACCGGGTCGCCGAAGAAGAAGAACTCGTACACCTCCTGCCGGCCGCCGAACGCCGAGACCGTGGCGTCCCAGGCCAGGCGGAACAGCTTCACGCGATCGACGCCGTCCTGGGTGGCGGACTGAAGGTACCGGTCCACGTCCTGGCGGCTCTCCCCGGTGGCGTCGGCCTCGGTGGGGAGGCCGAACAGCCCGCTGGCGGCCAGCTGCCAGGTGATCTCCCGGAGCCGCGGGTAGGTCCGAGGGAACCAGTTCCGGGCCACGTTCAGCGGCCACCACGCCGGCGACATGATCCCCCAGTCGTTCGGGGCCGCGTCGGCCTCGGCGGCCCGGAGTGAGGACGCCATCAGCTCCCGGGCCATGATCACTTCGGTCAGCTTGTTCTGGACGTGCTCGAAGCCCTCGATCCCGATCGACTCTCCGATCAGCGAGATCAGCCCCAGGACGAACTCCACCTTGGCCAGATCGCGGGTCACCACCTGGTGGGTCATGTGGGTGAGCGCCCCGGTCTCCGTGTACATCCGGCCCCTGGTCAGCAGCTCGGGGTGACGGAGCATGAAGCACCGCTCGAACGGCACCAGGACGTCGTCGAAGATGGCCACCGCGTCCATCTCGTCGAACCGAGACCCCAGCGGATGGTCGAAATGGCTTCGCCCCTGGTCCAGCGACTCGCGGCACAGGAACCGCAGCCCCGGGGTGTCGCAGGGGATGGCGAAGGCGTAGGCGTACGGCTCGTCCTCGGGCCGGGCCTGGAGCACGGTCGAGGGGAACACGATGATCTCGTCCGCGATCGGGCCGATCGTGGCCAGCATCCGGGCCCCCCGGATCACCACGCCGTCGTCCCGCTCCTCGGCGATGGCCGCGGCCTGGAAGGGGTCGGCCTGGCTCCCGGGCCCGGCGGCCCGGTTCGCCTGCGGGTTGATCAGCGTGTGGGTGAGGAGCAGGTCGTGCTCGCGCACGTGCTCGCAGTAGCTCCTGACGTTGTCGGCGAACCGCGGGTCGACCTGGCCGAACCAGTCGGCGGCCGAGGCCATGGCCATGACGGCGCTGTTCAGGTAGTCGCCGGTCCGTCCGAGGTTGCCGAACGACCGGTCGGCCCACGTCTTCATCATCCGGCCCCGCCTGTCGAGGTCGTCGAGCGTCTCCGGCTGGAGGAAGGAGGTGCCCACCGGCTCACCGGAGGTCGGCGACTTGTACGTGAGCACGTCCTTCAGCTCCGGATCGTGCTGGAGGTCGTACAGCGCCGCGTACGCCCGCACGACGTTCCGAAACGCCGGATGCTCGGCGAGCTTCGTGGTGACCCGCTCGCCGTGGATCCTGATGTCCCTCTCCGAGGCGTTCAGCGCCTCGATGTAGTCGGCTCCTCTCCTGGCACCCACCCTGTCCTCCTCGATGTCAGTCCGCGCCCAGCCGCGGGATGTGGTGTTCGCCGAGCGCCACGTGGATCGTCTCTGTGTCGCTGTAGAAGTCGAGGCTGTACCGTCCGCCCTCGCGCCCGACGCCCGAGTCCTTCACCCCGCCGAACGGGATCCGCAGGTCTCGCACGTTCTGCGAGTTGATCCACACCATGCCGGCCTCCAGCGCCTGGGCCACCCGGTGCCCCCGCTTGACGTCCCCGGTCCACACGTACCCGGTGAGCCCGTACCGCACGCCGTTCCCCAGCCGGACGGCCTCATCCTCGTCCCGGAACGGGGTGACCACCACCACCGGGCCGAAGATCTCCTCCTGGAAGATCCGCATCTCGGGCGTCACGTCGGCGAACACCGTGGCCTCCAGGAAGTTGCCGTCGGGGAAGCGCTCGGGACGCCGCCCCCCGACGACCAAGCGGGCGCCCTCCTCGCTCCCCACGTGGACGTACCCGGCGACCCGGTCCCAGTGCTCGGGGCGGATCAGCGGCCCCAGCTCGGTGGCGGGATCGAACGGGTCGCCCACCCGGATGCGGGCGGCGCGCTCACCGAGGGCGTCGACGAACCGGCCGTACGCCGGCTCCTGGACCAGGATCCGTGAGCCCGCCGTGCACCGCTCCCCGTTCAGGGTGAACACCCCGAAGATGGCGCCGTCCAGGGCCCTTTCGAGGTCGGCGTCCTCGAACACCACCACCGGCGACTTCCCGCCGAGCTCGAACGAGTACCGCTTCACTGTGTCGGCGCCGTTCCGCATGATCTCCCGGCCGGTGGAGGTCTCGCCGGTGAAGGAGATCAGCCGGACGTCGGGGTGGCGGACCAGGGCGGCCCCTGCAACCTCGCCGATGCCGCTGACCACGTTGAGCACGCCGGGAGGGAGGTCGATCTCGGCCAGGATCTCCGCGAGCTTGTGGGCGGTGAGCGGGGACCACTCCGCGGGCTTCAGCACCGCGGTGTTCCCGGTTGCCAGGCAGGGAGCCACCTTCCAGGTCTCCAGCATGAACGGAGTGTTCCACGGCGTGATGAGCCCGGCCACGCCGACGGGCTTGCGGATCACGTAGTTGAGGAACTCGTCGCCGACCCGGTACGCCTCCGTGGACTCCTGGGTGATCTCCCGGGCGAAGAACCGGAAGTTGTCGGCGGCCCGGACGGTCTGGGCGCTGGCCTGGGTCACCGGCAGGCCGACGTCGAGGACCTCCAGGGCCACCAGCTCCTCGCCGTGCTCCTCGATGGCGTCGGCGATCCGCTCCATCCAGGTGGCCCGCTCCCGGGCCGGCATCGCGCCCCAGCCGTCCTCGAAGGCCCGCCGGGCCGCCGCCACCGCGGCGTCGACGTCGGCCTCGGTCCCCTCGGCCACGTCGGTGATGGGCTCGTTCGTGGACGGGTTCAGAGTGGGGAAGGTTCGGCCCTCGTGGCCGGACCGGAACTCGCCGCCGATGTAGTGGAGGGGCGGCTTCACGGAGCCCGGCGGGGCCATTCGCCCGGTCATGACTCGTCCTCCACCACAGGGTTTTCCAGCGCGCCCAGCCCGTCGATCTCCAGCCGCATCACGTCGCCGGGGCGCACCGGGGAGACCCCCTTCGGCGTGCCGGTGAGGATGACGTCGTCCTCCTCCAGCGTCATGAACTCGCTGATGTGTTCGATCAGCTCGGGGATCGGGCGGATCATCGCACCGGTGTGGCCCTTCTGCCGGAGCTCGCCGTTCACGAACGCCCGGAGCTCGAGGTCGTGAGGGTCGAGGACCTCGTCGGCGGTAATCAGCCACGGGCCCAGCGGGCAGAACGTGTCCCACCCCTTGGCCTTCACGGGGGGGCGGTAGAAGTCGCCCACGAAGTCCCGGACCACCAGGTCGTTGGCGATCGTGTAGCCCTTGACGACCTCCATTGCGTCCCCGGCCGGCACGCGTCGGGCCCGGCGCCCGATCACCACGGCCAGCTCCACCTCGTAGTGCACGTACTCGGCGCCCCTCGGGTACACGACCGGCTCCCGATGGCCGATCCACGTGTTCGGCGGCTTGAGGAACAGCGCCGGGGCCTCCGGGGCGGCCATGTCGAACTCCTCGGCGTGCTCGGCGTAGTTCAGGGCCAGGGCCAGGACCGTGTGGGGCCGGATCGGAGGGAGGAACGTCACGTCGGCCTCGAGGTGCCGGCCGCCGTCCTCGCCGAGGAGGACGCCGGGGTCGTCGGCCGGCGACCCGCGGTGCTCCCGCCCGTCCGCAAGGAACCGGGCCAGCCTCACGAGGCCCCTCCGAGCCCGTAGCGCGCCAGAGCCTCCTCGAGCCGGCGTTGGGTCTCCGGCCCAGGCTCGGCCAGCGGGGGTCTGAGGTGGGGCGGGGCGATGCCCAGCCGCCCCAGCACCCACTTCAGCGGCCCGGGGTTGGTCTCCAGGAACAGCGCCTCGTTCAGGGGGAGCAGGTGGTAGTGGAGGTCGAGGGCGTCGTCCCACTTGCCCTCGGCCACTAGGTCGTAGAGCCGGGCCACCTCGGCGGGGAGGACGTTCGCCGTGGCGCTGACGTGGCCGGCCCCGCCGATAGCCAGCATCGGGTAGCAGAGCAGCTCGATGCCGGAGAACACCAGGAAGTCTCGCTCGCATTCGTACAGGACCTTCGAGACGTGCTCGAAATCCGTGTTCGACTCCTTGACGCCGACGATGTGCGGGCGGTCGCGGCGGAGGCGGGCCATGGTGGCCGGCTCCATGTTCACCGCGGTCCGCCCGGGGATGTTGTAGATCAGGAGGGTGATCTCGGCGGCGTCGGCCACGGCCGCGAAGTACCGGTACAGGCCTTCCTGCGAGGGCCTCGAGTAGTAGGGGACGATCACCAGCGCCGCGTCGGCCCCGAGGCCCTCGGCGGCCCGGGTCAGGCGGACGGTCTCCTCGAGGTTGTTGGTGCCGGTGCCGGGGACGAACGGGACCCGGCCGTCGACGGCCTTGGCCGCCACCTCCATGACGTGCTCGCGCTCCTCCAGCGTGAGCGCGCTCGGCTCGCCGGTGGTCCCGGTCACCGAGATCCCGTGGCTGCCCGCCTCGATGGCCCGGTCGATCAGGTCCCGGAGGGCGCCGTCGTCGACCTGGCCGCCCACCGTGAACGGAGTGATCATCGGGACGATCGAGCCACGCAGCCGATCGTTCGCCATCTCAGGGCGCATCGTACGGGAGCTCGAACGGGTCGTACGGCACCGGTGGCTGCGAGGGGACCGGCCGGGCCACCGGCACGAACCGGCTCTGGTAGAAGCCCAGGGCGTCGGCGTCCCCGAACAGGAAGTCGACCACCCTGCCCACGAACAGCGTGTGGTCGCCCCCGTCGTGGTCGGCCCACGGCTCGCACTCCAGCCAGGCCAGCGGCTCGGCCAGGCGCGGCGCCACCACCCCCTTGACCCACCGGATCTCCACGTCCTGGGGTTCGCCAGCGAAGTGGCGGGCCAGCGGCTCCTGCTCGACCTTGAGCACGTTCACCGAGAACGGCTTGCCGCGGAGGAGGTCGTGGCTGCGGGCCCGGCGGGCGATAGCTACCAGCACCAGCGGGGGGTCGAGGGAGACGGCGGAGAACGCGTTGACCGTGATCCCCCTGGGTGAGTCATCATCGGCCCGGTGTCCGACCACGGTGACGCCGGTGGCGAACCTCGCCAGCGCCCCCCGGAATCGCCCCAGGTCGAGCGTGGTCCCCAGGGTGGGCCCGGTCTCGTCGCTCGTGGTCGCCATCGCCCGAATCGTACCGCTTCGTAAGGCCGCGCCAATCCGGGGCCCCTGTAGGGTCGGATCGTATGAATCCGCGGGTGCGCCTGGAGTAACGATGACGTTGCCTTCGATGAGTGTCGCGCTCGCCGTGGATGATGTCGCCAAGGCCAGCAGGTTCTATCAGCGGCTCGACTTCCTCGAGGAGATCACGATCCCGAGCGAGCGTGGCGGGCTGGCGTTCTGCCTTCTCTCCAGGGTCGGGTCGCAGCTGCTCCCGGGGCCGCTCGACGAGGCGCACTACGGAGGCCCCGAGCGGGCGGAGGCCGTTCGGACGGGTCCGCGCGGACTCGGCTTGACGCTGATCCTTCAGGTGGAGGACGTGCAGGAGCGTACGAGCTCGTCCCGGGAGGCCGGCCTCGAGGTCCTCGTCGAGCCTTCGACGAGGACTACGGCGACCGGGTCTTCCTCTTCCTCGATTCGTTCGGGTTCGAGTGGAAGGTCAGTCAACCCATCGATGAGGACCGGTGAGGGGGCGGCGGCCGGGTACCGCCGCCCCCTCGGACGGTTACGGGCGCTGCATCCTGAACGTATAGCTGCCGCTCCCGCTGTACGAGTACACCTCCCACAGGTAGTAGCCGGCGCTGCCGTTGTAGGCGATGTCCTCGGAGGAGTCGGCGCTCTCGCTGGCCGCTACTAGGGCCCAGTAGAAGCCGTTCCATCGGTACAGGTACAGGTCGAAGTCGGCTCCCGAGGTCGGGCCGCGGAGGCATCCGCGGTGGGTGCCCGACACGCCCGAGTAGTAGTACGTCCCGTTGGGGTGGTAGTCGTAGTCGCCGGTCCCCGACAGCGTCCCGGTGTACGCCTCCGGCAGGGTGCAGTCCGACGGCGGCGGAGGCGGTGGCGGTGCGCTGTCCAGCAGCGAGTACAGGAGCAGGTTCGGGGACCCGCTGCCGACCCCGCTCAGCACGCCCTGCGTGGCCGAGCCCACGATGGCGTTCCGGACCGTCGACGGCGCGGCGGATGGGTTCCCCTGAAGGTACAGGGCGGCCACCCCGGCCCCGTGCGGCGACGCCATCGAGGTGCCGCTGATCGTGTTCGTGGCGGTGTTGCTGGTGTGCCACGTCGAGGTGATGCTCGAGCCCGGGGCGAAGATGTCCAGGCACGTCCCGTAGTTCGAGAACGACGATCGAGCGTCCGATGACGTGGTCGACCCCACGGTGACGGCAGCCGCCACGCGCGCGGGGGAGGAGTTGCACGCGTTGGCATTGCTGTTCCCGGCGGCTACCACGTACGTCACGCCGTCGTTGATCGAGTTGTTCACGGCGTTGTCCAGCGAAGTGCTGGCCCCGCCGCCCAGGCTCATGTTGGCCACGGCGGGCTGACCGGCCAGGTGGTTCCCGGTCACCCAGTCGACCCCGGAGATCACTCCGGAGGTGGTGCCGGAGCCCTGGCAGTTCAGGACCCGCACGCCCACCAGCTGGACGCTCTTTGCCACGCCGTACGTGGTGCTGCCGACGGTCCCGGCAACGTGGGTGCCGTGGCCGTTGCAGTCGTCCGCCGAGCCGCCGTCGACGGCGTCGTAGCCGCTGACCGCCCGGCCCCCGAACTG
>JBOGVU010000063.1:0-15360 GCA_050692915.1 Actinomycetota bacterium | reverse complement strand
ACCATCAGGTGGGCGTGCAGGGTCCGGCCGGTAACCGGCCGCAGGGACTCCACCACCACGGGTCCGATCGTGAGTGGGGGGACGAAGTGGGCGTCCATCACGTCCACGTGGATGATGTCGGCATGGGGCTCGACCGCCTTGATCTGCTCGCCGAGGCGGGCGAAATCGGCGGAGAGGATCGACGCAGCGACCCGAGGCGGAGGCATCCGGCGGGATTCTCGCTCCGGGGCGACCCGGGCGCTAGTCGCCCCGCCGGAACCGGGCCACGAACATCGCGTCGGTGCCGTGCCGGTGCGGCCACAGCCTGGCCCGGGCCACCGGGGCCCCGTCGGGGCCGGAGAAGGGATCGGCGAGGAGGAACGGGGCCTTGGCCAGGAGGGCATCGCACACGGCGTCGGTTTCCGCCCGAGGGAACGTGCACACCGAGTACACCAGCACCCCGCCCGGACGGAGCAGCGAGGCCACCCCGAGGGCGATCTGCACCTGGAGCCGGGCCAGCCGGGACAGGTCGGTGCGCCGGGGACGCCACAGGAGCTCGGGGCGGCGCCGGGCCGCGCCCATGCCCGTGCACGGCGCGTCCACCAGCACCCGGTCGAACCCCTCCCGAAGTGCCGGGCGGCCGCCGTCCTGCACCACCAGGCGAGCGGTGACACCCAGCCGCGCGGCGGCCCTCCGGGCCAGCCCGAGCCGGCGTGGGGAAACGTCCGCCGCCACCACGGCACCGGCCCGGCACGCGATGTCTGCGGCCTTCCCGCCGGGCGCCGCGCACGCGTCGAGGATCAGCTCGCTCGGCTCGGGCCCGAGGACGTCGACGACCCACGCAGACGCCTCGTCCTGCACCGCGAACCATCCCTCGGCGAACCCCGGGAGGTCCGAGGGCCGCCCGCCCGGCAGCCGGAGAGAAGCCGGGTGGAGGACCCCCGGCTGGGGCTCCAGCCCGGCCTCACGGAGTGCGGCGACGAGCCGGGCCGGGTCGGCCCGGCAGGGGTTGGCCCGGAGGGGCAGGGGGGCGGGCGACGCCAGCGCCGCGGCGGCCTCCTCGGCCTCGTCCCCCACCAGGCGGCGGAGCTCTTCGACGGCCCACTGCGCCAGGCCCGTCCTGCCCGTTACCGCGGCGTCGTCGTCCCCCCGCGGCGGTCGGGGCGGCCGGGTGGACAGCCGGCGCAGAACCGCGTTCACGAACGCGCGCTGCTGGCGAGGAACCAGCGAGACGGTCTCGGTCACGGCGGCGTGGGCGGGGATCCGGGTGTGGAGCAGCTGGTACGCGCCGACCCGGAGCGCGGCCCGGGCCGGTGCGGAGGCCCGGTCCAGGGGACGGCGCACCAGCCCAGCCAGGACCCGATCGATGGGGATGAGACGGCGGAGGGTGCCGTAGGCCAGCTCGGTGGCCAGGGCCCGGTCGCGGGGCTCCAGCCCAGCCCGGTCCAGCAGGGACGGCAGGAGGAGGTTCGAGAAGGCGTCGCCGTCGGCCACCCGCCGGACGACGTCGGCGGCGACGGATCTAGCCGAACCGCTCATCGGGCTCCGGCCGTCGTCCTCGGGCGAACGCCGCTCCGCTCATCGGCTTCCGGCCCTCGGGCACCACGAGGTCCAGCGCCACCGACCCCCGGCCCGTCCCCACCACGAGCCGGTCACGGAAGATCTCCACGATCGAGCCCGGAGACCCACCTGCTGGCGTGGGCGTGGCCCGGAGGACCTTCGTCACGCGGCCCCGGAACGTCGTCCGCGCGCCGGGCTCGGGAGACAGGGCCCGGACCCGCCGGGCCACCATCTCGGCCGGCTCCGACCAGTCGATCCATTCCTCCTCCGGCCTCACCTTCGGGGCCATCGTGGAGGCCCGGTCGTCCTGAGGCCGCTCCACCACGGTCCCCGCCTCGAGGCCGTCCAGCGTCTCGATCAGGAGCCGGCCCCCGATCCCGGCCAGCCGCCCCCCCAGCGATCCCCCGTCGTCGTCGGCCCGGATCGGCTCCTCCACCTGCAGGAGGATCGGGCCCGTGTCGAGGCCCTCGTCCATCCGCATCGTGGTCACGCCGGTGGTCTGGAGGCCGTCGAGGATGGCCCGACGAACCGGGTCCGCGCCCCGAAGCTTGGGGAGGAGCGAGAGGTGCACGTTCACCGGCGCCACCCGGGGGAGGCCGAGGACATCCGGCGGCAGGATCTCTCCGTACGCCACCACCACCAGGACGTCCGGGGCGGACTCGCGCAGGGCCTGCAGCCCCTCGCCTTCGGGCACGGTGGGGATCTCCATGAGCGGCAGGCCGAGCCGCCGGGCGGCATCCGCCACGGCCGTCGGCCGGGGCCGCCCTCCTCGCCCCGCCGGCCGGGGGTCCCGGGTGATCGCCACCACCACTTGGTGGGACGAGTCGGTCAACGCCTCCAGGGAAGGGACCGACCAGGGGGCGTTGCCAAGGAAGGCGGCCCGCATGGGGGCTCCTAGAGCGCGCGGGCGGGGTCGTGGGCGACGGGCTGGAGCCCGAGGGCCTGGTCCCGGATCGCGGCCAGGGCCTCGGCGCGATGCTCGGCGTCGAGCCGGTCGATGAACAGCACGCCGCCGAGGTGGTCCACCTCGTGCTGGAGGACCCGGGCCAGGAGGTCCTCGGCCTCGATCGTCACTTCGTTGCCTCCCAGGTCGAAGCCCTCGGCCCACACCCGCATCGACCGGCGGACCGGGTAGTACAGGCCGGGGAGCGACAGGCAGCCCTCTTCCTCGATCTGCTCTCCCCACTCATCCCGAAGGACCGGGTTCGCCAGGGCCCGGGGACCCTCCTCGTCCTTGACGTCGAACACGACCAGCCGGAGGGACCGGCCCACCTGGGGAGCCGCCAGGCCGACGCCCGGGGCCTCGTGCATCGTGGCGATCATGTCCTCGGCCAGGCGCTGAAGGGCCTCGTCGAAGGACTCGACGGGCCTGGCCGGCTCCCGGAGCACCGGGTCGCCGAACATTCGGATCGGCATCACGGACATCTGCGTCTCATAGCTGCGGTTCGGCCTCCACCCTGGTCACGATCCCCTCCCCCACCCACGCCACGATCCGCTCCCTGAACCTGGGGACCGCGTCTGGGTGCACCGTTACCAAGGATACCGTCTCGCCGCCGACGCTCGAGGTCAGCAGGTGGACGGGGCGGACCGAGGCCAGGGCGTCCGGCAGCGCCGGCGTCCCCACCACCCGGAATACCGGGTGGCCGGGAGGGAAGCCGGCGGCCTCCCGGCGGGCCCGCTCCGAGCGGTGCAGGACCTCGGGGTCCCACCGAACCAAGGCCTGGATGGGCGGGTCCCCCGGCTCCCGGGTGTGGACCAGCACCCTGCCGCCCTGCCCGCGCGGCCCGGCCCACGCGGCCGCCTCCATCCACGTGGCCAGGGCCTGGTCGGAAGCGGACAGGCCCTCTCGCCGCCGGGCCCGGTCGGGATCGAGGATGGCCACCAGGGGCACCCGGGCCCGGCCGAAGTCCTTCACGGCCGCGGCCGTGCCCACCACCACCCGCCCGGCCTCGGGACGGACGGCCTCGGCGGCGGACTCCACCCGGGTCACCGGCACCCGCGTGACCCGCCCCGCCCACTCCTGCAGCCGCTCGGTCCCGCCCCGCTCGACCCCGAACCGATGGGATCCGCACGTCGGGCACACCGCCTCCGCATGGCAGACGGTGCACGCGGTCCGGCCCTCCCGAACGGTCACCGGCCCCGCGCACCGAGCGCACCGGGCCGGCTCACCGCATCGGCGGCACGCCCGGGCCACGCCGTACCCGTGCCTCGAGATCAGGAGGAAGGCCCCCTCTGCCTCCTTGAGGAGCCGGCCCAATCGCGGCGACCGGTCCTCCCGGTCCGGCCTGGCCGTCTCCACCAGCGGAGACGCCTCACGCTCCGCCGACCGGGGAGGTCGGACCACGGCGACCGTTCCGGCGTCGGCCAGGGCCGCGGTCTCCGCCGACGGCGCCAGGCCCGCCAGCACGCACACCGCGTCCTCCAGCCCGGCTCGGGCCAGGGCCACGTCCCGGACGTGGTGCCGGGGTGCTCGCTCCTCCCGGTGCCCCGGGTGCGCCTCCCGGTGAACCCACACCAGGCCGAGGTCGGGCACCGGGGCGAGTACGGCGGACCGTGTGCCGATCACGGCGACATAGCGGCCGGCGAGCATGTCGAGCCACGCCCGGTACCGCTCCCGCGGCTCCCCGCCCACGTACACCAACGCCCGGCTCTCCAGGGCCTCTGCCACGGCGCGCCCCGTGGCCGGGAGGGGCTCTCCCTCCGGAACGACCACCACCGCCCGGCGACCTCCCGCCAGGCAGGCCAGCACCGCCTCGACGCAGACCGGGCCCTCCTCTTCTGGCAGGGGCCGCATCGCGAACGACCCCGACCCGTCCCGGCAGGCCGCCCTCAGCGCGGAGCCTCCCTCGTACCGCTCCAGGTGCGCCGGCCCTTCGAGGGTGCCGGCCTCTGCTGAGGCGGACCCCGGCGGAACCGCCTCCTCCGAGGCCACCCGGGGGGGCGGCATGGCCCCGATGGCCAGCGACAGCGGCACCACGTACCGCTCGGCCATCCACCGGGCCAGCTGCAGGAGCCGCTCGTCCACGACCGGCACCTTCGACAGGACCCGGCGGACCGGCAGGACCCGGCCGGGCGGTTCAGCCGCCGGGCCGAGCACCCACCCCCGCACCGTACGGCCGTGGAACGGGATCGACACCAGGTGCCCGGTGCCCGGCGCGTGCTCCTCTGGCAGGAGGTAGGTGAAGGGGCGGTCGAGCTCGAGCCGAGGGAGATCGACGGCGACGTCGACCGGGACGCCGTTCAGCTCAGGCGAGCGCCCGGCGGAGGTCCTCGGCGCGGTCGGTCTCCTCCCAGGGGAAGCCCTTGCGCCCGAAGTGCCCGTAGCAGGCGGTCTCCCCGTAGATCGGACGGCGGAGATCGAGCGTGTCGATGATGGCCGCCGGCCGGAAGTCGAACAGCTCGGTCAGTGTGACCTCGAGCCGGGAGGGATCCACCTCGCCGGTGCCGAACGTGTCCACCACGAACGAGACCGGGTGGGCCTTGCCGATGGCGTAGGCCACCTGGAGCTGGACCCGCTCGGCCAGCCCCGCCGCGACCACGCTCTTCGCCGCGTACCGGGCCATGTACGCCGCGGAGCGGTCCACCTTTGTGGCGTCCTTCCCGCTGAAGCACCCCCCGCCGTGGGGAGCCATGCCGCCGTAGGAGTCCACCATGATCTTCCGCCCGGTCAGCCCGGTGTCGGCCCGGGGGCCGCCGATCTCGAACGTGCCGGTCGGGTTCACGATGGGCCGCCACCCCTCGTGCTCCAGCCCGAACTCCACAAGCACCGGCTCGATCACGTGCTCCTTGACGTCGGGCTCCAGCAGCGAGTCGCGATCGACGTTCGGGGCGTGCTGGGTGGAGATCACCACGGTGTCCACGCGAAGGGGGCGACCGTCCTCGTACTCGATCGTCACCTGGCTCTTGCCATCGGGGCGGAGGTACGGGATCACCCCGGCCTTGCGGACGTCGGCCAGCCGCTTGGCCAGGGCGTGGGCCATGGCGATCGGCACCGGCATCAACTGCTCGGTCTCCCGCGACGCGTAGCCGAACATCATCCCCTGGTCGCCGGCCCCGACCCGGTCCAGCGGGTCGCTGGAGCCCTCGTCCCGCTCCTCTTCGGCGTGGTCGACCCCGGCGGCAATGTCGGGGGACTGGTCCTGGATCGAGGTCACCACGCCGCAGGTGTCCCCGTCGATCCCGAACTGCGCATCCGTGTAGCCGATGTCGGTGATCGTCCGGCGGACCACCTCGGGGATATCCACGTAGGTCTGCGTGCTGATCTCCCCGGCCACGACCACGAGGCCTGTGGTGACCAGGGTCTCGCAGGCCACCCGGCCGTTCGGGTCGTCCTCGAGGATGGCGTCGAGGACCGCGTCCGAGATCTGGTCGGCGAGCTTGTCGGGGTGTCCCTCGGTGACGGACTCCGAGGTGAACAGGTGTCGTCGGGCCATGTCCGCCGGATTATAGACGGCTCCCCACCGCCGGCCGCGGTCGTGATCGCCCCGTCGGCACGATCCTCCCTCCCGGATCGTGGAACCGGAGGTTCCGGGCCGGGTGACCGCAGGTCCGCCAGCCGCCCTCGTGGATCAGGCGGTGGTGCGCGTGGCACAGCAGCACCAGGTTGTCGAGGCTGGTCCCACCTCCGTCCGCCCAGTGAACCAGGTGGTGGGCGTTCAGCCATCGCTTCCGCTCACACCCGGGGAACCGGCACACAGCGCCGTCCCGGTGCCGGAGCACCCGGAGGAGCTGACCGGGGACCGCCCGGCCCCGCCGCCCGATCCCCACCGGCCGGCCACCGGACTCCAGCACCCACTCGATCCGGGAGTCACAGGCCAGCCGGCGGACCGCCTCGGTGGGAAGGCGCTGGCCCCCCTCGGTCTCCGAGAGCCACGGGCCTCCTTCCAACTCCTGCCCCGCCAGGACCTCGGCTTCGGCGTGGACCACCACGGTGGCCGGCTCGGGCCCGCCGGTGGCCAGGTCCACCAGGGCGTCGGCCAGCCGGGCCCCGCCGGGGTGGGCGGCCTGGGGGTCGGGAGGCACTTGCTCGGCCCGCCGACCGATGGCCGCCTGGAGGGCCGTGCCCTCCTCCGCGGGCAGCATCCCCTCCAGCCACAGCACGGACCGTTCGTGGTCCCAGTCCAGGCGGAGGTACCTCCGCCGGCGGGCCTCCTCGGCCTCCCGGGCCCGGACCCGCTCGTGCCGGCGGGCCTCCCGCCACAGCCGGGCTGGCCGGAGCTCCGGGGCCCGCTCGGCCCACCGCTGGTCGGTCTCCGGGGTGGCGAACCTGGTCAGGGGCCGGACCTGGTCCCAGGACAGCCGGCCGCCCTCGTAGGCCCGGGCGATGCTGGGGAGGGCCTCCAGGGCGTTGGCCACCCGGACCCACTCCCGGGCCGTCCCCCAGGCCAGCCCGTACCGCCCGGCCAGCCACGAGCTGGCCGAGGTGGCCCCGTCCCGCCGGTACAGGCCCCGGCGGTCCACCTCGGCCACCGCACTGAGGGCCTCGGCCGAGGCCGCCGCCATGGCCGCGGCGGCCCGGTCCAGGGCGTCGGTCAGGTCTCCGGAGGTCCGCGGGGCCGCGAATCTCATGGGTGTGATTCTAGGAGGGGGTACTGACATGAACGACCGGCCCGGCCCAAGGCGGGCAAAGCGTGGAGGTGACTCCAGGGGCGTTCCCTTTCACCCTCTCCGAGGGCGACTCCTAATCCCCTCCAGGGTCTGGCGATTCTTGATTCGCCGTTCAGTCAAGACGACGGCCTCTTCGGGAGTCAAGATCATGAATCCGTTGAACATCGCTCGAACACGCTTCTTCGCTCTCAGCAAGACAGCATCCCGAGTGATGAAGCCACTTCTGGCATAGCGAATCGAGGTTTGTACGTGAAGGGCATCGCGAATGTCCTGCTTGCGAGCCCCTGACCACTCTCGGGTAGGAAAGAGGGATGAGAAGACCAGCCGGATGTCAGCCACATCTTCGTCGGAAGGTAGAACACTCCGCCCCAGCTCCGAATGTCCCAGGACGAAAGGACCCAGGAAGAGGTCGTGTTCCCAGGCGAGTGACTCAAGTTCTTCTCGTTTGCCTAATCCTGCATCGCGGATCTCCACCAGGATGCGATCGCTCCCACTGAACTGAATCTCCTTGTTGGAGGCGAGTTCGCGGAGGCGAGCAACAGCAGGAGATGGGTCGTCGACTATGTGTGTGTCGATAGTGAACCTTAGCCCGGTCCTGCTGAGTGTGAAGGCGTCGCTCATGTGAGCGGCAGGGAGGTGAGGCGGTCGCAGATCGTCGCGGCGAGCTCGGCCTTCGTCCAGTCCCGCATCGGCTCGTCGTCGCCGTCGGCAGCCAGGATCATGGCCCGGTTCGTGTCGGCCTCGAAGCCCGTGTCGGGAGCGCCGACCTCGTTCACCACGATCAGGTCGAGCCGCTTCTCCCGCAGCTTCGACCGCCCGGCTGCCTCCAGGTCCTCGGTCTCGGCGGCGAACCCGACCAGGATCCGGCTGCCCTTCCGCTCCCCCAGCTCCCGGAGGATATCGGGCGTCGGCTCCAGGAGAAGCTCGGGCGTCCCGGCCTCCTTCTTCAGCTTCCCATCGGCGCGTTCCTTCGGCCGCCAGTCGGCCACCGCCGCGGCCATGACCACCGCGTCGGCCTCCTCGAACCGCACCAGCACGGCGTCGCGCATCTCCTCGGCGGTCTCCACCCGGACCACCTCGACGCCCGGTGGGTCAGGGAGAGGGCTGGGGCCGCTCACCAGCGTCACCGCCGCCCCCCGCTTGGCGGCCTCCCGGGCCACCGCGTACCCCATCTTGCCGCTGGAGCGGTTCCCCACGTATCTCACCGCGTCGATCGGCTCGTGGGTGGGCCCCGCGGTCACCAGGATCCGCCGACCGACAAGCGGACCGCCCCCCTCCGCCACCGCGTGCTCCAGCGCCGCGACGATGTCCTCGGGCTCGGCCATCCTCCCGACACCCTCGTCGCCGGCGGCCAGGGGCCCTTCGACGGGCCCGACCAGCGTCACGCCACGGGCCTCCAGCACACGGAGGTTCTCCACCGTGGCCGGGTGGGTCCACATCCCCGAGTGCATGGCCGGCGCCACCACCAAGGGGCCGCGGAACTCCAGGAGGGTCGAGGTCAGCAGCTCGTCGGCGACCCCTGTGGCCAGCTTCGCCAGAACGTTCGCGGTGGCCGGGGCCACCACCGCCGCGTCGGCCTCGTGGGCCAGGCGCACGTGGAGCACGTCCTCGGTTCGCTCGAACACGTCCGAGTGGGCCCGGCGGCCGGTCAAGGCGGCGAACGTCTCCGGCCCCACGAACCGGGTGGCGGTCGGCGTCATCACCACCTGGACCCCTGCCCCACGCTCGCGCAGAAACCGGGCCAGGTAGGCGGCCTTGTAGGCGGCCACGCCGCCGGTGACCCCCAGCAGGACTCGGCGGCCCGCCAGGGGGCTGGCCATCGTTTACTTGATGCTCGGCGCTTCGGGGCGCTCGAACGTCACCTTGTCCTCCGCGACCTCCTCGAGGGCGATGGACAGGGGCTTGTTCCGCAGCCCGCCGGTCTCGACGAGCGGCGGCACGAACTCGCCGCGCCCTTCGCCGAGCTGACTGTAGTACGAGTTGATCTCCCGGGCCCGCTTGGCGGCCAGGATGACCAGTGTGTACTTGGAGTCGACCTTCTCGAGCAGGTCGTCGATGTTGGGCTCGATCAAGGCTCCCCTTTCGCTGTTCCATCAATGATAGCAAGGACCTCGGCCACGGCCTCCTCCACCCGGTCGTTCACGACGACCTGGTCGAACCAGGACGCCTCGGCCATCTCCCGCCGGGCCTCGGCCAGCCGGCGCTCCAGGGCCGGGCCCTCCTCGGTCCCCCGGGCTCGGAGCCGGCGGGCCAGCTCCTCCTCGGAGGGCGGCTGCAAGAAGACCCTCACCGCGTCGGGGACCCGGTCCCGGACGGCCCGAGCACCCTGGACGTCGAGCTCGAGGAGGACGTCCTGCCCGGCCGCCCGAGCGGCCTCCACCGGCTCCGCGGGGGTCCCGTACCGCTCGCCGAACACCTCGGCCCATTCCAGGAACCCGTCGGCCTCGATCATCCGATCGAACTCGGCGTCCGGCACGAACCGGTAGTCGCGACCGTCGACCTCGCCGGGGCGGGCGGACCGTGTGGTGAGAGACACGGAGAAGGCCAGGTCGGGCCGGGCCTCCAGCAGCCGGCGAACCACGGTGCCCTTACCCACCCCCGAGGGACCGGAGATGACGAAGAGCCGGCCGCGGCCGCCGTTACTTCTTCGAGAACTCGCCGAGGAGCGCCACCTTCTGCTTGGCGCCGAGGCCGCGGACCCGGCGGCTGGCGGAGATGTCCAGCCGTTCCATCAGCTTGCGGGCACGAACCTTGCCCACGCCGGGCAGCGACTCCAGGACCGCGGACACCTTCATCTTGCCGACGACCGTGTCCTCCCGTCGGTCCAGGATCTCGCGGAGGCTCATCTGACCGTTCTTCAGCTTCCCTTTCAGCTCGGCGCGCTTGCGTCGCGCCTCCGCCGCCTTGGCCAGGGCCTCTCGTCGCTGCTCCTCGGTGAGCGTCGGTAGGGGCATGGCTCCTCCTTACGCTGAGGTTGAGGGATGGGCGGATGATACCGCGCGGCCCCGTACAGGGACAAACCGAACCGAGCAGGATGACCTGCGGTTTCGGGCGCTGTTTCAGGCGAGGTGCCGGGACCCCGGTGACTCGAGCGGGACCCCTCGCGCGCATGCGGGGCACGCGTCCGGCTCCCACGTCTCCGCCGTCACCCGAGCGAGCGCCCGCCCGGGGAAGGGCAGGTCGGCCCCGGACCGGTCCACCAGGGCGGCCACGCCCAGCCGCTCTGCCCCCAGCACCCCAGCGAGCTCGTACACCTCGGCGGCCGAACCGCCTGTGGTCACTACGTCCTCGACCACGAGCACCCGCTCGCTGCGAGCCACGGAGAAGCCTCGTCGCAGGACCATCCGCCCCCCCTCACGCTCGGCGTACAGGAACCGGGCCCCAGCCGCCAGCGCGGTGGCGAACCCGAGGGGGATGGCCCCCACGGCCGGGCTCACCACGGCGCCGACGTCCTCGTACCACGAGGCGATCTCCCGGCCCATCCGAACGGTGACCTGGGGATCCTCGAACACACGGGCCTTCTCCACGTACGCGTCCGAGTGACGGCCGGACGACAGCAGGAAGTGGCCCTGCCGGAGCGCCCCCGACCGGCGGAGGATCTCGAGGACCTCGTCCTCGGTCACCGCAGGCCGATCTCTTCGAGGATCGCCCGGGCGGCGGCGGCCGGATCGGTCGATTCGGTGATCGGCCGTCCCACCACGAGCCGGTCCGCTCCCGCGGCCATGGCCTCGGAGGGGGTCAGCACCCGGGCGTGGTCGTTCGAGCGGGCTCCGGACGGCCGTATGCCCGGAACCACCAGCAGCGGGTCCTGGCCGAGGGCCTCCCGGACGTCCTTCACGTCGTCGCCGGAGACCACGGCCCCTCGGGCGCCCGCCGTGACCGCCTCGAACGCCAGCGAGGCCGGGGACGCCCCCGCCGCCTCGGCCAGGCTCGACAGGACCGTGACCGCCACCACCTGGGGCGGCGCGGTCCCCGCCCCCTTCGCCCCTTCAGCGGCCCCGTCCACCGCGGCCCGGACCATCTCCGGGCCCCCCAGCGCGTGGACCGTGAGCATGGCGGCGCCCAGCCGGCCGGCGTTCCGGGCCGCCCGTCCGACCGTGGTGGGGATGTCGTGGAGCTTCAGGTCGAGGAACACCGGGGCGTGCTCACTCAGCCGGGACACCGAGGATGGACCGGCCGCCGTGAACAGCTCCAGGCCCACCTTCACCATCCCCACGGCGCCGGCCAGGGCCGCGGACAGAGCCGCCGCGGCGTCGAGGTCCGAGGTGTCAAGCGCCACGACCAGCGGGTTCGGGGGGGCGCTCACCCGCCCTGGTACGCCGGCTCCTGCGGCTGGCTCGGGGTCACCAGGCGGCCCCGGAGGTCCTCCGGTCCGGACATGCCCCGGGCCGCCAGGAACTCCCCGATCCCTTTGGCGATCTCGATGGTAGCGTGGGGGTTGAAGTAGTTCGCCGTCCCCACGCCGACCGCGGTGGCCCCGGCCAGGAGGAACTCGATCGCACTGGGCGCGTCCACCACGCCGCCGAGCCCCACGATGGGCACGTCCGGGAGGGCCCGAGCAACCTCGTAGACGCACCGGACCGCCACCGCCCGGATCGCCGGGCCCGACAGGCCGCCCGTCACGGCCCCCAGCCGCGGCCGGAAGGCCTCCACATCGATGGCCATCCCGAGCAGCGTGTTGATGAGCGACAGGCCATGAGCCCCGGCCCGGACCACGGCCTGGGCGACGTCCACGATGTCGGTGACGTCGGCCGTCAGCTTGGCCAGGACAGGGAGGTGGGTCATCCGGGTGACGGTGCTCATCACGTCTGCCGCGGCCACTGGGTCCCGGGCGAACACCTCGCCCCGACGCTCCACGTTCGGGCACGAGATGTTGGCCTCGATCCCGACCACGCCCGGGATCTTGCTCACCAGGACCGCCACCTCGGCGAACTCCTGGACGCTGCGCCCGGCGATCGAGACGATCACCGGGACCCCGGCACGCTCGATGAACGGGCCGTCCTTCTCCACGAACGCCTCCACGCCGGGGTTCTGGAGGCCGATGGCGTTCAGCATCCCCGAGGGCGTCTCGGCCATCCGCGGCGTCGGCATCCCTTTTACCGGCCGGGGCGTCACGCTCTTCGTGACGATGGCCCCCACCAGGCCCAGGTCCACCATCCCGGCCAGCTCTCGCCCGGACCCGAACGTCCCCGAGGCGGCCAGGACCGGGGTGGTCAGCTCCATCCCGGCCAGGCTCGTGGCCAGGCTCACCCGGCCGGCCACGCCCTCGCTCCCTCCGCGGTCATCTCCTCCAGCCGGAAGCCCTCCGGCGGCGTCTGCACCGGCGCGCTCCGGCCACCCAGCCACTTCTCCCACCACACCCTGGCCCCGTTGAACACCGGGCCGTCGTAACACGATCGCTCGTAGCTCCACCCCTTCCCGTCCCGGTGGACCACCGGGACCACGCACGTCCAGCACACCCCCACCCCGCAGGCCATCAGCTCCTCCACCGCCACCTGCGACGGGATCCCCTGCTCGTTGCAGTACTCGGCCACGGCCCTCAGCATGGCGTTGGGGCCACACGCGTACACGACCTGTGTCTCGCCCCGGGTGATCATCCCAGGCAGAACGTCGGTGACCTTTCCCCGCTCGCCGAGGCTGCCGTCCTCCGTGGTGGTCGACACGGACACGGAGAGCCGCTTGGCCTCCACCGGCTTGAACACCCGCTCCTGGGTCTTGGCCCCCACGATCATGTCCACCCGGCTGGCCTTGGCTCGGAGCTCCTGGGCCAGGAAGTACAGGGGAGCGGCCCCGTAGCCGCCCCCGATCAGGAGGCAGCTCGTGGGGGCCTTCGGAAGCGGGAACGGCCGGCCCAGGGGGCCGATGACGTCGAGGAAGTCGTGGGCCTCAACGCTGGTGAGCCACTCGGTGCCCGGGCCCACCGGGGTGAAGGCGATCTCCAGGGTCCCCGCCCATCCGCCCTTCCGGGAAGCCTGATGGATGGAGAAGGGCCTGCGCAGCAGGAAGTCCCGGCCGGGGGGCATGGCCACCTGGACGAACTGGCCCGGCCTGGCCTCCTCGGCTATCTCCGGGGCCACCATCGTGATGGAGTTGTAGACGCCCCACCGTTTCGCCGACAGGACCTCGCACTTCTGTCTGATCACCGTTCCCGCTCCTAGCGGGCCTCACGGGCCCGAACCCTCGAATGGTACTCCTGGAGGCTCCGGGGCTCGTGCCCCTCGCGGAGCAGGGCCTCGATCCCCTGAACGGCCGCGAGGGCCCCGGGGAGCGTGGTCACGCACGGGACCCCGGCCGCCGCCGCGGCCATGCGGATGGCCGAGCCGTCGCTCCGGGGCTCTCGACCGAACGGCGTGTTGATCACCACGTCGACCCGCCCCGCGGCGATGAGGTCGGCCGCGTTCGGATGCCCCTCGGAGACCTTGGCCACGCACGAGACCTCCAGGCCCGAGCGGGCCAGGAGCCCGGCCGTCCCGGCGGTGGCCACCACGTCGAAGCCGAGATCGGCCAGCCGCTTGACCGCGAACACGATGCCGCGCTTGTCGCGGTTGGCCACGCTCACGAACACCGTGCCCTTGACCGGCAGGGAGGTCCCGGTAGCCACCTGCGCCCTGGCCAGGGCCACCCCGAGATCCCCGGCGATCCCCATGACCTCGCCGGTCGACCGCATCTCCGGGCCCAGGACCGTGTCCACGCCGGGGAACCGGGCGAACGGGAGCACCGCGGCCTTCACCGCGACGTGACGTAGGTGCCGGTACCGGTCGGGCTCGTCGGGCAGGACGCCCTCGGCCCGGAGCGAGGACAGCGAGGCGCCCACCATGACCCGGGCCGCCGCCTTGGCCAGCGGCACCCCGGTGGCCTTCGACACGAACGGGACGGTGCGCGAGGCCCGGGGGTTCGCCTCCAGGACCCACACCCGCTCGTCCTTCACCGCCATCTGGACGTTCAGGAGGCCCCGGACGTCGAGAGCCGATGCGATCGCAGCCGTGATCCGCTCGACCTCGTCGAGCTCGTCGTCGGACAGCGTCACCGGCGGGATCGTGCACGAGGAATCCCCGGAGTGAACCCCCGCCTCCTCGATGTGCTCCATGACCGCGCCGATGAGGAGCTCCTGGCCGTCCGCCACCGCGTCCACGTCGACCTCGATGGCGCCCTCCAGGAACCGGTCGACCAGGACCGGGTGCTCGGGGCTGGCCGCCGTGGCCCGCTCCAGGTACCCGGCCAGTTCGCCATCCGAGTAGACGATCTCCATGGCCCGCCCGCCCAGCACGTAGGAGGGCCGGACGACCACCGGGTACCCGATCCGGGCGGCCACCGCGGCCGCTTCTTCCGGCGAGGTGCCGTGCCCGTGCGGCGGGTGGAGGATCCCCAGGCGGGCCAGGAGAGCGCCGAACTTCATGCGATCCTCTGCCAGGTCTATCGAGGCCGCCGACGTGCCCAGCACCGTCCACCCTTCGGCCTCGAGGTCCGCCGCCAGGCCGAGCGGGGTCTGTCCTCCCAGCTGGACGATCACGCCGTGTGGGTCCTCGGCCTCGCACACGGCCAGCACGTCCTCGGCCGTCACCGGCTCGAAGTACAGCCGGTCGCTGGTGTCGTAGTCGGTGGAGACGGTCTCCGGGTTGCAGTTCACCATCACGGTCTCGAACCCGGCGTCGCGGAGGGCGAAGGCGGCGTGGACGCACGCGTAGTCGAACTCGATCCCCTGCCCGATCCGGTTCGGCCCGCCGCCCAGGATCACCACCCGGGGACGCTCGGCGGGCAGCACCTCCGAGGTCAGCTCGTACGTGGAGTAGTAGTAGGGCGTCCGGGCACGGAACTCGCCGGCACAGGTGTCGACGGTCTTGAACACGGGGCGGACGTCCCCGGCCCGCCGGGCTGCTCGGACGTCGGACTCGGGGACGGCCAGGAGTCGGGCCAGCCGCCGGTCGGAGAGCCCGTCCCGCTTCGCCTTCCGGAGCTCCTCGGCGCCCACGCCGGCCAGCGGCCGGCCCTGGAGCCCCGCAGACGCCTCGGCCACCTGGGCGATCTGGTCGACGAACCACGGGTCGATCGCCGAGGCCCCGGCCACCTCCTCCACGGTGTGTCCCTGCCGGAGCGCCAGCTCAACGAGCGCGAGCCGGTCCTCCGTGGGCTGAGAGATCGCGCGCAGGAGACCGGCGGGGCTCGGCCTCGCGGGGGCCGCTTCGCTGCTTCCGCTCGCTTCGCTCGCTCCAGACC
>JBOGVU010000062.1:0-15610 GCA_050692915.1 Actinomycetota bacterium | reverse complement strand
TGGGAATGCGGACGCCGCCTCGCTGCGCCAGCAGGGCCTGGAGCATCGTCGCGTTCTGCTCCGACGGCGCCCCGCCGAGGACAGCGAGGAGCCCCGTCGGCAGGCCCAGCCTCAGCCCGATGTCGTACACGTGGCGGGAGCGCGTCCCGCCGCCCGCGCCGATCAGAAGCTGGTAGTCCTTGTCGACCAGTTCGATGATCTCGTCGACGATCGGCTGAACGGCGACACGGCCCCGGTCGATGATCGACTGGCCGCCGATCTTCAGCACGTTGAGGTTCGGGAACATCCGGATGACGCTCCGATCGGAGCGCGCGTCGGCGACGACCTCCTTGTCGACGAGCGACTCACCGGCCAGCCGCGATGAGATGTGGAACCTGCCGTCCGTCCTCGGTGTCCCTGGGTCAGCGGTCATGATGCCCTCACGATCGTTCCGATCTCCTCTCCGGCCATGGCGGCCGTGAGCAATCCCGGCTTGGTTCCGTTCAGGACGCGGATCTCGCGCACCGTCCGGGCACGCTCCAGCATGTCCAGCACCGGGGGGTCGAATGGCAGGCTCGGCAGATCACGCAGCTCCTTCACCGTCGTGCTGGTGAGGAGATTCGCATCGGGGTCCGCCTTGGGGTCCGCCGTGTACACGCCGTCCACGTCCTTGAGGAAGATCACCTTGCGCGCGCCGAACGTCTCCGCGACGAGGTACGCGCCGACGTCGGTGTCGTGCGCCGGAAGCTCGCCCTCGGCGGGCGGGTGCTCCCAGTAGTTGTAGGTCGGCATCCCCGGCGTTACGGGGATCGCGCCGGCCGCCAAGTAGACGGGGATCTCGTCGAAGTGCTCCGGGGGAACTCGGATGCCCCCCTCCGAGGCGAGCAACGCCTGGAGGATCAGGGCGTTCTGCGACGGAGCATTGGCTCCCAGCACCGCCAGGACGCCGATCGGCATGTTGAGATCGACACCGATCGACAGCGCATGACGGTGGCGCTCTCCACCTCCGGTCGAGATCAGCAGCTGGTATTCCTTGGAGAGCGTGGCGATCTCCCGGACCAGCGACAAGAGGGGGACTGGGTCGCCCTCGATGATCGACGTGGCTCCGACCTTGATGACGTTGAGGTTTGGGAGGAGTCGGAACGTGGCAATCTCGGGTGCGTCGAGCGGCTCCTGTCTCCTCATCAACAGGCGGGCACGGCCGCCGCCAGCCTTGAGCATACATCCTCCTTGTGCGTTGGGGTGACCCGTTGAGCGCTCATTTATACCGCGTCTTGCCACGCGGGGACGAGTGGGAGCCGCGAGCTTCTCCTCCGGGGGGTCCAACATCCGCTTCTCGTGGCTCGAGGGGGCGGTCCAGAGCCCGCAGGAGCCCCCACGAGACGGGTCCCGACAGGACCGAGAAGACGAACTGGCTGATCGCCATGCCGGCGGCCAGCGCGTAGAAGATCGCGGGGGCCCTGGCGATCCAGGCGGCCAGGAGCGTGGAGGCGAACCAGCCGATCCCCATCAGGAGCCCGGCCGCCCCGTACATCACCACGCTCGGCCTTCGACGGACGAGGGGCCAGACGAGATCGAGGATGGCTCCGGCGGCGACGTACTTGGCGACCTCAAGGATGCCGAAGCGGCCTTCACCGAAGAGGAAGGCGACCATGCCCAGCGTGGCGCCCATCCACGTCGCCCCGATCGGGGACCGCGTGTAGCTTGCGGCCACGAAGTAGAGCGGGAACACGAGCATGAGCCTGTTCCCAGAGGCGAAAGGGATGCCCGGTAGGAGCTTCACCATCTTCAGGCCCATCACCATGACGACCAGCGCGGTGACGATGACGACATCCGATGCCGCGGAGATGTGGCGGGCCCGCTCCGACTCGGGGACTCCGATCTCTGCAGCGCTCCGCGCCACGGTCTCGTGGAACGAGGAGGCGAGCCGCTCGGCCAGCGCCCGCCCCCGCTCCCGAATGGTGCGCCTGGCTCCCCCGGCCTCGCGCCGCACTCTCCCTCTTTCCCGGCGACGTCGACGCCTTCCCGTGCGCTGAGCGGCAACCAGCGTGAGCGTGGCCTCGATCGTCTGCGCCAGCGGGTGGGGGATCCGCAGCTGTCGGAGCCCGAGGAGGATCTCGTGCGGGCGGCCGGTCTCCCGGAGCACCAGGGAGGCGACGATGATGATGAGGAGGCGAAGGCACATCCTTCCCCCCACCAGGAGCCCGGAGAGGTCGATCGTTCGCCCGGCGACCTCGACGGTGAGCGGGTCCGCGGTCTCGGGGGGGAAGATCAGGAACGAGAGCAAGAGGAACGCCAGGAACACCCACGTTCGCCGGAGCATGGGGAGCAGGTGTAGCGGGTTGCGTCCGTGGCCCACCCACCACCCCAGGGGGAGGGCCAGGACACCCCCCAGCACCCACCACGAGTCGCTCACGATCGCAGTGACGGACAGGGCCAACAGCCCAAGGATCTTCAGGGCCGGCGCTGCGCCGACCTCGGTGGTGCCCTCGTTCGCGATCGTCACCTCTCCGCTGCTGCCGAAGCCCGAGCCCTCTTATCCCGTGGAGCGCGTTGCGATCCGCCCCATAGTGGCACGGAGCGCCCACGGTCGGGGTGCCGGCGGAAGGAATCGCCCGAGATGCCCGAATCGCGAGCACGAGAGGGGGCGGGGCAGCGTCCTTGCCTGAACTCTCGACTCCCGCCGCCGGGTGTCAGAGGGCCTCACCGGCCTGGCTCGCGACTACGTCCGAAACGATGCTTGCCATCTACACGCCCTTCATGAAGGCAACCGTCTCGCCGAGGCCGTCCTCGAGGTGCGTCCAGGGGCGCCACCCCAGCTCGGACTCGGCCGCCGAGATGTCGAGGGCGATCCGGCGGACCTCCCCGGACGGGAGCGGCCCGAACTCCGGCTCCTGTTCCACGCCCACGATCTCGGCCAGCATCCGGTAGAGGAGGTTCACGCTCGTCTCCAGGCCCGTGCCGATGTTGACGAGCTTCCCCGATCCCCGGTCGATGGCCCGGCTGAAGGCGTCCACGGTGTCGGCCACGAACACGTAGTCACGGGTCTGGTTGCCGTCCCCGTTGATCGTGCACGGCTCGCCGACCAGCATCCTGCCGGCGAAGATGGCGATGACGCCGGCCTCTCCCTGGGGATCCTGGCGGGGCCCGTACACGTTCCCCAGGGCCAGGGCGGTGTGGTCGATGGCCTTGAACCGTTGGTAGAGGGCCAGGTACTCGCCGGCCACCTTCTTCGACACGCCGTATGGGGACAGGGGGCGGCCGCCGGGCGCGGCTGTCTCCTTGACCGGGAACCGGCGGGGCTCGCCGTAGATCGTCCCCCCCGAGGCCGCGTACACGATCTTCCTGACCTCGGTCCGGACCGCGCTCTGGAGCACGTTGATCGTCCCCAGGACGTTGACGTCCGCGTCGAACAGCGGATCCGAGGTGGAAACCTTCACGCTGGCCTGGGCGGCCAGGTGCATCACCACCTCGGGGCGATGCCGCTCGAAGAGCGACCGGAGGCCCTCCGCCCGGACGTCGAGGTGCTCGAAGCTGAACTGCTTGCCGTACGAGCGGGCCTCGGCCAGGTTGGCGATCGTGCCACTGGAGAGGTCGTCGATGGCCACAACCCGGCGCCCCTCCGCCAGGAGCCGGTCGCACAGGTGCGACCCCACGAACCCGGCCGCCCCGGTGACCAGGACGGTGCCTCCGGCCTCCTCGCTCACGCTGTGCGCATGCTAGCCGAGGGGGAGGCCCGGTTCCGCGGAAACGTCGAACGAGGAGCGCTCCCCCCGGGCCAGCCGGAAATGACCGGCGGCCGCGATCATGGCCGCGTTGTCGGTGCACAGCTCCGGTGAGGGCGACAGGAGCCTGAGGCCGCGAGCCTCCGTCTCCTCGGCCATCCGCTCCCGGAGCCGGGTGTTGGCCACCACGCCGCCGCCCATGAGCACGGTCCGGACGCCGGTGGCCTCCGCTGCGGCCAGGGTCTTCTGCACCTGGACGTCCACCACGGCCTCCTGGAACGAGGCCGCCAGGTCCTCCACCGCCAAGGTTCGACCGGCCTCCCGATCGGCGGTGACGTGGCGGATCACCGCGGTCTTCAGGCCCGAGAGGGAGAAGTCGAGGTCACCCGAGGAGGCCATGGCCCTGGGGAACCGGATCGCCTCCGGGTCCCCCTTCCGGGCCAGCCGGTCGAGCACGGGACCGCCCGGGTAGCCGAGCCCCAGGAACCGGGCCACCTTGTCGAAGGCCTCCCCCGCGGCGTCGTCCACGGTCTGCCCCAGGATCTCGTAGCGGTGCTCCTCCGGCATGTGGACGAGCATCGTGTGTCCCCCCGACACCAGGAGCACCACGTAGGGTGGTGCCGGCGGCCCGTGCTCTAGGAAGTTCGCGTAGATGTGGCCCTCGAGGTGGTTCACCCCCACCAGGGGAACGTCCAGGGCAAGCGCCATGGCCTTCGCGCTGGCCAGGCCGACCAGGAGGGCTCCGGCCAGTCCCGGGCCGCGGGTCACGGCCACGGCCTCGATCTCGTCCCACGCCGACCCGGCCTCACTCAGGGCGTCCTCGATCAAGGGGTTCAGCCGCTCGAGGTGCGCCCTAGAGGCCAGCTCGGGCACGACCCCGCCGAACCGCCCGTGGATCTCGTGCTGGCTGGCCAGGACGTTCGAGAGCACCTTCCGGCCGTCCTCGACCACCGCGACTGCGGTCTCGTCGCAGGACGTCTCGATCCCGAGGACCCTCACGGTGGCATCACTCGGGCCGGAGGGCCTCGGGCATCTCGTCGATGACCCGCTCGAGCTGCTCGTGGTATTCCCGGGTGCGGATGTTGTCGGTCCACATCACCAAGGCATCCTCGCTCGTCTCCTGGTAGTAGTTCCTGCGGACCCCGACCGGCCGGAAGCCGAACCGACCGTACAGCCGCTGGGCGCCCCAGTTCGTCACGCGGACCTCCAGCGAGACCGCCCGGGCCCCCAGCTCGAGCGCCTCGCGCACGAGCTCATACAGGAGCCTGGTCCCGATCTTCAGGCGCTGGAACTCCGGATCGACGGCGATCGTGGTCACGTGGGCCTCGTCGCCGTAAGAGATCAGCCCGGCGTAGCCGACCACCGCCCGCCCGGCCAGGGCCACGAGGTACGCGCGGTTCCGGCCGGTGGTCATCTCCGAGACGAACAGGCTGGGGCTCCACGGCCTCGGATAGACCTGCCGTTCGATAGCCATGATGCCCCGGAGGTGCCGGCGCCGCATCCGGGTGATCTCGATGTCAGGCGACTCGGCCTGCTCGACCCCAATCGATCTCCGCATCCGATTTCCTCACGTAGTAGGGAACCACGTCGACAGGCCGGGCCGTCTCCTCCCGGTGGAACCTGGGCAGGGCCAGCTCCAGGAGGGACTCGGCGTCCGGGAAGGCCCGGGACATCGAGGCGAACTCCATCCGCCCGCCGCCCACCTGGAGCTGGCGACGATACAGCAGGGCGCCGCCCCCCACGAGCAGGGTCTCCTCGCCCGAGGCCTCGAGCTCGGCAGCCAGGCGTTCGGGGGGGCCGACCTGGTACTCGGAATCCCGGGCCACACCGCCGGGGACCGGGCGGTAGGAGGCGTAGAACACCTCGCCCCGCTTGCCGTCGCTCACCGCGACGATCCGCCACCTCGAGTACCGGACGGAGAAGGCCAGCACGTCGAGCGACGCGATCCCCACGATCGGCACCCGGAGGACCTGCGCCAGGGACCGGGCCGTGGCCACGCCCACCCGGAGCCCGGTGAACAGCCCGGGCCCGAGGCCCACCGCCACCCCGCCGATCTGACCCGGACGGAGCTCGGCCCAGTCGAGGAGGTGGTGGATCGCCGGCACCACGATCTCAGAGTGCCCCTTGCCCCACGACAGCAGGGTGGAGCCGAGCACCCCCTGCTCCGTACCCAGGGCCACCGAGGTCTGGGGCGTCGAGGTCTCGATCGCCAGGACCAGCACGCTAGACCGTCCCCCCGCCGGCCCCCCACGGGGCCAGTACCCCCTCCAGGCGCTCCCACCTCCCCGCCCACCGGGCACCCCGGCCGGCGAACGAGAGCCGTCGAGCGTCGTCTTCCTCGGTGCGGAGCTCCACCCGGAGATGCTCGTCGGGAAGGAGCGGCTCGATGGCGTCCCCCCACTCCACGAAGATCACGCTCCCCGGATCGAGGAGATCCTCGAAACCGAGATCGATGACCTCCTGGAGCCGGTCCAGCCGGTACACATCGAGGTGGCAGACGGGCACGTCGCCACGGTACTCCCGAACCAGCACGAACGTCGGGGAAGCCACCTGCTCGGTGACCCCCAGCCCTCGGGCGGCACCCTGCACGAACGTTGTCTTCCCCGCTCCGAGGTCGCCGGTGAGGCTGACCACGTCGCCGGGGACCAGGAGCTCGGCCAGGGCCGCGGCCACCTTCCGGGTGTCCTCGGGCGTGCCGGTCACGACGTCGATGGCCGTGCCCACGCTCAGAACAGCCCCAGCTGCTCCTCGATCACGGGCTCGCCACCGGCGGCCTGGGCCTCCTCGAGGGCCCCGGCGATCGCGGCGAAGTCCGCCCGGATCTGCTGCATCGCCCGCGAGGCGTCCCCGCCGCCGCGGAGGATGGCCGCCGGGTGGAAGGTCGGGATCACCAGCCGGCCCCGCCACGGGAACCGCTGCCCGCGGATCTTCGAGATGGCCACCGGCCGCTCCAGGATGACCCGGGTGGCGAAGTTGCCGAGCGTGCACACGACCTTCGGATCCACCAGGTCGACGTGCTCGAGCAGGTACGTGGAGCACGCCTCCAGCTCGTCGGGGAGCGGGTCCCGGTTCCCGGGAGGACGACACAGCACGGTGTTCGTGATCCGGACGTCCTCCCGTCGGAGCCCGATCTCCCCCAGGAGCCGGTTCAGGAGCTGTCCGGCGGCCCCCACGAACGGCAGGCCCTGAACGTCCTCGTGGTACCCCGGGCCCTCCCCGATGAACATGAGGTCCGCGTCCGGGCTGCCGTCGGCGAACACGACCTGGGTGCGCCCGGCCGACAGCCGGCACTTGGTGCAGACCGCGGCCTCGCTGGCGAGCTCTTCAAGCCTCGTGGTCATCGCTCGGCCACCGCCCGCCGGATGGCCCCGGCCAAGGCATCCCCGGCCATCCGCTCGAGCGTGTCCCCGGGCGGCTCGACCTGCCCGGTGGCCAGGGTGAAGACGGTGTCCCCGTCCCACATTGTATGCGCAGGCCTCACGGCCCTGGCAAGGCCGGCGTGGGCCGCGGCCGCCAGGTCCCGGCAACCCTCCTTGGTGAGCGCGGCGTTCGTGGCCACCACGCCCAGCACCGTGTTCGCCCCGGGCCAGGCGGGAACGGTCCCGGGCGGGGGGATCTCGCCGGCGAGCGGCCGACCGTCCTCGTCCACCACGGCCCCGAACGCGTTGACCACGGCCAGAGCCCACACCGCCACGTCGCCCACGGACGTCTCGGTCAGCCCCAGCCCGCCCGGGACCCGGTCCAGGCCCACGGTGGCGCCGGTCCCGGCGCCGACCCTGCCTTCGATGGCGCTCTCGGAGGCCGCCTCGCACGCCGCGTAGCCTTCGTCGGGTCCGGGCCTGGCTCTCGGGTCGCCCACCCCGAGGTCGAAGATCACCGCGGCCGGGACGATCGGGACCCGGGCCACGCCGGCCTCGAAGCCGAAGCCGCGTTCCTCGAGCCACCGCATCACGCCGTCGGCGGCGGCCAGGCCGAAGGCGCTCCCCCCGGTGAGGAGGACGGCGTGGATCTCCGCCACGAGCATGCCCGGACGGAGGAGGTCCGTCTCCCGGGTCCCCGGCGCCCCGCCCCGGACCTCGCAGGAGCCGACCGTGCCCGGCGGCGGCAGCACCACCGTGCATCCCGTCATCCCGACGGGATCGGTCCAGTGCCCGATCCGCATCCCGTCGACGATCAATTGCGGCTGGAGGCCTTTCGCCGGCGCCGGCTGTTCCTCGGCGGCAGGACCTCCGTCAGGAAGCCGTCGAGGACCTCGTCGAAGCGCTCGTGCTGCTCCATCATCGAGAGGTGGCCGGCCCGTGTGATCACCACCGCACGGGCATCGGGGAGCGCGGACCGGAGTGCCTGCGCACTCGTCTTCGGGGTGACCAGGTCGCGGTCGCCCACGACGACCAGGGCGGGCACGGTGATGCGCTCGAGGACGTGTCGGAGATCCATGTCCAGGACGTCCTGAAGCGTGTGCACCCACACCTCGGCCGGCGCGCCCGTGGAGATCCGGGTTACGTGCTCGACCTGCGAGGGTGACGCGCCGGGGCCGAAGTTCGTGGCCCGGGCCACCAGGAACGAGAGGTCGGCCCCGAAGCGGCGGACCGCCCCCTGGAGCCGCTCGGCGGCGTCGATCCGGGAGCGGTACCGGGTCCCGAGCCGGCGGAGGCCCCGGCCCACCCGGGCCCCCAACCCCCCGAACACCTCGCGCAGCACGTCGGACGCGGCGGTGTCCACCAGGACCACGCCGGCCACTCGGCTCCCGATCTCCTCGGGGAACAGGTCCGCGAACGACAGGATGGCCATCCCCCCGAGGCTGTGGCCGATCAGCACGACCGGACCCTGCGGGACGGCCGCGTCGAGCACCGCACGCAGGTCGTGGCCCATGGCCGTCACCGAGTAGTCGCCGGAGGGCGGTCGGGACGACCCGCCGTGGGCCCGCTGGTCGTACAGCACGCAGCGGTAGCGGTCGGAGAACATCTGCCATTGGTAGTACCAGGTCGTCAGGTCAAGTGTGATCCCGTGAAGAAACACCAGGGCCGGCGCCTCCGGCGGGCCGGCCGCGCGCACCCGGAGCTCGGTCCCGTCGAACGAGCGGACCGGGCCGAGATCCTCGGGCGGCAGCGTGCCCAGCGGCGAGTCGGCTTCGGGATCGGGCCGGGACCGGAGCCGGCGCACCGCCAGCCGTTCGGCCGCCACCCCGGCGGCCACCACCGCCGCGGCGGAGCCCGCGCTCCAGACCACCGCCCGAAGGGCCCGGAATCGTTTCCCCTCAGCCACGGTGCACCCTGGGGACCCGGGCGCTCACCGAGGTGACGACCTCGTAGCCGATCGTGCCGGCCCACGCCGCGACCTCCTCGGCCCGGATCTCCTGGTCGCCTTGCCGGCCGAGCAGGACCACCTCGTCGTCGGGCTCCACCGGATCCTCGCCGCAGTCGACCATCAGCTGATCCATGGTCACCGTGCCCGCCACCGGATATCGCCGGCCCCGGATCAGCACCCGGCCGACGTTCGAGAGCGCCCGCATGTATCCGTCGGCGTAGCCGATGGGCACCGTGGCGATCGTCGACTCGCGCTCCAGCCGGTACCGGTGGCCGTAGGAGACCGACTCGCCCGCCGGCAAGCGCTTCACCAATGACACCCGGGACCGGAGCCTCATGGCGGGACGGAGATCGACGAGCCCCTCGAGCTGCGGGCCGGGGAGGATGCCGTACATGGCGATACCCACCCGGACCAGGTCCAGGTGGGTATCGGGCCAGCCCATGGTGGCGCCGGAGTTCGCCGCGTGCCGGTAGCGGGGCCGATGTCCAGCCGCCTCGACCGCGTCGAGGGCTTCCTCGAACCGCTTGAGCTGCTCGCCGGTGGTCGGGTCGTCGAGCTCCTCCGACCGGGCGAAGTGCGTCCACACGCCCTCGACCTGAAGCCCGGCCTCGCGGACGGCAGAGCAGAAGGCCGGGGCCCGTTCCGGCGGGAGGCCCACCCGGTGCATCCCGGTGTCCACCTTCACGTGGACGCCGCCGCCCCGGCCGGCCTCGGCCAGAGCCCACAGCCCGTGGTCCGTGTAGCAGGTCGGGGTCAGGCCGGCGGCGATGGCCTCCCGCTCCGAGCCGGTGGGGAGCTCGCTGAGCGCCAGGATCGGCGCGTCGATGCCGGCCTCGCGGAGGCGCAGGCCCTCCTCGACCATGGCCACGCCGAGCCACGTGGCCCCCGCTTCCAGGGCCGCCCGGGCCACCGGGACGTCGCCGTGCCCGTACCCGTCCGCCTTCACCACGGCCATGAGCTCGGCGTGGGGCGGCTTCAGGGCTCGGACGTTTTGACGGATGGCCTCCAGGTCCACCTCGGCCACGGTGGGCCGGAACGCCCCGGTCACGAGCCCTCCGTCACCCGTCGGACGGCTTCCGGCACGGCCCGGGCCACGTCGCCGGCCACGGTCCCCTCGCCGGTCCCCTCCCCGGCCAGGCGGCCGGCGGCCCCGTGCACGTAGGCCCCGGCGGCCGCGGCGTCCGTCGGCGGCACCCCCCGGGCCAGCAGGGCGGCCACGATCCCCGTCAACACGTCGCCGGTCCCGCCGGTGGCCAGGACCGAGGTGCCGGTCGGGTTGATCGCCACCTCGCCATCCGGCGAGGCGATAACCGACCGCGACCCCTTCAGGAGCACCACGCAGCCGGTCTCGGCGGCGGCCTTCCGAACCAGACCGACCCGATCCTCCTCGAGCGCCTCGGTCGGCATGTCGAACAGCCTGGCGAACTCTCCGGCGTGGGGGGTGAGCACGGCGATGGCGGTGCGCCGGGCCAGCTCACCGGCCCGCCCGGCGAAGGCGTTGATCGCGTCGGCGTCGATCACCAGCGGGACCGGCGATTCCCGGGCCAGCCGCCGGACGAGCGCCGGCGTCTCACCATCCATGGAGAGCCCCGGCCCGACCGCCACGGCGTCGAACCCTTCCAGCCGCGGAGACAGCGCCTCCCAGGCCGCCTCGGAAGCCGACCCTTCCGGGCCCTCCGGCAGCGGCAGGAACGTGGCCTCGTCCAGCGAGGCCTGGATCGTGGCCAGCGCCCCCTCGGGGGCGGCCACGGTTACCAGGCCGGCTCCTGCCCGCGAGGCGCCGGCCGCCACCAGCCGGGGTGCCCCGGTCATCCGACGGGAGCCGGCCACCACCAGGACCACCCCGGACCGGCGCTTGTGCGTATCCGGGGCCCGGGCCGGCCACACGGCCCGCACGTCGGTCTCGTCCAGCAGCCCCACCTCGGCCACCAGCAGGTCCCGCGGGAACCCGATGTCCGCCACCTCGAGGACCCCGGTCGCGGCCGCCCCCGGGAACAGGATCGCCCCCAGCTTCGGCGCACCGAACGTCACGGTCACGTCGGCGTGGACCACCGGCCCCCGGACGGCCCCGGTGTCGCCTTCGACGCCCGAGGGGATGTCCACGGCGACCACCGGCGCGGCGGCCTCGCCGAGCAGCTCGATGGCTGCGGCGAACGCTCCCTCGGCGGCGGTCCGGAAACCGATCCCGAAGATGGCGTCGACGGCCACGTCGGCCCGTTCGAGGGACCGCCGGAGCGTGCCCGCCGCGAACGGTCGCACCATGATCCCCGCCCGTTCGACCGACACGAGGTTCGTGGCTGCGGGCTCGCGGAGGGACGGGTCCAGCAGGAACACCTCGGACGCCATCCCCCACCGGGCCAGGTGCCGGGCCGCCACCAGGCCGTCTCCCCCGTTGTTGCCCTTCCCGCAGATCACCACTGCCCGGCGCCCGTACGCGCCTCCCGCCAGCCCGAGGGCGGCCCTGGCCACCGCCAGACCGGCTCGCTCCATCAGGACGGCCACCGGGGTCCCCCGGGCCTCGGTCTCCCGGTCCAGGGCTCTGGTCTCCGCGGCGGTCAGGATCGGGAGCATGCGGTCACCGCCCCACGGCCACGCAGAACGCCACCGCCACCGACCGCTCGTGCGAGAACGAGACCAGCACGTCGTCCACGCCCAGCCGGTCGGCCCGGGCCTTGGCCGCGCCGTTCAGCGCCAGGTGTGGCGCACCGGAGGGGACCCGCTCCACGCTGATGTCGTGCCACCGGAGGCCTCGAACGCCGCCGAGGGCCTTCCGCCCGGCCTCGCGGGCCGCCCACCGGGCCGCGAAGCACTGGGCCGGGGTGGCCTTCCCGTCGCAGTAGGCGACCTCGCCCGGGGTGAATACCCGACGGCGGAAGGAGGGACGTGTGGCCAGGAGCCGCTCCACCCGCTCCACCTCCACCACGTCGACGCCGACGCCGACGATGCGCACCGGCGACCCCTCACTCCACGGTGACGGACTTGGCCAGGTTCCGGGGCTGGTCCACGTCGCATCCGCGAAGCTTGGCGATCCGGTAAGCAAGCAGTTGCAGCGGCACGGACACGACCACCGGGGACAGGAGCTCGGGTGTGCGCGGCACCTCGAGGACGTGATCGGCGTACTGACGGATCTCCGCGTTCCCCTCGGTGGCCACGGCGATGACGTCGGCCCCCCGCGCCTTGACCTCCTGGATGTTCGACAGGACCTTCGGGTAGACGTGGCACTCCGTGGCCACGGCCACCACCGGCATCCCGGGCTCGACGAGCGCGATGGGCCCGTGCTTCAGCTCCCCGGCGGGGTAGCCCTCGGCGTGGATGTATGAGATCTCCTTCAGCTTCAGGGCGCCCTCGAGCGCGGCCGGGTACCCCGTGTGCCGGCCGATGAACAGGAAGTCCCGGGCCGTGTGGTACCGCTCCGCGAGGTCAGTGATGGCCGCGTCGAGCTCCAGGGCCCGCCGCACCTGCGAGGGGAGCTCGAGCATGCGGTCCACGATCCCGCCGATCTCCTCCGGGAACATCGTTCGCCGAACCTGCGCCAGGTACAGGGCCAGGAGGTCCAGGGCCACCATCTGGGTGGCGAACGTCTTCGTCGCGGCCACGCCGATCTCCGGGCCGGCGTGTGTGTACATCGCGGCATCGGCCTCCCGGGCCACCGAGGAGCCCACCGTGTTCGTGATGGCCACGCCCCAGGAGCCTTGCTCCTTGGCGTGCCTGAGCGCCTCGAGCGTGTCGATTGTCTCCCCGGACTGGGAGACCGCGAGCGTCAGCGTGTTCCGGTCCAGCACCGGGTCCCGGTACCGGAACTCGCTGGCGATCTCGATCTCCACCGGCAGCCTGGTCCAGTGCTCGATCGCGTACTTCGCCACGAGCCCGGCGTGGAAGGCGGTCCCGCAGGCCACCACGAAGACCTTGTCCACGGCGCGGATGGCGGCCTCACTCATGCTCAGCTCGTCGAGCCGGTGCACGCCGCCCCGGGTCCGGCCCCGGATCGTGTCCCGGATCGCCTGGGGCTGCTCGTGGATCTCTTTCAGCATGAAGTCGTCGAAGCCGCTCTTCTCGGCGCGGCGCAGGTCCCACTCCACGTCGAGGGCCCGCACCTCGGCCTCGACACCCTGCAGGTCGGTGATCCGCACCCCGTCCGCACGCAGCTCGGCGACCTGCCCGTCGGCCAGCGCCACGATCCGGCGCGTCCTGGTCAGCAGCGCGGCCGCGTCCGAGGCCAAGAGGCTCTCGCCGTCCCCCAGCCCAACCACCATGGGCGAGGACAGGCGCACGCCGACGATCACGTCGGGCTCGTCCGCCGAGAGGACCACCAGAGCGTAGGCGCCCTCGAGCTCCGCCACGGCGGCCCTGACGGCCCCCGGCAGGTCCGCGCCGGCGCGCAGGGCGTCCTCGACGAGGTGCGCCACGACCTCCGTGTCGGTCTGGGACACCAGCACGTGTCCGTTCAGCTCGAGCCGCTCCCGCAGCTCGTGGAAGTTCTCGATGATCCCGTTGTGGATGACCGCGACCCGGCCCCCGCAGTCCACGTGCGGATGGGCGTTCTGATCCGTGGGTGGCCCGTGTGTGGCCCACCGTGTGTGGCCCATGCTGACCGTGCCATCCGGCGCGCCCTTGTCGGCGAGCTCCTTCTCCAGGGCCTCGAGCTTCCCGGCCTTCTTCATGACCGTGAGATCACCGTTGAGCACGGCCACCCCGGCCGAGTCGTACCCCCGGTATTCGAGACGATGGAGCCCCTCGAGGATGATGGGGAGCGCCTCGTCGGGACCCACGTAGCCGACGATCCCGCACATGAGGGAAACATGGTACAGGAGCAGAGGGCCTCGAGACCCTGGTATCGGAGGCAGGCAGGTCCTGTCGAACGAGTGGTCAGGGGAGGCGGACGGCGGCGGCGATCGCCCCGGCGTGGGAGCGGGCCTCGTCCTCGGTCTCGGCCTCGACCATCACCCTGACCACAGGTTCCGTCCCGGAGGGACGCACCAGGACTCGCCCCCGCTTCCCCAGAGCCTCCTCGGCGGCACGGACCGCCGCCGCCACTGGTGCGGAGGACGCCGTGGCGGCGGGGTCCTCGACGGCGACGCTCTCCAGGACCTGGGGGAACCGCTGCATCGCCGACGCGAGCTCACCAACCGACTGACCGCGGCGGGCCGCCAGCGAGAGGAACCGCACCGCCGTGAGGAGGCCGTCCCCGGTGGTGGCCTGATCGAGGAAGATCACGTGGCCCGACTGCTCCCCGCCGAGGGAGGCCCCGCTCCGACGCATCTCCTCGAGCACGTACCGGTCGCCGACCTGGGTCTCGAGCACGGTGAGCCTCGCCGCGTCCAGCGCCAGGTGAAGCCCGAGGTTGCTCATGACCGTCACCACCACCGTGTCACCGGCGAGCGCTCCCTGCTCCTGCATGGAAAGCGCGCAGGCCGTCAGGACCTGGTCGCCGTCGATGACGACGCCGTCGGCGTCGGCGAACAGGGCCCGGTCCGCGTCCCCGTCGAAGGCCACCCCCGCATCGGCGCCGAGCTCGGTGACCGCGGCTGCCACGACATCGGGATGGGCCGCCCCGCAGCCGGCGTTGATGTTGGTCCCGTCGGGATCGGCGTTGATGGCCTCCACCCGCGCGCCGAGCCGCCGGAGCGCCTCGGGACCCAGCCGGAACGCGGCCCCGTTGGCCCCGTCGACCACGATCCGCATGCCGTCGAGGTGAGCCTCGGCGGCGGCGACGAGGTGGTCCAGGTACCGGTCGGGCTCCTCCACGGCGTCGACGATGCGCCCGACCGCTCCGCCCTCCGGCCGGGGGCCGTCGCCTTCCCGAACCAGGCGCTCGATCTCGTCCTCGACCTCGTCAGGCAGCTTGAACCCGTCCCCGGAGAACAGCTTGATGCCGTTGTCCTCGGCGGGGTTGTGCGAGGCGGAGATGACGGCGCCGATCCGCGCCTCCAGGTCCGGGGTCATGAAGGCCACGGCCGGGGTGGGAACCATCCCCACCCGGATCACGTCCCCACCCGCGGAACAGGCCCCCGCGGCCATGGCGGACTCGAGCATCAGCCCGGACGCCCTGGTGTCTCGACCGATCACCAGGCGCGGCCGCCCCTCACCGCCGAGAGCGGCGACCGCCGCGCGCCCGATGGCGAACGCCAGCTCCGGGGTGAGGTCGCGGTTGGCCACGCCTCGCACCCCATCGGTCCCGAAGAGCCTGGCCACGCGGGGCATCCTACGCAGAAGGCGACGGCCGCTATCGCTTCGAGTACTGCGGGGCCTTGCGGGCCTTCTTCAGCCCGTACTTGCGGCGCTCCTTCTCCCGAGCGTCGCGGGTCAGGAAGCCCTCCTTCTTGAGGACGCCGCGGAGGGACGGGTCGATCTCGATCAGGGCGCGGGCGATCGCGTGGCTGAGCGCGCCGGCCTGGCCCGTGACGCCGCCGCCCTCCAGCCGGGCGATCACGTCGAGCTCCTTGTCCTTGTCCGCGGCCCGCAGGGGCGCGGTAGCCAGGACCCGCTGGGTGCGGGAAGGGAAGTACTCCTCGAGCGTCCGGCCGTTGAGGTCGAACCGGCCGGACCCAGGGGACACCCGCACGCGGACCACCGCCTCCTTCCGCCGACCGGTCGCCGCC
>JBOGVU010000061.1:0-15700 GCA_050692915.1 Actinomycetota bacterium | reverse complement strand
GCCGCCAGGAGCCCGCCGAGGACCCGCCCGGAGGTCACGCCGTGGCCCGGGCCTGACGTCGGGCCGCGGCCGCGACCACCAGCCCGAGCCCGCCGAGGACGGCCACGGCGACCCACAGCGGCGAGGTCCCGACATCCGGGGGCACGCCCAGGAGGCCGGCGTCCACGACCGACGGCTGTCCGCCGCTGGCGTCGATGGCCAGGTCGTAGCGGAGCTCGTCGGCTTCCTCGCTGACCTGGAGGTAGCTGAGCCACATCCCGTCCGTGGGGAGCCAGCCCATCCCCCGGTCGCCGGCCAGGTCGGACAGGAGGAACGGCGAGGCCGGCTCGTCCCGGACCAGCGTCAGCCCGTCCCGCTCCCAGCCGGCCCCGGACCCCACCGGGCCCGGCAGGATCTCGGGCTGCCGCTCGGTGAGCAGGAACACGTCGGCCTCGACCAGCGCGTCGCCCGACTGCCCCAGCCCCAGGATCCGCAGCGGCACCCAGGGGTCGTCGGTGGGGATGGCCAGGTGGATGGAGGTGCCCTCGCCACGCTCCAGTCCACGCCGGGCCGCTTCGGTGGCGTCGAACTTCGCCGCCATGAACACCGGGCTCCGGCGGGCGTAGAACTCGAGCACCTCCGGGGCGTCCGGGGTCAGGTCGAAGCCGTTCTCCCCGGCCCAGTCGCCCACGGCCCGACCGCCGCCCCGGAGGATGGTGATGTCGAGTGCCCCGATCCGCTTCTCCTCGAGGACCTCGACGCCCCGCGCCACCGGGGCCGCAGCCGCATCCGCCGCCTGGAGCTCCACCACCGGCTGGACCTCGATGGCCAGCCGCTCCAGCGTCCACTCGCCACCCTTGACCACCCGGTCCGGCACGCCGGGGAGGGGGACGATCGAGCCGAACTCCCCCTCCGCCCCCGCGAACTCGAACTGGGTCACGTAGTGCTCCACGCCGTCCGCGTACGCGGCCAGCGTGGCCGTCTTCACCAGGCCCACCGCCCCGTTCGGGGCGATCAGCCCTCCGCAGGCCCACGCGGGGCCCGCCACCCCCACCAGGAACGCGGTCCCCGCCGCCACCATCGCCTTCCGCATGCCGCCACCTCCTCGCTCGGAGGCTTGGACGGGTGGGGGCGCCGGGGTGTTCCCGCGTCAGGGGACCGGCTGGTCGCGGAGGGGCCGAGCCGGCACCTTCAGGGCGGCCCAGCGCTCCACCAGGTACGGCTTCCGCTCCACGGCCACGTCCACGGCGGCCTCGATCCTGGCCTCCGCCTCCTCGGGGCTGTCGTCGCGGGTCCGCTCCACGAACGTGGCGGTCCGGGCGAAGTACAGGGGGATCAGGGAGTCGAGGAGGGGGCCGGCCTCGATCTCACGAGCGTTGTACGCCACCAGGTAGTCGTACACGATGGTGAACCATTGCTCGTCCTCCAGGGCGATCCCCGCGCCGGTCTCCGGGGCCTGCCCCGCGGCCCGCTCGAGCTCCGACATCGCTCCGTCCGAGAGGACGCGGCGCCACAGCTCCTGGTGGCGGGCGTGGCCGTCGACGAACCCCCTGGTGAGTCGGCGGATCGAGACGGACACGGGCTCGGCGGAGAACACCGCCCGGAACCCGAACGTCGGCGGGGTCTCCACTTTTTCGATCTCGACCCACCGGTCGTGGTGCCGGCCGGCCAGGGCGAACAGCGACCCCACCACCTGCCGGAACATCGGCCCCAGGTCCTTGCCGGGGTCCTTCGGGTCGTGGAGCTTGGCGCCCAGGATCGCCTGGCAGATCCGGTACCCCTCGACCACGGCGGTGGTGGTCATCCATATGTCGATCCCGAAGCGGGCCACGTCCGTGTCCCACACGTCCCGGGCCGCCAGATGGGCGGCCAGCTCGCCGGAGAGCCCGAACTCCCCGCCGATCGGCTGGCGGATCCGGGCGCCGTACAGCGCGGTGGTGACCGGGAAGGCCAGCGAGTTCGTGATCGTGCCGTCGTGCTTGTGCCTCGCGTACACGGGCGTCACGAACCCGAAGCCGTGATGGACGATCGGGCCGAGGAGCCGGTCCAGCCAGGCGGGGGTGATGCTGCGGAGGTCGGCGTCGATCAGGGCGCACGCCTGGACCCCCAGGCGACCGGCGGCCTCCACGATCGATCGGATCGCGCTGCCCTTGCCGGGCGGTCCCCGGTACTCGAACACGAGCCGCTCCGGGACCGGCGAGTCCCGGGGGACCAGCAGCTCGTCGGCCCGGTCGCCGACACCGGCCCGGAGCGCAATCTCCCGGGTCCGGTCGCTGGAGCCGCCGTCCGAGACGCAGATCACCGCTCGGAGGTCGGGGAAGTACTTCCGGAGCCCGGCCTCGATGGCGGTGACGACGCCACCGATGGTGGCCTCGTTGTCGAAGCTAGGGATCCCCACCAGGACGTCGGCCTCGCCGATCTCGTCGAGCCGGCGGAGAGCCGTGGGATCGTGGGATGCTGACACCCGTTGGTAGCATAGCCGCACGTTTCTCTTGCAGCCGTGAGGATCGCCCAGATCGCGCCGCCGTGGGTCGCCGTTCCCCCGAAGGGATACGGGGGGATCGAGCTGATCGTGTCCCTCCTGGCGGACGGCCTGGTGGACCGGGGACACGACGTGACGCTCTTCGCCACCGGCGACTCCGAGACGAAGGCCACGCTCGAGTACGCGTTCGAGGCGGCCCCCGGCCCCGCGTTCAACAACTCGATCTGGCACGACACCGTGCACCAGCTCCGGGCCCACGTCGATCCGGGGCGGTTCGACCTGATCCACCAGCACACCTACTGGTCCGGTCTGGTCGCGGCGATGCTCCTCGACATCCCGGTGGTGCACACCCTGCACCGCTCGTTCAGCGACGAGATGCGTCGGGTGTACGAGCTCGTGGCCGACCGGATGTGGTTCGTGGCCATCAGCGAGGACCAGCGGTCCCACATGCCCGAAATGCGGTACGCGGGGGTGGTGCACAACGGCATCGACGTCTCGACGTACCCGCTGCGGGAGGAGAAGGAGGACTTCCTCCTGTTCATCGGGCGGAGCCATCCGGACAAGGGGCCCCGCCGGGCCGTGGACGCCGCCGCGGCCGCGGGGCTGCCGCTGGTGATGGCGGTGAAGGCCGTGGAGCCCGTCGAGCTGGACCACTGGCAGGCCGAGGTCATGCCGGCGCTGCCGGAAGGCACGCAGATCCTCCACGAAGTCCCTCACGACGAGAAAGTCGACCTCCTCCAGCGAGCGCGGGCCGTGCTGTTCCCGATCGACTGGGACGAGCCGTTCGGCCTGGTCATGATCGAGGCCATGGCCTGCGGGACGCCGGTGGTGGCCACGCCACGGGGCGCCGTCCCGGAGATCATCGTGGACGGCGAGACGGGCTTCATCGTCCCGGTGGAGAGCTACGCCGAGGCCGCTTTGGAGGCCATCAAGCGAGCCGGCGACCTCGATCCTCGCGTGCTTCGCCGCCGGGTGGAGGAGACGTTCTCCGCCGAGGCCATGGTGACGGCCTACGAGGCCGTGTACGCGCGGGTGCTCACGCCCGGGGGGTGAGCTCCAGCAGGGTGGCCTCTGGCCGGCACAGGAGCCGGAATGGCGCGTACTTGCCGGTTCCGAGCCCGGGCGACACGTGCAGGTACGAGCGGCCCAGCCTGGCCAGGCCGCGGGCCAGCCGGGTGGGCATCGAGCAGTTCGTGACCAGCGCGCCGATGAACGGGAGCCGGACCTGGCCGCCGTGGGTGTGCCCGGCCACTACCAGGTCGTAGCCCAGCGCCGCGAGCTCGGGGGCGGGGTCGGGGGAGTGGACCACGGCCAGCCCGAACGCGTCTGGCGTGGTCCGGGGGGCCACCGACAGGTCGGCCCGGTGGATGTGCGGGTCGTCGAGGCCCACGATCTCCATGGCCACCCCGTCCACCCGCCGCCCGTACTTGCGGTTGCGGAGGTGCACCCACCCGTCCCGCTCGAGCTCACGGACCAGGTCCTGGGCCCGGCCCCGCCGCCCCGTCACCCGCCGCCGGCGCCGGTTCGGGACGAGGTAGCGGAAGGGGTTCGTGGGCCGTGGCGCGTACAGGTCGTTCGACCCCAGCACGAACAGCGAAGCCACCCTTCCCCGCACCGGCCGTAGCGTCGCCACCGCGAACTCCACGGCCTCCGGCTCGCCCAGGACGTCTCCGGTGATCACGGCCACGTCGGCCCGAGGCAGGGAGGCCAGGAACCGGCGCTTCCCCTCGTCGTTCCGGACGATATGGAGGTCGGAGAGGTGGAGCACGGTGAGCCCCGACCCATCGGTGGGTAGGATGGCCAGGTTGTGCCGCCGGAGTCGGTACCAGCGGCGCTCCACCAGGACGGCGTACGCAGCGACGAGGGCGCCGACGACGAGGATCGCGAGGAGCAGCCAGCCGAGCATCGGGGGGAGAGTGTAGTGGGCGAGGTGGCGGACCGGCTCTCGGCCGGGATCAGGGAGGCCCTCAAGTCGGGGGACCAGACCCGCCTGGCCACCATGCGCCTGCTGGCCACCGCGGTGAAGAACCGCGAGGTCGAGGTGGGGCACGAGCTCTCCGAGGAGGAGTTCCTCGAGGTCGTCGGCCGTGAGGCCAAGCGGCGCACCGAGGCCGCGGAGGCCTACGAGCGGGGGAACCGGCCCGAGCTCGCCGAGAAGGAGCGGGCCGAGGGGGCCATCCTGGAGCCGTACCTGCCCGCGCAACTGCCCGAGGAGGAGGTCCGAGCCCTCATCGAGGAGGCCATCGAGGCGACCGGCGCCGACGAGCCCGGCGACGTGGGCAAGGTGATGGCCTGGATCATGGCCCGGCACCGGGGCCGGGTGGACGGATCCCGGGTCAACGCCCTGGCCCGGGAGCGCCTCGCCCGGTCGGGCTAGTCGTCCTGCTTCCCCTTGCCCTTGTCCTTGGTGTGCCCGGGAGGGTCGCCCCCCTGGCCCGGCGGGAGCTCCGCCGGGTCCGGGCTCGGCGGGGGTGGAGCTTTCCCGTTGCTGACCAGGATCACAACCTGGCCGCCGGCCACCGCGGAGGCGCCCCCCGACGGCGACTGGCCCACGACCACGTCGATCGGCTCGATGGCTGGGACGATCTCCGTCACGGGAGTGAAGTACGCGTCCACCAGGATGTCGATGGCCTCGGCCCTCGACAGCCCCACCACGTCCGGAACCTGGGCCGCCTCCGGCTGCGGGGTCGACGGGAGCGGCCTCGGCGGGAGCCCTCGCATGGCCACCAGCATGAAGTCGTGCCAGACCGGCGCGGCCACGGTCCCGCCGTAGGCGCCGGGCATCGGCACGCGAGCCTCGGGGTGACCGACCCACGTGGCGGCACAGACCTGGCTCGTGCACCCGGAAAACCACACGTCCGCGGAGTCGTTCGTGGTCCCCGTCTTGCCGAACACCGGCCACTGCCCCAGGTTCGCCGCCGTCCCGGTGCCGCTGCTGACCACGAGCCGGAGGAGGCCGGCCACGTCGTCGGCGATCTGCCGGTCCACCACCTGCTCGCATCGGCCGTGCCTCTGGCGGAGCAGGACCTTGCCCCTGGCCTCGACCTTGGTGATGCCGAAGGGCCGGCAGTGGACGCCGTGGTTCGCCAGCGTGCCGAACGCCGAGGCCATCTCCAGCGGCGTGACCTCGTGGGTGCCCAGCGTGATCGAGCAGAACGGCTCCAGGGGGCTCAGGATGCCCATCCGCCTGGCCACCTCGACGATGTTCGGCGGGCCCACCTCCACCGCGAGCTGGACGAAGTACGCGTTGACCGAGCCCTGGGTGGCCGTGGCCATGTCGATGTAGCCGCTCCCGCCGCCGTCGCCCGCGTTGAACACCTGGTAGCGGCCGCCGTACTGTCCGCACTCCACGTACTGGCCGGAGGCGGCCTTGTACACCTTGCCCAGCGGCACACCCTGCTCGAACGCGGCCACGAGCGTGAACGGCTTGAACGCCGAGCCCGACTGACGCCCAGTGCCGCCCTGGCCCGTGGCCAGGTTCACCTGTGACTCCTCGAAGTTCTGGCCGCCCACCAGGGCCTTGACGGCACCGGTGTCCGGGTCCACGGCGGCGATAGCGCTCTGCGGGCCACGTGGGTCCGGGAACCGCTGGGCCACGATGCGATCCCCGGCCCGCTGGAGGACGGGCTCGAGCGTCGTGGAGATCTTCAGGCCCCCCTGGAACAGGGTCTTGATCCGGGCCCGCTCGGTCCTCCCGAACCGCCGGTCCGAGAGGATCTCCGCCTTCAGGTACTCGACGAAGAACGGGAACCGGGCGTTCTCGTTGCCCACCGCGGTGATGTCCAGGCCGAGCGGGGAGGCCATGGCGGCGGCGCCATCCGCCTCCGTGATCATCCCCAGCTCCGCCATCCGAGTGATCACCACGTTGCGCCGGGCGATGGCCGCCCCCTTGTCGTTCACCGGCGAGTACGTCTCGGGCGAGGAGATCAGCCCGGCGAGCGTGGCGGCCTGAGGCAGCGTGAGGTTGCGAACGTTCGTGCCGAAGTAGTACTCGGCCGCGGTCCCGATCCCGTATACCCCGCGGCCGAAGTACACCTCGTTCAGGTACAGCTCGAGGATCTCCTCCTTCGAGTATTCGTCTTCGAGGCGCATGGCCACCCGGGCCTCCTGGACCTTCCGGGCCAGGGTCTCCTCGGTGCCGATGGTGCTGAACACGTTCCTGGCCAGCTGCTGGGTGATCGTCGACGCGCCCTGCTCGACCTCGCCGGCCCGGACGTTGCGGACCAGAGCCCGGAGGATGCCCTGGACGTCCACGCCCGGATGCTCGAAGAACTTGGCGTCCTCGATGGCCAGCACGGCGTTCCGGGTCACGTCGCCGACCTGGTCCAGGCGGACGATCTTCCGGTTCTCGTCGAGGTACAACGTGGCCAGGACCGTGCCGTCGCTGGCGTAGATCGTGGACCGCTCGGGGATCCGGGGGAACGCCAGGTCGACGTCCTCGGCGACCTGGTTGAACTCGGCGGCGATCCTCAGCACGGCCTGCCCGGCGGCTCCCACGGGTGGCAGGAGCGCCAGCGCGAAGATCACCGCCCCCACGCCGAGTGAGAGGACGAGGAGTAGGGCTTTCAGGATGGCCCGGCCGGGCGATCTGTCGTCGAGAGTCATGGGGATCGCGGGTCGGTCCAAGGATATCCCCCCCTTGGTACGATCGGTGCGACGTGATGCGACTGGCGCTGGGCTGCCTGGCGGCCGCGGCGTTCCTGTTCGGGACCGGGGCCGCCACGGCTCAGGGCGAGCACGTGATCGAGGTCGTTGAGCTCGAGGGTGTCATCGACCCGTCCACCGCGGGCTACCTCGAGGCCCGCATCGGCTCCGCCACCACGGATGGCTCCGACGTGGTGATCCTGCAGCTCGACACCCCCGGCGGGCTGGACGTGTCGATGCGGGACATGGTCCAGCGGATCGTCCGCTCGCCGGTGCCGGTGGTGGTGTGGGTGGGACCGCCGGGGGCCCGGGCCGCGTCGGCGGGAGTCTTCCTGGTGTACGCCTCGCACGTGGCGGTCATGGCCGACGCCACCACGATCGGCGCGGCGCACCCGGTGAACCTCGGGAACGACACCGTGGAGGAGAAGGTGGTGAACGACGCCGCCGCGTTCCTGGAAGGCTTGGCCCGGGAGCGGGGGCGCGACGTGGAGTTCGCCGGCGATGCCGTCCGGGAGAGCGCCTCGCTCGCCTCCGACGAGGCGCTGGAGCGAGGCGTGGTCGACCTGGAGGCGAGCTCGATCGACGAGCTGCTCGAGGTGCTTGACGGTCGAACCGTGGAGACGGCAGCCGGGCCGCGGACGCTGGTGACGATCGGCCCCGACGTGACGATCCGGTTCCACCAGCCCGGCCTTCTCACCCGGATCCTCCACGCCATCACCGACCCGACCATCGCCTACCTGCTGCTCGTGCTGGGGTTCTGGGCGCTGGTGTTCGAGCTGGCCCAGCCCGGGATCGGCGTGGCCGGGCTGGCCGGCGCCGTGGCCCTGCTGATGGCGTTCTACGCGCTGGCGGTGCTCCCGGTAAGCATCGCCGGCCTGCTCCTTCTGCTCCTCGGGCTGGCGTTCTTCACGATCGACGTGTACACGGCGGGGCTTGGTGTGTGGACCGTCGGCGGGACGCTGGCGCTCGTTGCGGGGTCGATCCTGCTGTTCGGCGGGGTGGCCCCGGCGATCGAGGTGTCCCCGTGGGTGATCGGCATCGTGGTGGTTGGGAGCGTGCTGTTCTTCGGCTTTGCCATGACCGTGGCCATGCGGGGTCGGCGGCGGGTCTCGATCACGGGGTCGGAGGGGATGGTGGGCATGCCCGGAGAGGCCCGGACCGACCTCGCTCCGGAGGGGCAGGCCTGGGTGAAGGGAGCGCTGTGGCGGGCTCGGGCGCTGAACGGCCCGATCCCGAAAGGCACCAGGATCCGGGTGCGCCGGGTCGACGGCCTGCTCCTCCTGGTGCGGGCCGAGGAGGACGGGAGGGAGTGAGGACATGGAAGGTCTGATCGTCACTGGCGTGATCGTGTTCCTGCTGCTGATCCTTCTGTTCAGCGCGATCCGCATCGTGCAGGAGTACGAGCGCGGCGTGATCTTCCGGCTCGGCCGGGTGCTGTCCGCCGCGAAGGGCCCAGGCCTGTTCTTCATCATCCCGGTGATCGACCGGATGGTGAAGGTGAACCTGCAGACCGTGACGATGAACGTCCCGCCGCAGGACATCATCACCCGCGACAACGTGACGGTCCGGGTCGACGCGGTGATCTACTTCAACGTGGTCGACCCGACCAAGGCCACCGTGGAGATCCAGAACTACCTCCTGGGCACGTCGCAGATCGCCCAGACCACGCTCCGGTCGATCCTCGGCAAGGCCGAGCTCGACGAGCTCTTGGCGAAACGCGAGGAGCTCAACGACCAGCTCCAGGCCGTGATCGACGAGCTCACCGAGCCCTGGGGGGTAAAGGTGACGCTCGTCGAGATCAAGGACGTCGACCTCCCCGACACGATGCAGCGGGCCATGGCTCGCCAGGCCGAGGCCGAGCGGGTCCGCCGGGCCAAGGTGATCAACGCTGAGGGGGAGTTCCAGGCCTCGGAGAAGCTGTCCCAGGCGGCCGAGGTGATCGCCCGGCACCCGATCGCCTACCAGCTCCGGCTGCTCCAGACGATGACCGAGGTCGCCGCGGAGAAGAACTCCACCCTGGTCCTGCCGATCCCCGTCGAGCTGTTCCGTCCGTTCATGGAGGCGATGGATCGGGCCAGGGAGGGGAACAGGAAGGCCTGACCGGCCCCCCTAGCTGGGGCAGGTGCCGTCGCGGTACTCGAAGGTGTCGATGACCTGGGGCGGTGTTCCGTCACCGACCACGCCGTAGGTCGTGACCCGGAGCACGCCGGCGGCGAAGACCTGCACTCGCGAGAAGTGATGCATGGTGTTGTCGCGGAAGGCGACCCACGACGGGGGCGGATCCGTCTTGAACTGAGAGAAGTTCCCGTTCGTGTTGCTGAGCTTTCCGCCCGGGCTGACCTTCATCCACGTCACGCCGTCGGACATCGTGTAGCAGGTCGTGGAGGACGATGTCCGGGTGTTCGTGGCCGGGACGTCACGTAGGGGATAGGTGCGCTCGTACGACTGATCGTGCGACGCGATGGCCAGCTGGACATCCAGCCCTTCGAACAGCGAGCCGAGCTGGGCACGGAGCTCGAGGTTCGACGGATGGGCGCTGCCGTCCGAGAACGGGGACACGTGGAAGAAGGGGATGATCCACCGCTGTCCGGCGGCCTGGGCCGCCTCGATGTCTTCCTCGATCCACTGGAGCTGCGCCTCGGTGAGGCCCTGTGAGTTGTGAACGGCAAGGATCGACACGAAGTGGACGTCCCCGATGTCGAACGAGTAGTTGCGCCGGCTGTCCAGGCCTTCCGGGGTGGGGAACCGGGCCGCCCACGGCGAGAACCCCTCGCTCAGGAGGACCTCGTGGTTCCCGTAGGTGGGCATCAGCGGGGAGGCGGTCGCGATCGGCGCCATCTGGTTGAACCACGCGTCGATGGTGTTGTTCAGGGTGCCGTAGCGCTTGTCGGTGTTGTAGTAGGCATAATCGCCCCCCGCCAGGACCAGCAGCGGACTCAGCGCCGCGATCTCCTCGACCACCTGCTCGGTGCCCGTGGCCAGGCCGTCCGTTCGCCCGCTCAGACCGGTGTCGGCGACGTAGACGAAGTCGAAGGTCCCCGGACCGGCGGATGGGGCGGTATGGGCGGTGAAGACGTCGCTCCAGGTTCCGTTGTCTCCCCGGACCCGATACTCGTAGGCCGTCGAGGCGGCCAGCGACCGGATCGTGGCTTCGTGGAGGGTGCCGGTCGTGCCGGACGGCCGCGGAGCTCCGACGACCGTGGCCCATGGCGTCTGGCCGACGGGTCGGTACTGCACCTCCGAGGGTGTGGACGGATGCCAGGCCCGCCACACCACGGTGAGCGTGGCCGAGGGATCCTCCACCCACGCCAGGTGGACCTGATCCGGGAGGCCCGAGTTGCTCACCCCGAACGTGGCCGAGATCGTCTCCACTCCGGACGCCGTGTCGACGCGGGCGTGGATCGTGTGGGAGCCGTTCGACCACAGCCGCGTGTCGGTGGGCAGGGCAGAGCCGTTGGATGCGGTTCCCGCGAAGTCCCACGGGGCGCCGTTCTCGGTCTTCGTGGGGGTCCCCGACATCGAGGGGTTGTCCAGCCAGAACCGGACCCTGCTCGGCCCGCTGGACGGCTCGACGAACACGTGGATCGCTCCGGAGAGCGCCGAACCATCCAGCGGCACCGGATCGGATCGGGAGGACGAGGTGCTCACTTGGAGCTGGTAGTCGGATGGCGGCGGGGGCGGGGGCGGCTCCCCGGTGCCGTTGCCCACGGTGAACGTGGCGGAAATGGTCTGCGGGCCACCGGGCGTGTCGATCAAGGCGTGGATGGAGTGGGAGCCGTCGGCCCATTTGGTGGTGTCGGTGGGCTTGGCCGTGCCGTTGCTGTTCGTCCCGGCGAAGTCCCAGGGCGCCTTGTTCTCCGTGGTCGTAGGGGTTTCCGACATCGAGGGGTTGTCCAGCCAGAACCGGACCCTGGAGGCCCCAGACGCAGGGTCGACGAACACGTACGCCGTCCCGGAGATGGCGGCCTCCTCCAGCGGCGCGGGGCTGGAGCGGTCGGGGGAAGCGCTTACCTGGAGCTGGTATCCGGAGGGGGGCGGCGGTGGCGGCGGGTCGGACCCGTTGCTCACGGTGAAGGCCGCAGAGATCGTCTCGACGCCGGCCGCCGTGTCGATGAGGGTGTGGATCGTGTGGGAGGCGTTCGACCACGTCTCGGTATCGGTGGGCCTGGCGGTGTCGTTGGTGTTGGTGCCGGCGAAGTCCCAGGGAGCGTTGTTCTCGGTCTTGGTGGAGGTCCCCGACATCGACGGGTTGTCCAGCCAGAACCGGACCCTGGAGGCCCCGGACGCAGGCTCGACGAACACGTAGGCGATCCCGGAGAGGGTGGCCCCTTCAAGCACCACCGGGCCAGAGCGATCGGGGGAGGAGCTCACCATCAAGGCGTAGCTCTCCGCAGCCGCCGAGGGTGCAACCGTTAGGCCCGTCCCCAGGACGGCCATGCAAAGGGTGAGTTGGATCAGCATTCGCTGCGACCTCACGGTGCTCCCGAGCCTATCCTCGACCGCGCTGCGTGGCCAGACGCATAAACCGGGAGGAATGGAGCAAGGAGCTCAGACGAGGACGCTGAAGTGGCACCCGTCGGCCCGAAGAACCTTGGCGTGGCCGTTCACCAGGGCCTCCACGAGCCCGCTGAGCAGGCCCTCCTCCAGGGCGCAGCACCGCCCGTTCGTGTCGGCCCCGATCACCTCGCGGAACAGGCAATGCCCGGTGGAGAGACTCATCCGCGAGCCCTCCCGGGTGGTGGTAGGGCGCCAGCCCCAGTCCCGGAGCTCGCGGGCCAGGAGCTCGGCCCGGCCCCGGCGGCTCCGGGGCGAGGAGCCGTTCAGCTCGCGCTTGCGCCGGGTGGCCCACGACCGGCCCCAGCTTCGACCGAACCGTACCAGCGTCCGGTGATCGGAGGGGAGGGCGTCGATGGCCTCGGCCAGCACGGCCACCAGCGAGCGCATCGAGTGCGGCGGATGCGTGAACTCCAGCGGCCGGGGGCTCGACTCGTACAGGCGTCTGGGCCGGCCGGCGCCGACGCCGTCGCGGTCGGCCCGGGACACCACTAAGCCGGCCTGCTCCAGGCGGGCCAGGTGCTGGCGGATGGCGTTCGGGTGGAGGGAGAAGGTGTCGGCGAGCGCGCTCACCGCGATGGGGTCGTCGGAGATGCAGATGGCCCGGTAGATGTTGAACCGGGTCTCTTCCCCAAGCGCGCGGGCCGTCTCGTAAAGGCGGTCGAACCCGTCCATCAGTCCGGCTCCACCGCCCGATGATAGACGGTCGTTCCCCGGCGCGGGGGTTTCATTCTTGTCATTCAGGTCTTGCCAAATCGAGGGGGTCTGAGGTAACGTGAGGCGAGCCAGATTAGCACAGGGGAAATTGGAGAAATTCGGGCGGCGAGAGCGATGACGGACCTGGCCATCTACGACTGGGACATCGGCTGGCAGTACGACGCGGCCTGTCGCGGGGAGGACTCCGAGCTGTTCTTCGCGCCGAACTACTTCGAGCGCAAGGAGGAGAAGGAGTCGCGGGAGGACCGCGCCAAGGACATCTGCGCCCGCTGCCCCGTTCGGGTGGAGTGCCTCGAGTACGCACTCCGGAACCGGGAGCCCCACGGGATCTGGGGCGGCCTGAACGAGGTCGAGCGAAAGGCCGTCATCCGCGAGCGGGAGCGTTCCGCTCGCCGCGCGGGCTAGTTTGGGCCCGGAGGCCCGGCTCCGCGACCTCGGCATCGACCTGCCCCCGGCGGCGGCACCGGTCGCCTCATACGTCCCCGTCTCCGTGGCCGGCGACCTCGCCTTCGTGGCCGGCCAGGTCCCGCTGGAGGACGGGAAGCCCATGGTGACCGGCCGGCTGGGGGCCGAGCTCGAGACCGAGGAAGGGGCCCGGTGGGCCCGGCGGTGCGGCCTCCAGGCCCTGGCCGCGCTCCGGGCTGAGCTCGGCTCGCTCGACCGGGTCGCTGGGGTGGTCAAGGTCACCGTGTGGGTGGCCTCCACGGCCGGGTTCACCGAGCAGCCGCGGGTGGCCAACGGCGCAAGCGACCTGTTCGTCGAGGTCTTCGGGGATGCCGGGAAGCACGCTCGGGCGGCCGTCTCCGCCCCGGCTCTCCCTCTCGGCGCGCCCGTCGAGGTCGAGGTCGTGGCCGAGATCCGGGCCGGCTAGCTTCCCGGGACCTCTTTACGACGAAGCCTCCATCTGCTACAACAGCGGGCAGGGTCAAGGGGAAAGGGGCATCTGTGCGCGCGCTCCGCATCTTCGCGTTCATAGCATCGTTCGGCCTGCTCGCCGCCGTGCCGCCGGCCGGAGCGGGGGAACCGCCCGGATCGCAACAGGTCCCTCCCGGGGTCCGGGTGGCGTCGCACCGGGAGACCGGCGAGGTGAGATTCATGGGATCGGCTCCCGGCCGGCCGATCCCTCGGCCGACGAGCGTCGGCGCCTCCGCGTCCTCCGCGGCTATCGCCCGAGCCTTCCTCCAGCGATACGGACGCGCCTTCGGGGTCCGGGATCAGGCGAAGGAGCTGCGGGTGATGTCCACCCGTCCGGCGCCGTCGGGTCGCTCCGTGGTGCGGTTCCAGCAGGTGCATGAAGGGGTACCCGTCCTCGGCGGCGAGCTGGTGGTGAACCTCGACGCGGACGGCGGCGTGCTCTCGGCCAGCGGCGAAGCGCTGCCCGGTCCGGGGATCTCGGTCGAGCCCGGGGTGACGGCTTCGGAGGCCCGGCGGGCGGCGATCGCCGCGGTGGCCGGGAGGCGCGGAACGGGTGCGGACGGCCTGGAGGCGACGGCACCGAGCCTGTGGATCTACGACTCCCGGATCCTCGGCGGCCCCGGCCTGGACATCCCCACGCTGGTGTGGCGGATGGACGTTCGAGGGGAGGGACCGATCGACGAGCTCGTCCTGGTCGATGCCCGGTTGGGCAACGTGGCGCTGCGCATCGATCAGATCCATGAGGCCAGGGATCGTCGCATCTGCGACGCGAACAGCACCAACGCCCAGTACCCGTGCACCTCGCCCGTCCGGACCGAGGGCGGGCCGGCCAGCGGGATCCAGGACGTGGACGACGCCTACGACTTCTCCGGAGACACCTACGACTTCTTCTTCAACAACTTCGGGCGGGACAGCCTGGACGACGCCGGTATGATCCTGTTCTCGACGGTTCGCTTCTGTCCGAGCCCCAGCCCCATGGATTGCCCCTACCAGAACGCGTTCTGGGACGGAGCCCAGATGGTGTACGGGGAGGGCTTCGCCGTCGACGACGTGGTCGGTCACGAGCTCACGCACGGCGTGACCGAGTTCACGTCGCACCTCTTCTACTACTACCAGTCGGGGGCCATCAACGAGTCGCTCTCCGACGTGTTCGGGGAGTTCGTGGACCTCACGAACGGTGCCGGCAACGATGACCCCTCGGTCCGGTGGCTGCTCGGCGAGGACATCCCCGGGATCGGCGCCATCCGCGACATGGAAGACCCCCCCGCGTTCGGCCACCCCGACCGGATGACCAGCCCGAACTACACCGCCGACCCCAACGAGATCGACGGCGGGGGCGTCCACACGAACAGTGGAGTGAACAACAAGGCGGCGTTCCTTATCACCGACGGCGCCACGTTCAACGGCCAGACGGTGACCGGCCTGGGGATCACCAAGGCCGCTCACGTGTATTACGAGGCGGCCACCAACCTGCTGACCTCCGCCAGCGACTACGCGGATCTGGCCACGGGCTTGATGCAGGCCTGCACCAACCTGATCGGCACCTTCGGGATCACCGCCGCGGACTGCGACGAGGTTCTTCAGGCCGTGCTGGCCGTGGAAATGGATCAGACGCCGCCGGCCGCGCCGAACCCCGAGGCCCCGGTGTGCCCGACGGGTCAGTCACCCGCGAACTTGTTCTTCGACGACCTTGAGAACACGGCGTCGGGCAACTGGGCCCTGCAGACGCTGGCGGGCTCCAACGAGTGGTACTACCCTCAGAACAGCCACCCCTACGCCTTCGACGCCACCTACGCCACCAGTGGGGTTACGAACTTCTGGGGCTACAACCGGGGCGCATTCCCTCCGTCCACGTCCGTTCCTTCCGACTATTCGATCAGGATGACCGGCGACGTCGCCCTTCCGGCCTCCGGCTCGGTGTATCTTCACTTCAACCACGCCTTCGGGTTCGAGGACGATCCCAGCTTCGCTTACGACGGCGGTGTGTTGGAGTACAGCATCAACGGCGGTACGACCTGGATCGATGCGGGCTCGCTGCTGACCCACGGTGGGTATCCAGGAACGATCGCCACTGGGTTCGGCAACCCTCTGGCCGGACGCCAGGCCTTCGTCAGGGAGAGCAACGGCTACATCTCGAGCCGCGCGGACCTCTCCTCGCTGGCCGGAGAGGACTTCCGTATTCGGTTCCGGATCGGAACCGACGACATCATCGATGACTTCGGGTGGTTCGTCGATGACATCCGGATCCACACGTGCGCGGTGGGGGGAGACACGGACCCGCCCCAGACGACTATCACCTCGGGTCCGTCCGGTCCCACGGATGACTCAACGCCGGCGTTCACATTCACCTCCGACGAGCCCGGGTCGACCTTCTCGTGCCGGCTGGACTTGGCTCCCTTCGCGGCCTGC
>JBOGVU010000060.1:0-16080 GCA_050692915.1 Actinomycetota bacterium | reverse complement strand
GGGGGCCAGCGGCCGCTTCGTCACCAGCTCCTGCACGTAGTTCTCCCCGAACTCGCCAAGCCCGGCCCGGGCCGCAGCCATCACGACGTCCCCGGGCACTCCTTTAGTGATCCCGATCACCCGGACATCGTCGGCCCGACGGCCCGACCGTCGGGCCGCCCCGGCCACCCGGTCCCGGACCTCCGTCATCGAGCGCTCCAGGTCCCGGAGTCTATCACCCTCGTTGACAGGAGGTGACAACACCCGTCTCTCGTTATCTCTCGACTCACGGTTCACGTCCGCATCGCCACCATGGCGTGTCGTCCGGTTCGCCCGTCCCGCCGGTGCGAGTAGAAGCGCTCCGGCTCGCAGGCGGTGCAGACGTCCGCCGCTTCTACCTCGAGTACCCCTTCGGCTGCCAGGCCTCGCACGGCGGTGCGCATGAGGTCGAGGGCCGCCGATCCGTCCCGGCGCTCCACCACCGCGCCGCCGGGGGAGCCGGCCTCCACCGCTGTGACGACCTCCGAGCCGACCTCGTAGTGGCACGGGCCGATGGCCGGGCCGATGGCCGCGGCCACCCCGGCGGGATGCTCGAACGCGGACGCGGCCCGGGCCAGGATCCCCGACGCCAGCCCCCGCCAGCCGGCGTGGACCATCACCAGCAGGTCGTCCGAGGCCAGCACGATCGGGAGGCAGTCAGCCACCAGGATGGCCAGGGGCAGGACCCGCTCGGCCGTGACCAGGATGTCAGCAGGGCCGAGCCCGGTGGCAGGGTCGTCGAACCCGGCGCCGGCGGCCCGCCCCGGTACCCGCGCCGCATCGGTCCCGTGCACCTGCCTGGCCACAGCGAATCGGGGGACGTCCAGGGCGGCCACGGCCCGGATCCGGTTGCCTCTGACCCGATCGAGCTCGTCGCCGGTCCGGAACCCCATGTTGAGCGCATGGAACGGCGGCTCGCTCTCCCCGCCGGCTCGCTCGGGAAACGCCGCCAGCACGCCCCGGCGCTCCAGCCCCGGGGCCACCAGCACGTCCATCTCGCCGGCCAGGCCTCGTCGCTCCACAGGATGGGGTGGGGACGGGGAGAACCTACCGTCAAGGCGGGGGAAGGGCGCCTCGTTCGGCCCTCCCCGCCCCCACGTCTTCGCGCGGGGCGCGAGCCCCGCTATTTCAGGAAGTCGGGGATATCCAGGTCGTCATCGCCGTCGTCGAACGAGCGAGCCCCCGCCGGCGTGGGCGCCGGCTGGAACAAGTCGTCCTCCTCCTCGGCGTCCTTGAGCAGCGATGGGACCGGGATGTCCTCCTCTCCCTCCGTCTCGTCATCCACCTTCCGCGGGCGCTGAGCCAGGAGCGGCGGTCGGAACTCCGAACCCATGTCCCGGTCGAACCCGGCTGCGATCACCGTGACCCGGACCTCGTCCCCCAGGGCGTCGTCGATCACAGCCCCGAAGATGATGTTCGCGTCGGGGTGGGCGGCCCGGGTGATGGCCTCGGCGGCCCGGTGGACCTCGTGCAGCGTGAGGTCCGAGCCGCCGCCGACCGAAAGCAGGAGGCCCTTGGCGCCCTCGATCGAGGCCTCCAGCAACGGGGATGAGATCGCCGCCCGGGCGGCATCCTCGGATCGGTTCTCACCGGTGCCACTACCCACGCCCATGAGCGCGGACCCGGCGTCGTGGAGCACCGTGCGGACGTCGGCGAAGTCGAGGTTGATCAGGCCCGGGGTGGTGATCAGTGCCGTGATGCCCTCCACGCCCTGGTACAGGACCTGGTCCGCCATGCGGAACGCGTCGAGCATCGACGTCTCGTCGTCGGAGATCTGCAGGAGGCGGTCGTTGGGGACGATGATCAGCGTGTCCACGGCCTCCTTGAGCTCCTGGATCCCGGTCTCCGCCTGGGTGGCCCGCCGCCGGCCCTCGAAAGAGAACGGCCTGGTGACCACGCCGATCGTCAGGGCCCCGAGCTCCCGGGCCACGCCGGACACCACGGGCGCGCCCCCGGTGCCGGTCCCGCCGCCCTCGCCGGCGGTCACGAAGACCATGTCCGCGCCCTTCAGGATCTCCTCGATCTCCGCCCGATGCTCCTCGGACGCGCGATGGCCGATCTCCGGGTCGGAGCCCGAGCCCAGGCCCCGGGTGGTCTCCCGCCCGATGTCCAGCTTGACGTCCGCCTCGGACATCAGGAGCGCCTGGGCGTCGGTGTTCACGGCCACGAACTCGACGCCCTTGAGACCGGCCTCGATCATCCGGTTGACGGCGTTGACCCCCCCGCCCCCGATCCCGACGACCTTGATGACCGCCAGGTAGTTCTGCGGAGCCTGCATCATCCTCGTCGCCTCCGTGTGCTCGATCCGGCGCTCGGGGGGCCCGCGACCTGCGGAAACGCCATCCCTAAACCTCCACTGGACCTTAAATGTTATGTAAACCTCATCTACAGGTCGGGTACGCTACCAGCCGGGCGGGAGGCTGTCAACCCATCGGCCGGAGTGCGGGGGCGCTGGGGATCCGGACGTCGATGTACTCCACCCCCACCTCGCGCTCCCGCGCCCATGCCAGCATCTCGGCCAGGGCCAGGTTCTTCTCCATCAGGTGGTCGGCTCCCCCGTAGCGGACCTCGCCGCCGTCTCGCAGGGCCAGGACCAGCTCCCCGTCCACCTCCGCCACGGAGGCCACGGAGGCCAGGAGCCCCTCCCCCATCGCAGCGGCCACCCGAAGGGTGACGACGCCACCGAGCCGCTCCCCCGGCTCCAGGAGCTCGGGGGCCGCGCCCAGGCCGGGGAGGTCCCTGGGGGCCGAATCGGCCCGATCGACCACGGTGCCATCGTCGGCCACGACGGCCGGCCCCGTCGGATCCTCGACCCACCCGACGGCCCGGCGCTCCGCGATCCGGAGCACGAGCGTCGTGGGCAGCGAACGGTCGGCGGCCGCCTGCCGGATCCAGGGGCTGCGCTCCATCGCCGCGGCCACCTCGTCCAGGGACAGCCGGAGCAGGTTCGTTCCGGGCTCGACGGCCGCGAGCGCTCGGACCTCGTCCGCGCTCAGCTCACGGGCGCCCTCGACCCGGATGCGGTCGACGCCGAAGATCGGGGAGTTCACCACCCCCCACACGCCCAGGCCGAGCCCGACGAGCGTCAGCGCCGCGGCGCCGAGGGGATTCCGGCGGAAGAGCGCGGTCTGGAGCCGTTCGCTCACCCCACCGTCCCGACGACGTGGACCTCCGGTTCGAGGTCCATGCCGAACCGGTCGCGCACCCGATCGCGGAGATCCGACATCAGCCGGTGCACGTCACGAGCGGTGGAGCCGGGGCCGGCCACGATGAAGTTCGCGTGCTTCTCGGAGACCCTTGCCCCACCCACGGCCATCTCCTTCCCTCCCACGGCCTCGATCAGCCTGGCGGCATGGTCCCCGGGGGGGTTCTTGAACACGCTGCCGCAGTTCGGCTCGGCCAGGGGCTGGGTGGCCCGGCGCCACTCCCGGGCCTCGTCCATCAGCCGTCGGATGTCGTCCGGATCCCCCGGGCGGAGGTGGACCGTTGCGCCGACCACCACCCCGCGCTCGGGAAGCTCGGAGCCCCGGTATCGGAACCCGGCCTCCGCCACGGAGACGTCTCGGGTCCGTTCACTCTCCAGCTCGAAGACCTCGACCCGCTCGACGACCTCGTCCAGCGACCGCCCGTGCGCCCCTGCGTTCATGCGGACCGATCCGCCGAGCGACGCGGGGATGGCAACGCCGAACTCCAGGCCGGTCAGCGAGTGCGCCAGGGCCACCCCGGCCAGGGCCGGCAGCGGCATGGCCGCGCCGGCGGCCAGCCGGTCGCCATCCCGGGCGGCCCAGCGGAACGATCTGCCGAGCCGCAGGACCACGCCGGGGAACCCTTCGTCGGACACCAGGACGTTCGACCCCTTGCCGATCACCACGAACGGCACGCCCGAGTCCCGCACCGCCCTGGCCACGGCCACCAGGTCCTCCGGCGACTGCGCCTCGACGTACAGAGCGGCGGGTCCCCCCAAGCGGAAGGAGGTCAGGGGGGCCAGGGGGAAGCCGACCGCGGCCCTCGGTCCCAGGGCGGCCTTGAGGATCCGTTCGGCCTCGCGGAGGCCGCCCTCACTCGCCACGGTCGGTACCCAGGATCGCCAGCGTCTCGGACCCGACCATCGTGATGTCTCCGGCGCCGAGCGTGAGCACCAGGTCGCCGGGGCGCACCTCGCGGGCCAGGAACGGGGCCACGTCCGATCGGCGGGGGAGGTATACGGCCCGCTTCCCCGGGGCGGCCTCCACCAACCCGTCCACCACGAGCTTGCCGGTGACGCCGGGGACCGGGCGCTCACCCGCGCCGAACACGTCCGTCACCACCACGACGTCCGCTCCGACGAGGCTCTCCCCCAGCGCCCGCCATAGGGAGGATGTCCGGGAGAAGCGATGGGGCTGGAATACCGCCACGATCCGATCGGCACCGTCGGCGCGGGCGGCTCCGAGCGTGGCCGTGATCTCCGTGGGGTGGTGGGCGTAGTCGTCCACGAACGCCGCTCCCCGAGCCCGTCCCCGCACCTCCCACCGGCGCCGGACGCCGCCGAATCCCTCCAGCGCGGCCACGGCCGTGGCGGGCTGGATCCCGATCCGGCTGGCCGCTGCCACCGCCCCCGCCGCGTTCAGCAGGTGGTGCCGGCCGGGCACGGGGAGGTCCAGCCGGCCGGCCCAGCGCTCGACCCCGGGAGACGGCTCCACCCGGATCCGACAGGTTCCCCCGCCCTTCCGGACGACGGCCTCCTCCACCACCACGTCGGCCGTGTCGGATTCGCCGTACCACACGGTGGTCGCAGCCGACGCTTCGACCACTCGCACGGTCCCCGGATCGTCGGCGCAGGCCACCACGAGGCCCGCTCGCCGGCAGAACGCCGTGAACGCGGCCTCGATCTCCTCCCTGTCGGCATAGAAGTCGAGGTGGTCCTCCTCCACGTTCGTCACCACGGCCACCTCGGGCTGGAGGAGGAGGAACGAGCCGTCGGACTCGTCGGCCTCGGCCAGGAACACCCCGCCGGTGCCGGAGCGGGCGTTGCTCCCGCTCTCGTTGAGGTCGCCTCCGACGACGTAGGTTGGATCGAGGCCGGCTCGCTCCAGGATCACCGCGAGCATCGAAGTCGTGGTGGTCTTCCCGTGGGTCCCGGCCACGGCGACCCCCCGGCGCTCGCGCATCATGGCGGCCAGCACCTGGGCCCGGGCCAGCACGGGGATCCCCCGCCGGCGCGCCTCGTCGACCTCGGGGTTCCCCGGACCGATCGCGGTCGAAACGACGACGGCGTCGGGCTCGGCGAGATTGGCGGCGTCGTGGCCCGCGGCCACGACCGCGCCGATCGTCCGCAGCTCGTCGAGCTGGGTCGATCCCTTCAGGTCCGACCCCGAGACCGCCGCCCCTCGGGCCAGGAACAGCCGGGCCAGCCCGCTCATGCCCGCGCCACCGATGCCCACCAGGTGGATCCGGTGGATCGTCGATAGGTCGGGCACCCCGAGGGTGGGGATGCTCCCCTCGGGCGGGACGTACTCCTTCATGATGTCCTCCCCGCTTCCGCCGCGGCCAGGTCGGCCAGGGCGTCGGCGGCGTCCGGTCGACCGAACCGCCGGCTCGACCGGGCCATCGACTCGAGCCTGGCCGGATCCTCGAGCAGAGGCTCCAGCCGCTCCGACACGGCGCCGCCCGACGCGGCGTCGTCGAGGAGGACCATAGCCCCGCCGGCCCGCTCGACGGCGCGGGCGTTCGCCTCCTGATGCCGGCCGGTCGCGTACGGGTACGGCACCAGGATCGCCGGCACCCCGCACACGGTCAGCTCGGCCACCGTGCCGGCCCCGGCGCGAGCCACGGCCATGTCGGCAGTCGCGTACACGAGCTCCACCCGCTCGACGAACGGGGCGGACCGAACGAGCAGGCCCCGGGTGGGGGGAAGGTGCGCGCGCACCGCGTCGTGGTGCCGGGGTCCCGTGATCAGCAGGACCTGCAGATCCGAACGATCCGCCAGGATGCGGCACATCTCCACGCCGGCGCGGTTCAGTCGGAGCGCGCCCTGGCTGCCCCCCAGGATCACCACGGTCCGGCGGCCGGCCTCGAGGCCCAGCGCCGCCCGGGCCTGTTCGGCCAGCGCTTCACGGTCCTCACGGACCCGGAGGATCGCATCCCGGACGGGGTTCCCGGTGAAAGCCGTCCGGACCCGCCGGGGCAGCCGCCGGCCGGCTTCCAGGAACGAGAGTGCCACGATCCGGGCCCACCGGGCCGCCAGCCTGTTGGCCAGCCCCGGCAGCGCGTTCTGCTCGTGGAGGACCAGCGGCACGCGCTCGCGGCGCGCCGCCAGGGAGACGGGGACGCTCACGTACCCACCCATCCCCAGGACCACGTCCGCTTCCCGCACCAGCGGTCGGCACGCCGCGGCGGCGCGCAGTGCCGCCAGGGGCGCCCGAAGGGTGGCCAGCGAGAGTGCTCGCCGGAACGGCACCGCTTCCACGGTCTCCAGGCGGAACCCTGCCGCCGGCACCAGCTCGGCCTCCTGCCCTTCCGCCCGCCCGAGGAAGACCACCTCGGCACCGAGCCGGTCCCGGAGCCGGCCGGCCGTGGCCACGGCGGGGAAGACATGCCCGGCGGTCCCGCCGGTGCCGATCACCACCCGCACGGTCAGCCCCGGCGTGCTCGGCGGGCGCCGCGGGCCACCGACACGAGGATGCCCACCGCCGCCATCGACACGACCAGTGACGAGCCGCCGAACGAGACGAACGGGAGGGGGACCCCCGTGATCGGGAGGAGCCCGGTGACCGCGCCGAGGTTCACCACGGCCTGCACCCCGAACCAGCCGGTGACCCCCACGGCCAGGAACCGGCCGAAGGCGTCGGGCGCCCGGAGCGCGATCCTGACGCCCGCGTACAGCAGCGCCGCAAAGAGCGCCAGCACGGCGAGGCTGCCCACCAGGCCCAGCTCCTCCCCGATGATCGCGAAGATGAAGTCGGTGTGGGCGTTCGGCACGTACGACCACTTCTGCCGGCTGGCGCCGAGGCCCACGCCGAGCGGGCCCCCCGAGGCCAGGGCGATGATCGACTGGATCGTCTGGTAGCCGCTCCCCTGGGGATCGTTCCACGGGTTGACGAACGACAGGACCCGGGCCCAACGGTAGCCCTCGACGTACATGAGCCCCACGCCCACCGTGGCCAGGCCGGCCCCCCCCACCGCGAGGTGCTTCAGCCGGGCGCCGGCCGCGAACAAAAGGATGAATACCGAGGCGACCAGGATCACCGCGGTTCCCATGTCCGGCTGGAGGAGGATCAGGCCGCCGATGAACCCGACCACCGGCGCCAGCGGGAGCAGCAGCTCCCGGAGGTCGCCGATGCGGCGCCACCGCTTCGACAGCAGGGCCGCGGCGAACGCGATCGCAGCGAGCTTGGCCAGCTCCGACGGCTGGATCGTGATCGGACCCACCTGAAGCCACCGGGCGGAGCCACCGGCCACGGTTCCGACCCCGGGCAGCAGCACGATGACCAGGAGCGCCGCGGTGATCCCCAGCAGCGGCACGCACAGCCGCTGCCAGGCCGCGTACCGCATCCTCGCGGTCAGGAGGAACGCGGCCATGCCCACCGCGGCGTACGCGAGCTGGCGCCCGAAGAACAAGAAGCTCGTGCCGTAGTCCTCGTAGGCCCGTACCGACGAGGACGACAACACCATCACCAGCCCCAACACGACCAGCGAGACCGTGGCCAGGAGAAGGATGGCCACCGTCCGATCGGTTCTCCCGCCCGACGACCCCGTACGGGCGGCCCGGCGACCCTCGGCCGGCACCAGCCGGAGGTGGGCGGGGCGGGGTCGGGGCGAGCGGACCCGGGTGGCGCTAGGCACGACGGGCCTCCGCACGCTCGGCCAGGGCCCGAGCCGCAGCGGCGAACTGGTCGCCGCGGTCCCGGTAGTCCCGGAACATGTCCCAGCTGGCGCAGGCCGGCGCCAGGACCACCGTGCTTCCCGGGCGGGCCATGGCCATCGCCTCGGCCACCGCCTCCCCCATGGAGCCGGCGGTGCGGACCGGCACCCGCCCGTCGAACACGGCCACCACCTCGCCGGCCGCCTCCCCGATCGCCACCACGCCTGCCAGGGCCGGGGTCGCCGCCGCCAGCGGGCTGAGGTCGACCCCCTTGCTCCGGCCGCCGGCCACGAGCACGGCCCTCTCGAGCCCCTCGAGGGCGGCCAGGGCGGCGTGGGGGTTGCTGGCCTTCGAGTCGTCGACGAACCGCACGCCGTTCACCTCGGCCACCACCGCGCCTCGGTGCGGGAGGGGGGCCATCGTCGTCACCGCGGAGCCGACCGGGACCGGATCGAGGCCGAAGGAGATCGCAGCGGCCGCGGCCGCGGCGGCGTCGGCCCGGAGCGAAGAAGAGCCTGTGGCCGGCGCCCCCAGCTCCCGGCGTCCGTCCAGCCGCGACACCAGCACCTCACCCTCGTAGCCGACCTCGCCTTCGGCGGGCTCTCCCAGCCGGAACCAGGCCAGCGCGCAGGGGGCCTCCCTCGACACGGCGGCGGCGTGCGGGTCGTCGCGGTTGCCGACGTGGGTGTCGCCATCGACCTGGAGGGCGTAGATGCGCCGTTTCGACTCCCGGTAATCCTCCAGCGACCGGTGCCAGTCCAGGTGATCTGGAGCCAGGTTCAGCAGCACGGAGACCCGGGGGTGGAAGGTGCGGTGGAAACGGAGCTGGAACGAGGAGGCCTCCACCGCCAGGGCCTGGTGACCCTCCGCGGCCGCGAGCGAGAACGGGTGCCCGATGTTGCCGCACGCGATCGCGTCGAGCCCGGCCCCGCGCATGGCCTCGGCCACCATCTCCGTGGTGGTGGTCTTCCCGTTCGTGCCGGTGATGGCCACGTACGGGGCCGTAGCCAGCCGGGCGCCCAGCTCCAGCTCACTCCACACGGGAAGACCGCGGGCACCGGCCCACCGGATCACCTCCGCGTGCTCGGGCACGCCCGGGCTGGTTACCACGAGCGTCGCGCCATCGAGGTGGCCGGGTTCGTGGCCATCGGTCAGGACCTCGGCCCCCGCGGCCTCGGCTTCCGCCGCCGACGTCTCCACGTCGGCCCGGGAACGCGCTTCCGTCACCCGCACCGCGGCACCCTCGTCGAGGAGGATCCGGGCCGCCGCCAGCCCGCTGGCGCCGAGGCCGACCACCACGATCTGCTCGCCGGGCAGGTCGAGGCTCATGTCACCCCACCCCTGGTCAGGAAGTCGGCGTAGAACGTCCCCAGGCCGAAGATCACGGCGAGCCCGGCCACGATCCAGAACCGCACGATGACCGTGAACTCGTGCCAGCCGAGGACCTCGAAGTGGTGATGGATCGGGGCCATCCGGAACAACCGGCGCCCGAAGACCCGGAACGCCACCACCTGGAGGATCACCGACGCGGTCTCCAGGACGAAGATCCCCCCCAGGACCACCAGCAGCAGCTGCGTTTGGGTGGCGATGGCCAGCGCGGCCATCAGCCCGCCCAGCGCCAGCGAGCCGGTGTCCCCCATGAAGATCTTGGCCGGGGCGGCGTTCCACCACAGGAAGCCCGCGATGGCCCCGAGCGCGGCCGCGGACAGGATCGCCAGGTCGAGCGCGGTCTGGAGATCGACCTCGTAGCAGCTCTCCACCGGCAGGGCCGAGCACGTGTGCCGGAACTGCCAGAAGGCCACGATCACGTAGGCGGCGAAGACCATGGCCGACGACCCCGAGGCCAGCCCGTCGAGCCCGTCGGTAAGGTTCACGCCGTTCGAGGACGCGGCGAGCATGAGGAACACCCACAGGAAGAACAGCGCTCCGAGGTCGACTCCCGTGTCCCGGATGAACGAGAGCTCGGTGGATGCGCCGGCCAGCCGGACCAGCCCCAGGCCGAACAGCACCGCCACCACGGCCTGGCCGGCCAGCTTGGCCGCCTTCCCGAGCCCCAGGGATCGCTGCCGTCGTACCTTCAATAGATCGTCGACGAACCCGATGACGGCCAGGGCCACCGCCGCGCCCAGCACCAGGAGCCCGGTCACGGTGATCCGTCCCCGGATCAGCGCCGTGAGCAGAAAGGCGAAGCCCAGCGCCCCCATGATCACCAGGCCGCCCATCGTGGGCGTCCCCATCTTCTCCTGGTGCTGGGGGTAGTGGGGCCCGGCCTCCCGGACCCGTTGCCCCCACCCCAGCACCCGGAAGATCCGGATGGCCAGCGGCGTGAACAGGAGGGTCCCGAACAGCCCCACCGTGGCGGCGATCAGTACGCTGGTCACCGCATCGCCTCCGCCACCCGCTCGAGCCCGGCCACGCGGGACCCCTTCACCAGAACGACGTCGCCGGGCCGGGCCGCCCGTCGGGCTGCGGCCGCGGCCTCCTCGGGCGTGTCGCACCGGAACACGCGATCGGGCTCGACGCCCTCCCGAACGGCGCCCACCGCGATCAGCCGGGCCTCCTCCCCCACTACCACGAGGTAGTCGATCCCCAGGCGCGCGGCCAGTTCGCCCACCCGTTCGTGCTCCTCGGCCGAGGCCGCCCCGAGCTCCGCCATGGGCCCCAGCACGGCCACACACCGGTGCCGGCCTGCGATCCACCGGGCCGCCTTCAGGGCCGCGGCCACTGATGTCGGGTTCGCGTTGTACGCGTCGTTCAGGATGAAGATCCCGTCCGGCCCCTCGGTGATCTCCATGCGCCATGACGACACCCGGGCCTCCTTCAGGCCGGTGGCGCACTCGCCCGCCGTGAGGCCGACTGCCACGCCGGCCGCTGCCGCGGCCAACGCGTTCCAGGCCATGTGCTCGCCGGGAACCGCGAGCTGGACGCGCTCCGTGCCGCCGGGGGTCCGGAGGGTGAACGAGGCCAGGCCCGAAGGGTCGAGCCTCAGCTCCTCCCCACGCACATCGGCGTTCGGACCGGTGCCGAACCGAAGGACCCCGGCTCGGGTCCGGGCGTCGAACGCCGAGACCCTGGGGTCGTCCGCGTTCAGGACCGCCGTGCCGCTCTCGGGGAGCGCCTCCACGAGCTCGGCCTTGGCGTCGGCCACCGCATCGACCGAGCCGAACATCTCGAGGTGCGCCGGGCCCACGTTGGTGACCACCCCGACGCCCGGGCGGGCCACCTCGCACAGTCTCGCGATGTGACCCGGGCCCCGACTGCCCATCTCGCACACCACGACCTCGGTGTCGGGAGGGGCGTTGAGCAGCGTCAGCGGCACCCCGATCTCCGTGTTGAACGACCGGGGGCTGGCGTGGACCCGGAACCGGGTGGCCAGCACGGCGGCCGTGAGGTCCTTCACCGAGGTCTTTCCCGTGGACCCGGTGATGCCGATCACTTCGGCCTCCGAGCCGGTCCGCTCGTCGGCGGCCAGCCGCAGCAGGGCCTCCCGCGTGTCGGCTACCCGGACGACCGTCCCGGCGAACCGGGCGTCCGAGGACACCAGCGCCCCGGCGGCGCCGGCCCCGAGCGCGGCGTCCACGTGGTCGTGCCCGTCGACCCGCTCTCCCGAGACCGCCACGAACAGGTCTCCGGGCCGGACCGATCTGCTGTCGGACGCCACGCCGGTCACCGTGGCGTCGGGGCCGTCGAGACGGCCGGCGGCGGCTCCAGCCACGGAGGAGAGCTGCCTCCTCATCGGGCCCCCTCCCGGAGCGCGTCCAGCTCCTGGCGGGCCACGACGCGGTCATCGAAGGGGATGGTGCGGGTGGCGAACTCCTGCCCGGTCTCGTGGCCCTTGCCGGCGATCACAACGACGTCGCCGGGGCCGGCGGCCCGGATCGCCCGGCGGATCGCCTCGCGGCGGTCCGGTTCCACCTCGAACGGCCCGCCCCCTCGCTCGGCGCCGGGGACGATCTCGGCGATGACGTCCTCGGGGGGCTCCGACCGGGGGTTGTCGCTGGTGATCACGGTGAGATCGGCCAGACGCGTGGCCGCCTCTCCCATCAGTGGCCGCTTGCCGCGGTCGCGATCTCCCCCGCAGCCGAACACCGCGATGATCCGGTTCCCCTCGGCCAGCGGGCGAGCGGCGCGCAGCACGTTGTCGAGCGAGTCAGGGGTGTGGGCGTAGTCGACCACCACCTGGAACGGCTGGCCGGCCTCGATCGGCTCCATCCGGCCGGGGACGCCCGAGACCGCCCCGATGCCGCGGATCGCCGCGTTGTCGTCGATCCCCACCTGGCGAGCCGCGGCCAGCGCGGCCAGGCAGTTGTGCCCGTTGAACGCCCCGCGCAGCCGGGAGGAAACCTCCAGCCCGTCGACCCGGAACGAGAGCCCCTCCGCGGAGAGCGTCACGTCGGTGGCCCGGAGGTCGGCCCCCGCACCGAGCCCGTACGTCACGGTGGGGAGGTCGTCCCGGATGAGCGACCGGCCCTCGGGGGAGTCGTGGTTCACCGCGGCGCGGGCAGCCATGGCGGGAGTGAACAGCATCGCCTTGGCCCGGAGGTAAGCCTCCAACGTGCCGTGGTAATCGAGATGGTCCTGGGAAAGGTTCGTGAACACCGCGCAGTCGAAGCGCATGCCGCCGACGCGATGCTGGTCGAGCCCGTGCGAGGACACCTCCATGGCCACCGCCCCGATCCCTCCATCGCGCATGCCGGCCAGGAGCCGGTGGAGGTCGGGGGCCTCCGGGGTGGTCCGATCGAACGGCTCCGGCCGCCCGTCCACCCTGACGCCTGTCGTGCCGATCACCCCCGGGGCCATCCCCGCCTCCCGGAACACCTGTTCCAGTAGGTACGTCGTGGTGGTCTTCCCGTTGGTTCCCGTGATCCCGACCACGGTCATGGCCTCTGCAGGGTGGCGGTAGAAGGCGGCGGCGATGGGGCCCATGGCCTCCCGCACCGAGGGCACCAGCACCTGAATCACGCCGTCGGGGAGCTCGAGGCGTCGCTCGGCGACCACCGCGACTGCGCCGGCCCCGGCGGCGTCGGGGGCGAACGCGTGCCCGTCGACGGTGGCCCCCGGCACGCTGAAGAACAGCCACCCGGGTCGGACCTCGGCCGAGCGGTACGCGATGCCGGCGATGGGAACGCGAGGGTCCCCCACGACCTCGGCACGTGGGGCCCGTTCGAGCAGTTCTTGGAGCGGGGGGAGCTCCGCCGGCATATCAGGGATGGTGTTCGAGACCCGTCCGTCGGGCCCCGGTGCCAGGGATTCTAGCGCCTGGGCGGCGCCCCTCATCCCCGCACCAGCGACGGCAGCCGGGGCGGCGGCTCGGCCGTCGGCACCCGCAGGTGCGCCAGCCCGAACTCCGCCACCTCTCGGAACAGCGGGGCGGCGGCCACCCCCCCGTACACGGTGTCCGGTTCGTCGATGATGGCCGCGACCACCACCGCTGGGTCACGGGCCGGGGCGAAGCCGATGAACGACGCCACGTACTCCTCGCTGTAGCCGAGCGCGTCCTGGAGCGGCTTGCGGGCGGTCCCGGTCTTGCCGGCCACCCAGTACCCGGGGATCTGCGCCTCCTGACCCGTCCCCGAGGCCACAGCATCGGCCAGCATCCTGGTGACGAGCCGAGCCGTCCGCGTCGAAACGACCCGCTCGCGCACCAGGGGGTCCTGCTCCCGGACGTCGTCCCCCTCGACGGTGCCCCGGACCAACCGTGGAGCCAGCCGAACGCCATCGTTCGCCACGGTCGCGTACACCGAGGCCATCTGGAGGGGCGTCACCGCGATCCCCTGCCCGATCGGGATCGTCCCCATCGAGGTCGTCCACCACTCCTCCTCCGGCATCAGGATGCCGTCGGACTCTCCCGGGAACCGGATCCCGGTTTCCACCCCGAAGCCGAAGTCGCGAAGGTAGTCGTCGAGCCGTTCGCTGCCCAGCCGCTGGGCCGTCATGATCGTCCCGATGTTGCTGGATTGGGAGATGATGTCCGTCAGCGTCATCGACATGGCAGGGCGTGGGTGGGCCTCGGTGAAGACCTTGTCGCCCACCTGGTAGCGGGGCGGCACCCACAGCGGCTCCCGGATCCCCATCACACCCTCCTCCAGGGCGGCCGAGGCCGTGATCACCTTGTTCACCGACCCCGGCTCGTACACATCGGTGACCCCCCGGTTTCTGGTCACGAAGGCCGGCGCTTCGCTGAACGCGTTCGCGTCGAACGCGGGGTTCGTGGCCATGGCCAGCACATCGCCCGTCGAGGGCTCCAGGACGATCACCGTGCCGCCCAGGGCCCCGTTCTGCTCGACCGCCCCGGCCAGTGCCCGCTCCGTGAAGTACTGGAGGTCCTTGTCGATCGTCAGCACCAGGTCCCGCCCCCGTCGGGGCTCCTCCACCTCGAGGCGGCCCTGGGGGATCGACAGGCCGTCGGGATCCTGCTCCACGAGCATCCGACCGGCCCGCCCCGCCAGCACCCCGTCCCACTGAAGCTCCAGGCCCGCCAGGCCGGCGCCATCCACCCCAACGAAGCCGAGCACCTGGGCGGCCAGCCCGCCGCCGGGGTAGGTCCGCTTCGGCTCGTCGATGAACCCGATCCCCGGGAGGTCCAGCCGGGCCACGCGGTTCGCCGCCGCCAGGTCGACCGCCCGAGCCAGGTACTCGAACCGCGACTCGGCCGTCAGCGACCGTCGCAGGTCCGCCGGGCGGACGTCGAGGATCTCGGACAGCCGGGCGGTCGTTCCCGCGGGATCCTGGACCAGCGCAGGGTCCGCGAAGATCGCCTTCGCCGGGAGCGACAGCGCCAGCTCGTGCATCGAGCGGTCGTAGATCGTGCCGCGCTCCGCCGGGAGGGCGATCCTGCGGACCCGCTGCTCCATCGCCAGGGCCTCGTACGTGGCGCCGTCGCGCACCTGGAGGAGCACCAGTCGTCCGGCCAGGGCGGACAGGGAAAGCGCCATGACCGCGAACAGCCCGATCACCCGGGCCCCCGGCGGTCCTTTCACGGGGTCGGGTCCCCGAGGATCTCGACCTGGGTCGGCGAGGCCAGGCCCGCCCGGCGGCCGGCGGCCGCGATGCGGTCGGGGGTGGACAGGCGGGCCACCCGGAGACGAAGCCGATCGGCCTCCGCCTCGAGCTGCTGGGCCCGGTCGGAGAGATCCGACAGCTGGAACGCTCCCTGGGCCACGATCGCCTGAGCACTGGCCAGCACGATCAGCATCGCAGTCACGACCAGCCCGGCGACCAGAAGGAACGGGATCCGTCGGCCCCTCCGTCGGGGCAGCCGTCGAACCGCGGCCGGCCGGCGGGGACGCGGTGGCCGTGTCGGCCGGGGAAGGGCCTCGGCGCGTCGTGCCGCCACGGCCACTAGGCCGCCCTCCGCTCGGCAGCCCGAAGCTTCGCGCTCCGGGCACGGGGGTTGCGCTCGGCCTCGGCCTTCGACGCCCGGACCGGCTTCTTCGTCAGGACCTCGAGCCGCTCGTCATCCAGGAAGGACCTCTTGACCACACGGTCTTCCAGGGAGTGGTACGAGATGACCACGATGCGTCCGACGGGGGCGAGGAGCTGGACCGCCCGGGGAAGGGAGGCGGCCAGCTCCTCGAGCTCCCCGTTGACCTCAATCCGGATCGCCTGAAACGTGCGGCGAGCCGGATGAGGTCCCCCGCGACGCCTGGGCACGGCGGCCGCGACCACTGCGGCAAGCTCGCGGGTCGTCTCGAGCGGCGCGCGCTCCCGGGCCCTGATGATCGCCCGGGCGACCCGGCCGGCGAACCGCTCCTCACCGTACTCGCGGATCACGCGCGCCAGCTCGGGCTCGGGGTAGGTGTTGACCACGTCGGCGGCGGTGAGGTCTCCCTCTCCCATGCGCATGTCGAGGGGTCCCTCGGCGCGGTAGGAGAACCCGCGCTCCGACAGGTCCAGCTGGAGGGAGGACACCCCGAGGTCGTAGAGGACGCCGCCGGCCTCTCGGACGCCGGCCTCCTCCGCCACCTCGAGCACCTCCGAGAACCGGCCTTTCACGGCCCGGAACCGGGCCCCCAGACCGGCCAGACGGGCCCGGGCCTCCTCTAGGGCCCGTTCGTCGCGATCGATCCCGACCACCCGGCCGACGCCGGCGTCGAGGAGGGCGCGAGCATGACCTCCCGCCCCGACCGTCAGGTCGACCACGGTCTCAGCGCCAGACAACAGCTCCACCACCTCCGTCACCAGGACCGGCTCGTGCGGCGCCTCAGCCAAGCACCCGGACC